>JADHWW010000164.1 GCA_016783285.1 Anaerolineae bacterium
CGCCGCCATCCTCGACCACGATGCCGGGGCGCTGCTGCCGTGAGGGCGGGAGAGCGGTGGCAGATCCGGTTCTTTACCATCTGGACCGGTCAGGCGTTCTCGCTTGTGGGCTCCTCGCTGGTCCGCTTTGCCCTCATCTGGTGGCTGACCGAGCACACAGGCTCGGCGACCACGTTGGCCGTGGCCACGCTGATGAGCCAGCTCCCGATCATCGTCCTCGGCCCCTTTGCAGGGGCGCTGATCGACCGCTGGAGCCGCCGCTGGGTGATGGTTGTCTCGGACGGGCTGATCGCCCTGTTCACCGCCTTTCTGGCCTATCTGTACTGGATCGGTAGGGCGCAGACCTGGCACGTGTACGCCATCCTCTTCCTGCGCTCGCTCGGCGGGGCCTTCCAGGATCCGGCGATGCGCGCCTCGACCTCCCTGATGGCCCCGAAGGACCAACTGACGCGCGTCGCTGGGATGAACCAGACCATGCAGGGTGTGGTGAGCATCGTCTCCCCGCCGCTGGGCGCGCTGCTCCTGGAGGTGCTCTCCATAGAGGGCACACTGGCCATCGACCTGATCACAGCCCTCTTGGCTATCGGGCCTCTGCTCTTTATGGGCGTCCCACAGCCGGAAAGGGCGATCCGCCGCCGCAGCGGGCGTTCGGTGTGGCGCGAGATCGGCGAGGGATTCCGCTACGCGTGGAATTGGCGAGGGATGTTCCTGTTCATGAGCACCACTGCGCTGATCCGCTTCTTTCTGGCGCCTGCGTTCAGCTTTACCCCCCTGCTGGTCACCCAGCACTTTCGAGGCGGGGCCCTGCAGCTTGGGTGGATCAGTTCGGCCTTTGGGGCCGGCCTCATCTCCGGAGGGCTCGTCCTGAGTGCGTGGGGGGGGTTCAAGCGGCGGATGGTGACTCTGCTCGTCGGCGTGCTCGGCTTTGGGTTGGGCACGCTTGCCGTGGGGCTGGCCCCCGCCTCGGCGTTCTGGTTGGCCCTCGTCGCCGGTTTCTGGAGAGGGGGGATGGTCCCCATCTTTTCCGGCGCCATGGATGCCATCTACCAATCCTCGATCCCGCCCGAGATGCAGGGCCGGTTCTTTACCCTCAACAACAGCGTCGGGATGGTGATGTCGCCGCTGGGGTTGGCCATTGCCGGCCCGGTGGGCGACGAGCTCGGCGTGAGGACGATCTTTGTACTCGGGGGGGCGGCCTGCATGCTGGTGCCCTTGATCTGGGTCCTCACCCCGATCATCTGGCACCTCGAAGAGGACCCCAACCGGCACGGGGACCTCGGGGCGCGAGGGTGAGCGTCTCGTCTGCCTGACCAGGAGCACTTTGCTCCCCCGCCGCCGAGCGGGCTGCTCGAATCCGAGTCTCCTGGACTCAGCTTGACCCAAGCCCGCTCACTCGGTCATGAGTCGCAGATGCGCGGTCTCGCCTTCCAGATCCAGGCACTTGAGGCACAACTGACCGTCCGACTTGTCAAAGACCGCTATCGAGGTGGGAAGTACCCTGACGATGACCATGCCTGGCTCGCGCGAAAACAGTGCATAGTTCTCTGGATACTTCTCCTTTGCCTATGAAATGAAAGATCATCTGTGCCTTCTGTGGAGTTTCCTCACATAGAACCTGCGTCCTCTATACTCTGTCTCGACGAGTTCCCGCCGAGCGAGCAGTTCGTGAACCGTGGGCCAACCCGACCCGGCTCGGGCCAGGAACGCGTCGACGGCGTCTTCTCGCATAGGATGTACGGCACTGATACTCAGCAGATCCTCTTCCACATTGCCTGTAAAGGCAAAGGCATTCCCCTCGTAGCCAACCAGGTACTCGACCTGCCCTACCTCGCCACTGAGCACATAGTAGGCCCGGTTGATGGCCTCCTCCGCCGGTGCTTGTACCCACGTTTCTGCCGGTGGCCTGATCGGGACCGACAGATAGGCTCCAGAAGGCTTCAGGCGGGCCACAAAACCGGCCACTTCCTCGACCTGCTCTTTGCCCTCATTGACTCCCTCGACCAACATCGTCTCCGTGACCAGTTCCCCTCTGAAAGCCCTCGCAAACTCGAGCATTCCATCCATGATCGAGGCCAGTTGCAGAGCTCGATGAGGCCGGTTGACCCGGCGCCAGATATCCTCTCGTGTCGAATCCACCTTTAGGGAGACCCAGTCTGCTTGCATCAAGTCTGCCCGCACATCCTTGCGCCAGAGGAGAGAAGCGTTGGTGATTACGGCGGTCTTGATGCCCAGTGGCCTCAACAACTCGATCTCGCGGCCGAGGTTGACGTCCAGGGTGGGCTCTCCGTCGGGCACGAAGGTGAGGTAGTCGATGGGTTCCCCGGCCTCTTTGGCCTTCTCGACCTTATCCCGGACATCCTGGACGATCTTCTCTGGATCATAGAACGTGCGGCGCTCGATCTCCATGTCTGTCGTGCGCCCCACCTGGCAATACACGCAGGAATAGGTACACACCTTGGGCGGGATGTTGTTGACGCCCAGGCTGCGCCCCAGACGCCTGGATGGGACCGGCCCAAAAGCTCTCACGATTCCACTCATTCGGCGGACGCTGTCAACAGCGCCCTCCATTTGCCTTCCTGAAGACCAAGATACTACCCTCGTACTCCTCCGCTGCCAGAGAGAAGCCACTCTCCCGCATCTGTCTTGACACCTCATCACTGTCCACGTGCATCGGATACACAGACACCTGCCCGTCAGGCTTGACGACCTTGTACACTTTTTCAAACAGAGCTGCTCTCTCATCGATCAAGTGAATGACATCGTGCAGCAGTACCACATCGACGCACTCATCTCCCAAACTGGTATCCAGATCCGACGAAAGGATGGTCTGTATGTTCCGTAGACCCTCTTTGAGCGCCTTCCTCCCAAGCCCTCCAAGAGCTACCTTGTCCTTGTCCAGGGCATACACCCTTCCCCTGCTGCCCGCCAGCCTCGCGGCAGGAATCGCGTACGCCCCGGTTCCACAGCCAAAGTCCAGTACCACACAGCCTTCTCTGATGCCAACTCTCTCTAGCACCTCTTTGCTGTGTTTCCCTAACCATTCTTTGCGCTGTGTCTCGTTCATGCTTTTCCATTCCACTCTTTCCCTCACTCTCCTCACGGAAGCCCGCGCTAACTCGGGCCTCGGAGAATCTTGTACACGCCTATCTCATCCCGCCTACACAAAGCTCTCCAGGAATCGCTCCACCCGGGCAAAGCAGAACACCGGACCGTCGGTGCAGACAAGGACGCCTCCCAGGTTGCAGCGACCGCACTTGCCGATGCCGCACTTCATCTTGCCTCCAACGTCACCCAGTTCTGCTCCGACTTGGAGCCCAGCTTTTGCAGGGTCAGCATGACAAACTTGATCATGATCGGTGGCCCGCAGGTGATGCTGATCGCGTTCTCTGGCGAGGGCGCAACTTCCTCGACCAGCGTGGTGATCAGCCCCTCCTTGTACGGCCAGTCCGGCGTCGCCTCGTCCACGGTCAAGTATAACTCGGTATCGGGTCGGGCTCGCCAGTCGTCGTATTCGTCGGTGAACACCGGCAGGTCGGGTGCCCGAGCCGCCCCAAAGATGGCCAGCTTAAGTAATCGTTCCCATGACCGAGGATCGTGTGGATCACCGGGCACAAGGGCGCGCCGCCGATGCCGCCGCCCAGGATCGCGATGTCGTTGCCCCTGAACTGGTCCCTCGGGAATCCCTTTCCCAGTGGTGCGCGCACGCCGATCACATCTCCCACGTCCATGCGGTGCAAGGCATTGGTGACTGTGCCGACGCGGTTGATGGCGAACTCGATCGCCTCACTGCGTTCCCGCGTGGAGGCGATGCCAAAAGCCGATACCTCGGCGAACTGTCCCGGTTGATAGTCGAAATCCGCGCTCACTGTGGGATCGTCTACCCTGACCTGGAAAAGCTTGATGCCTGTCGCCAGATCGCGTACGCTGACTACCGTCGCCAAATACAGTATCATTGGATTGAGGGATGATTGCCGGTCTTTCGATACCCCCATATGCCCTTTGCCATCCAACTTGCGATCAGGCTGGTTACTGGCACGGCCATCATCAGTCCTATGCTGCCGACCAACGTGCGAATGATCTCTTCGACCAGCCGCTCGCGGTTGAGCAAGAACCCCAGTGGTTCCTGGTATAGACTGATCAGGAGAAACAACGGAAGCGATGCACCGATGTACGCCAGCATCAAAGTGTTGACCATAGAAGCAATGTGGTCTCGCCCAATGACCATGCCGTGCCGGAACAAGGTCCTCCACGAGAGGGATGGATTGGCCGCATGTAGCTCGAGAATAGCAGATGATTGGCCAATGGTAACGTCATCCAGCACGCCTAACGTGCCGAGGATGATCCCTCCCAGCACCAGTCCCCGCAGATCGACTTCGGTCTGCAGACCGACCACCAGGAATGCCGACTCTTCTTTCCCAAAGCCGGTCACATGTGCCCAGGAGACAAAGATCGCGGCCAGGATCCAGGTGATAACCAGACAGATACTCAGTCCGAGCGCCGCTGCGTGCGTCTTTGATTTCCAGCCATACACCAGGTAGAGCGTGGGTGCCATCAGCACGATCGCGCCGACGATGCACACGGCTACCGGGTTCTGCCCGGCGAGGATACGCGGCAGGATAAAGCGCGCTATTACCAGTACGCTGAATGCCGTGCCGATCAGCGAACGCACGCCCGTCCACCGTCCGATCAGGGCCGCTGACGCCACAAAGAGCAACGTCAACCCCCAGATCGCCGGACGACGGATGAAATCACTGATGTAGTACCTGTCGCCAATCGGTCCGGCGGCATGCTCCACAATGACTCTCATCCCCGGTCTAACGCGGCTCGACTCGGTGGTGACAATCGTGCTCCCGTGTTCGGTGACCACTCGCTGTCCTTGCATGCTGCCCGACGCGATCTCGACCTCGATCTGTTGCACATACTGGGTGCCTTGCGCTGTCCTGATCGTCTCCTCAGAGAGAACCCTGGTAATACGCCCTTCCATTGTCTCCGTAGTAACCGAGAGATCGTCGTCAGAGGCTCCGAAAGGTACGGGCAAGTCGGGTGGCGAAAAGAGGATGCTGCCCAGGACGATCGCCACCAAGATCGCGGCGACGCCCCATAAGAGACGGTCGCAGGTCACCCCAAACCGAGACAGAAACTCGTCCATCAATCACGTCTCCCTTGTAGGTCGGCCCTTCTTTAGCCGCTGGTAGTACGAGTGGCTGGTATACAACACCGCGGCCGGATTGTGCCCTGTTACTCGATCTTTGGCTACGAGTACCGTGACCGGGGCCTCCGAGTGGCGGAAGAAGAGGCTGTCATGACCTACGCACAGACCTACTACGATGTTGAGATCGGTCTCCGCCTCGTTGAGCAGCTTTGCCTGCCCAATGGGGCTGCACAGCGCCTCAAATTGACCAGGGTGAATCTTTTCCTCGTCGGTCAGGCCGATCTCTTCCTTGGGGATAGAGCCCACCTTGCAGCACACCGATTCGACCTGAAAGCCGTTGGCCTCAAGGATCTCCTGAAGCATTCTGGCCTCTCGGATCAAGCCCACGCAGGAGGCGATACCCAGCCGCCTGGCGCCGATGCGTCGGGCAAAGCTCATCACCTCTTCCAACCGAGGCTCCAGCGGATAGCGGTCAGCCTCGGTACGTGCTGCAGCCAAGGCGAGCTTCCGCGTCTCCTCATCCTCATAGGCCTTTCTGGCTTCCTGGAGAGCGCTCGTGTCCAACGGAACATGTTCCACCGCCATAGGGCAGAAGTCTGGATATGCTCTTGTACCCGGTTCCTCGCAGCAAGCTTGAACCCCGCACAGCGCACATTTCAGTTCCATAGTCAGTGACTCCTCATCTGTGCCAGCACGTGCTTCCCTACCCACCTGAACCTACACTAACGACCCACCCTACGCCGGCCAACGTGCAGTCCGCCCCGTACGCATGGGCGAATATCTGCCGGGCACGATCGCCTGTGCAGTGACAGGGCGCAACCCGCCGCACGCCCAACCGGCGAAACTCGGCGATGATGCCCTCGATCTGGTCCCGGCTGGCTCCCCCCAGGTGGAACCCGCCCATTGCCAACGCTACCTCCCCTGCAGCAACCTCTTTCGCCTGGTGCACCATCTCCACGATACCCGGGTGAGCGCAGCCGGTCAAGACCACCCATCCTGCACCGGCCTCTACCACCAGCGCCTGCTCGACAGTGCGGGATCCCATCTGACCGGTGGTGTACACACCCGGCAGGATCTCTACCGGCTCAGTCACCTCCACCAGGTCAGCGCGCGCCCGTACGTCTGCCTTGAACGAGGCAGGAAAAGCCGCCGGCACACAGACCGTTGGCCTGGTGCCGGTTTCCAGCAGACCGGCCAGGCCCCCGGTGTGGTCGCCGTGGATATGGGAGAGCACGATGGCATCGATCGCCAGCGGGTCGAGGCTCAGTTTTGCCATGTTGCCCAGCAGCGTGGGCCCATCTCCACCGGTGTCAAAGAGCACCGTTGCCTCTCCAGCCTCCACCCAACAAGCAAAGCCCCATGTCGCGCGCAGTGTTGGGGCGTACTCGTTGTTGTCATAGACCACCGTAAATCTCACCGTCTGCCCCTCCTCTGTCGAAGGCATAACCACGGTCACCTCAGGGGTGAGCGTGGGAGACGGCATCCTCGTCGCCGTCGGTGTGGGTGACCAAGTTGGAGCGCCAGAGATCGTCCGCCCTGGCCGTGACGTACACCCGACGACCAGCAAGCTCACTATCCCCACCATCATCCACACCGTGGACCACCGCGACATCTCGTCTCCTCCTTCCGCACCGAAGGCCATGGCATCAGTGCCATGCCAATAGAGCCTCCTGCCATCGTATCCCACGAACCGGTCGTGTAGCCGCTGGATGAGAGCATAGGCGGAATCCTTGCTCTCTCGCTCCCCGTCAAAGTGAATGCGCCGGCGCGGATAGAGCAGGCCGAAGGCCAGCGCGCCGGCGGTGAACGCCGAACAGGTTGCGTCGCCGCACAGCCCGAGGCCACCCGCCAGACCCGTGGCAGCCTCGAATACGGCGTCGAAAGCAATCTCCTCTCATCTACATCCTTCCCACTATGCACTCTACCACGTTGGGGGCACACGGCCTCCTAGCGACTCAACGTTCACGTAGAGCCAGGGGCACATGACGCCCCCGATGCATTGCTTCTGACCGCCCCGCCAACCCCGAACAGGGAAAAGGCCTTCTTTACCTTTTGGCTCCCGCACTTGGGACAGATAGGGACGGCCTGCCGGGAGGGTGAACGCACGAACACCTCGAACGCCTCACCGCACACTTCACATCGATACTCATAAATCGGCATATTCTTCCTCCATCGTAACCACTCAAGCTCTCCAGCTATCCGGTACCGCAGGCATGCTCCGTCCTCAGTGTCTCCGGAACCGTGGTCAGCAGCGGGATCCTCGTCCGAATAGACCGCCCGCGCCTGCGCGATGACTCGCTGCTCGAGTTCCTCCACAAAGCGGTCAAAGTCACTTGCCATGCTCCTCCTGCCTTTCAGCTACTGATGTCCTCCTCATCTGTGAATCATCTCTAATCTTCTTTTCCAACTGTTCGTCTTGCATCCAGCGTCAGTCGTATGCCAGCCGCGTCTCTTTGTCTGTCAAGACGTGCTGGATGCGGTCTCGCCACCCGGCTGACTGCCAGGTCCCCAATTGCTGGTGGGTCAAATAGTAGTTCTGCGGAATGGGGTGGGTACCAACAACTACTTCCAGGCCGTATTTGGCCGGAATGAACTCACAGAAAGCCTGAAGACGCGGACAAGGCGGATAGCCAACCACCAAACCTGTAGCCAGGTGGATGACCTCCGCGCCATTCTTCTTCATCTCTGCCGGGGCGTACTCCACGTTGCCGCCAGGGCACCCACCACAGGTGGTATAGCCCACCAGTTCAGTGTTCTCTCCCTTGTACAGAGCGAACGCCCCCTCCCGAGCGCGCAGAGCCCGCAGGCACTTACCGCCCGCACAGGTATGGTAGCGATTGCATATGATGATGCCGATCTTTGTCATTTGGACTCTCCTTCAGCTTTGGCGCGATGTCTGTACCACACGTTTCACATTGATATTCATAGTATAGCCTTCTGCTGGTCGCCGTCGGCTCCTGCCAGCCGCGCCGCGTCCAATGCCTGGCGTAGGAAGCAGGGGTAGCAGTCCAGGTAGGTCCTCATCTTCCTTGTCCGTACCGGTTGCCCCACTCTTCTTCTGTGGGTTCCCCAATAGGACCCTCGCCCAGCCCCGAGCCCAGCCCCTTGCCCTGACCGCCACTTCTGATCTCGCTGCCTGGCAAGGCCCCCACGTCTCACCGCCCCCCGCGACCTCTCCTCCAGCGATGCCGGCGACCACCTCCATCGGTCGAGTTTGCCGCCATCCCCCGCGCAGATCGCATGGAGATTGAGTCGCTCGACGATGGCATCGAGAGGCTGGCACGGCGGTCCCAGGCATCCAGCAAAGATGCTGCCACGCGAGGTACGATCTCGCGCCCCGCAAAGACCAGTGCCGCTCCTAACCACGTCAGCGCCTGGGGTACTGGCCGTACAGGACGCATCTCTCGAGTTTGTAGTTCCACAGGCACAGGCACTGCTCTTATCTGCACAAGCTCTCCCTCAATGGCGCGCTCAACCCCTGACATGATCGCCTCCTCTGGACAGGCCTCCACGCATGCCTCACACTCCTGGCACCTCTCCTCGTCGATCTCGGCGTGGCTCCCAGTCTCACTTTCCGTTAGCCGAATAGCCCCGGTCGGACATACCTGTACACAAGCGCCGCATCCGGTACATCGTTCGCCATCTATGTGAATCATCTCTAGTCCCCTTTTTCCAACTGCTCAAGTCGCACTAACGCTTGAGCCAGCCGAACGCACAACTCTCCGGCTGTCTCTTTGAGGGTAGTGATTTCCTGTTCACGGGAAACGGGGGATGCAGGCGGCGCTGGGAAAACCGCATCCTGCGTGTAGCGTCCCATACGCACCACACGGCCAGTGCCTACTCCTATACCACCGCTTGTTCCACTGCGAACCGGTACGTTCGCTCCCTCCACAGGTTGGAGCCGCCCGGTCTCGTATGCTGCTATTGCTTCTCGAACCGTCCCGCCTCCAGCGAGGTAGACGGGCACACCTGAAGACTGTAAGACACTGAAGGCATTGGGCCCTACATTGCCGGTCATCACTGCCTGTGCTCCGCGCTCGACGACGAACTCGGCCGTCTGAAAGCCAGCCCCGCGAAGGGTATCGATCTCTGGATTCCCCATCGCTTCAAAGTGCATCGTTTCTGTGTCCACAAAAACATAGACTGGACATCGCCCAAAGATTGAACTGGCGGGTGCGTCAAGGTCTATGCCGTTCGCTGTGACAACGATTTTCACTTGCAGGTCTCCTTATATGACGAATGCTCCCCTTCTTCCGCAGTGTCATCGCCGCACCGCGCGCGACGAGCTTTTCCAGGGCCGTGCAGATCATAGTACAGGTCCCAAAGCCAGCACTTCCGACGTCCAATGTTCGCCACACATCATCTCTGTTCGATCGGACTCTGTTTGTGCGCGTTGTCTTTGACAAGCTGAACAACAGAACCTCTGCCTAGGCCTCTCTGAGCAGTTCACTCAGGCCTTCCGCGCCGACATACCCCTCCACGGTGATCTCTTGGCGAGTAACGGCGGGCACACTGGCGACGCTCTGTTTGATCTGCAAGGCCAACGTCACGGCAAGAGGGCAAAGCGGCGACGAGGGCCGAAACGTGTACCGTACCAGGCCCTCGTCGTCTGCTTCCAGGTTTTCTACCAGGCGCATCCGTACTACGTCCGCCCCTGTCTCCGGGTCGATAACCGCTCGCAGGCAATCGATCACACGCTCTTTCAGCTCGACGTTCACAGCAGTTCCTCCCTGACCTTTGCCCACACGCCTCGCAGCGACTGGCTGACGGCGCTATCGCCAAAAGCGGTCACCGGCTGCCCGATGACCATCGCCTCTGTCACCACCGTATCGTACGGGATCCGTCCGATCACCTTGACTCCCTGTACAGCACAGAAAGCGGCGATCTCGTCAGATCGGGCCAGGTTCAGATCCGCCTTGTTGATAACGACCATCGCTGGCACGCCAAAGTGATCGGTTGTCGCCAAGACGCGTTTCAGGTCGTGGGCGCCGCTGACCGTCGGCTCGACCACCAGCAGCGCCATATCCGCCCCCGCGCTGGCCGAGATCACCGGGCAGCCGATCCCAGGCGGCCCGTCTACCAGAAGCAGCGCCGCATCAAGGTCAAGTGCCGTCAAGCGCGCCTGTTGCTTGACCATTGTCACCAGTTTGCCCGAGTTCTCCTGCCCGGCAAAGAGGTGCGCGTGAAACAGAGGACCAAAGCGCGTGTCGGAGCGAAACCAACGCCCGGCTTGCTGCTCCTGCATGCGAACCGCCTCCGCCGGGCATTGATAGAAGCAAGAGGCACAGCCCTCGCAAGCCAGCGCATCTACCCGGTACACGTCCCCTGGAAGGACGGCACCAAAACGACAGACCTCGGCACAGCGACCGCAGGCGGTGCACGTTCTTGGGTCAATCACTGCTACCTGGCCGCTCCTAAAGTCACGTTCCTCCCGCTTTGCGGGGGCAAGCACCAGTTCCAGGTTGGCGGCGTCCACATCAGCGTCGGCCAGGACGATGGGCAGTTCTCGAGAAGCCAGGTGAGCCAGCGCTGCCGTGACCGTGGTCTTGCCTGTTCCTCCTTTGCCGCTGAGGACGACCAACTGCTTCATTCTCTTTTCCTTTTACGTTTCAACAGACGTACTGTGCCGGCAAACAGGTTCATAGCGGGCACAGATTTCATGTACGCTTTATATGCAGCGCCGAATTTCTCAATGAGACGCCGGTCCTCTTGTCCAGAGATCAAGGCCGTACACGCGACGCCTAGTCCCCCAATTGCCACAACCAGCCAATGCTGGCTAAAGAACATAACCGCAACATACATCAGTGACCAGCCCAGGTAGAGCGGGTGTCGAACCACTGCGTAAACGCCGCTATCAACAACCACTGTCGTATGCACAAAGCTTTTGCCCTTCTGCGGTGCACCTTTGGCCCGAAGAACGACCATAGGCACAAAGACCAGAACAAGCCCAACAGCCCAGGTCATCCATCCAACAACCGTGAGGGCTTTCACAATTGGGCTGTGCAACCACACAAAGTAAAGCAGCCAGCATAGGATCAACAAGACGCCTGCCGCGCTGAACAGAAACCTGCTGCCCATGTCGATCTTTATCTCACGTCGCTCGCTTGTACGGTCGTGGCGTCCTTGACTCACTGTGCCTCGATCGCTTTGCCCAGTGTGTTGGCGTCAGTCTGCCGCAGCTCGATCCCAGCGTCGCGGAAAACATAGGCCGGCCCTTTACCGCGCAGGCTCTCCTTCACCAAGACCACGTCGACCTTTTGTGCGACCAGCCATTCTGCCACCTGAATGCCCTTTGCCTTTTCCTCCTTCAGATGTAACTGCTCAGCCTGATGGTGCAGCAGGCGGTTGAAGAAAGGATGGGTAGAAAGGATCGCCGTTCAGAGCTCTCTCCAATGCTTCAAGCACACGTTGCCCATTCTTTCGGGCTGTGGATATATAGCTGCGAATCTGG
>JADHWW010000165.1 GCA_016783285.1 Anaerolineae bacterium
ACCATCGTGGCCCGCAATCTCGGTCCGGACGTTGCCGACGGGGCCATCGTATCCGACACCATCCCGGCCAATATCACCGGCGTATCCTGGACCTGTGTGGCCTCGGGCGGCGCGACCTGTACGGGTGGCACCGGGAACAACGTCAGCGACACGTTGACCAGTTTCCCGGTTGGCGGAGTGGTCACCTACACGGTAAAGGGCAATCTGGCCCTCCTGGATAGCGCGGTCAATACCGCCACTGTGACCCCTCCCGCCGGGGTCGTTGACCCGGACAATGCCAACAATAGCGCGACCGTCAGCACGTACAGAATACTGTTGATGCCGATTTTCAAGAACTATCGGCCCTGAAAGCGCCACGTAGAGCAGACTTTCGAGTCTGCCAGACAATTCCGAGTAACCATCTACGGCCCTGCTGCTCTCGCCCGTGACGAGTGGCAGGGCCGTGCTGGTGCGCGAGCCAGACGAGGCCCTTTTGAGAAAAGAGCGCGAGTTGATCCTGGAGGAGCCAGACGCGCAGAAGCGGGCCGACTTGCTGGCGTTGGCGGTGACGATAGCCTCGCGCTACTTTGACAGAGCGTTTCTGTGGCGCTTTTTTCGAGAGGAATTGGAACAGATGCGAGAAGCGACGTTCGTAGAAGAGTGGGTTCAAGAGGGCATTGAGCGGGGGCTTCAGCAAGGGCTTCGACAGGGAGAGGTGGAAGGCACACGGCATACACACCGGCAAAACACCCTGCAGATCTTGCGGGCGCGCTTCAATCTGTCTCGGCAAGAGTTGGAGCCTCTGGCAGAACAACTGGAGACGATTGATGACCTGGATGAGTTGAGGGAGTTGTTCAACCATGCCCTGCTGGACGTCACCGCGGCCGACTTTGGCGCCCGACTGAGCCGGATGGGGAACGGGCGACAGTCTTGAACGACGACAGTCCCTGACCCAACGACCGGCCTCACTGGCGCCAAAGTCATCACGTTCCGGTGGGTACGGGCAATCCACCGGCGGCGGCTACACGGAGCCCTTGAGCCTACTGGCGTGGGCGTGGCTGCGGGTCTTGCTGGCTGTGATGGTTGCTGCAGGAGACATCGTCGCAGTGGCGCTCAAGCGGCGCACGGCCTGAACGATAAGTCTGGCGACGGTACGATAAAGAGAGGCCCGGCTCTCCGCCGGGCCTCTCACTTGCGTTTTGACGCCGGCTGTGCTACACTTGATTCCGCAAATCAACAAATCTCAAATCAGCAAATCAACAAATCACCACAGGAGGGGCAAAATGCAATATCCATTACGAGAAGCGATAGGTGATCCTGACCTGCTCGTGGGTCGCGAGAGAGAATTTCGCAATTTTGGCAAGTGGATTGCCAACATCCCCAAAATGCTCTCAAAGTCAAGGGTCATCCTGGCCCGCCGCAAGAGCGGCAAGACCGCGCTCGTGCAACGTATCTTTAACCAACTGTGGAGCGAGAATGGGGCCGTGATCCCGTTTTACTTTAGCATCGGCGAAAACGAGGTCTGGTATCCGGATTTTGCCGTGGATTACTATCGTGCTTTCGCCTCACAATACATTTCCTTTCTGGAAAGAAATCCAGAATTGATAGACAAACCGCTCTCTCTGGAAAAAATCAAGGAATATGGCCTGGCAAAGTCAATCGCCCCTCTGATCGACGACGTCGATGCCCTCTTTCGGGATAAAGAGATAGGCTTTCACGGTGCGATGTGGAAAACTGCTTACGCTGCCCCACATCGTTACGCGGCGGTGCTGGATACGCGCTTCCTGGTCATTCTGGACGAATTCCAAAATCTGGCCCGGTAC
The DNA here is from genome assembly GCA_016783285.1 of Anaerolineae bacterium. The sequence goes on from JADHWW010000165.1 coordinate 1,803, forward strand.
GTGTATCCCGACCGCCACTACCAGACCAGTCCGATTGAAAGTATGCCCGGCAGTTTCCACTCCGTCGTCGAATCCAAGATCGCGCCCATGCTGGTCACCGGCTCCTACGTGGGTTGGCTGCTCGAGATCAGCAGCAAGTATTTGCAGGCCGGGCGGCTGTCCAGGTTCCGCATATCTCCCTACCTCACCCCTGAGGCTGGCTTGCAGGCAGTCTACAAGTATGCCGAGGTCTACGACGAACCGATCACCAACGAGACCGCCGTGCAGATCAACGAGTTGTGCATGTCCGACCCCTTCTTCATCTCCTGCGTGATGCAGAGCAACTATGAGGGGCGCGACCCTTCACTTCGACTGGGCTCAGTACAAGCGACAGGCTCAGGACGCCGCCTGACCACGACCGAGGGCGTGGTGAACACGGTGAACTATGAGATCACCAACCGAGAGTCCGAAATGTCTATGACCTGGGCGGAGTACATCGAACTGACGCTGCAGCGGATCAACGACCGGAACGCCAAGGCGATGTTGCTCCACCTGAGCAAGCACGCCGGCCGGTACTGGAGCACGCGCGAACTCAAGGAGGAGTTGGGCCTGGAGTTGAGCCTCGACGAGATCAAACGGAGACTGCTGCTGATGGTCAAGTCGGACGTCATCGAGTGGGGGCCGTCCGACGTCGATTTCCGGGGTTTGCAGGACGGCACGCTCAATTTGATTCTGCGTCACCGCTTCGAGAAGGAGATCAGCGATTTCGAGTTCGTGCCAGACTTTAAGCAGGACTTTCGAGCCCAGATAGAAAAGTTGGAGGAGAAAAAGCAGAAACTGCAAGGGATGGTGAACAATCTGGTGGGCCAGTTTGCGGAAATCCAATTGGTCAACGAGTTTCGCGCCCGGAAGCGGTTCGCTTTATCCGAGTTTTTCGACGGTGTGGAGGACGATAGCGAGTTGAACGTCGGCGACGTGAGGTCGCGGGTCTCGATTCAGCGCGACGACGGAAAACGTATGGAGATAGACGTGCGGGCCAAATCGAGTTGCGGGCGGACGGTACTGGTCGAGGTGCGGAAGAGGAAAGCGACGATGGGGCTCAAAGCGGTCGAGGATTTCCAGGAAAAGGTAGAGGTCTATGCGGAACTCTTTCCCGACGAGACGGTACTGCCGGCCTATCTCTCGCTGGGCGGTTTCACGGAGGAGGCGCAGCGCTTCTGCGAGGAACGGGGTATCGGGACGGCGGAGGGGATCGAGTATCTCTTGAGTGGAGGTTAAGGGCCTGGGTTAGTCGTGGGCACTGCTGGTCGCGTGGGGCCGCGGGAGCCGTCGTGGCGCTGGCGCTCAGGCGGCGCACGGTCTGAGAAGCGCCACGTAGAGCAGACTTTCGAGTCTGCCAGACAATTCCGAGTAAACATCTACGGCCCTGCTGCTCTCACGAGTAGCAGGGCCGTTGCTTCTTACGTAAGCGTGCAGCCTGTTTGACTTGCCTCTTCAGGCATGGTAGAATTTTGCTAGCGAAAGCCGTCTTCATCTGTTAATGTTCGTCCGTTGGCAATCCCCCATCAAGTGTTGTTGAAAGGAGATGAGACTGTGACAACTCGGGTTGGATTGAAGCGGCAAGTCGTAACGACCTTGGACACGTTTCCAGAAGAAACGCTGGCAGAGGTCGCCATATTCCTGGACTATCTACAGTACAAATCGACCAGGTGTTTGCTTCTCTCGACATCGTCGGAGGCAGTTATGCTGTGGCTTCGCTCAATCGGTATACAGCCCGAGCCCTGCGCAACATTCCTTGTTCGGTAGTTCCAGACATGCCAAATCGCATCATTGCGGCAACAGCATATCAACCAGGATTGCCTCTAATAAGGGTGACCCGCCGGTTTTAAGTTCAGCCTTCAGCCTGCTCCGCGCCAGCGCCGAACTGGCCCAGGCAGCCGTCCACAACCCGGATGACCTGGATGAGCTGTGGAAGCTGGAACGGCGGGCACGGACGGCGCTCACTCGATTGCAAACAGCACTGGATCGTGCAGAGCGGTAGTAAGAGATTTGTCTATGATAGCGAGGATGACCTGAGCGTCCTGATGGATTACGCCCTCTACGAGTACCGGGTGATGGGCAAGAACGCGGTTGAACGGTACCAGGAAGAAATTGGCGGGGAAACCCAGATCGAGCGCGAGTTGCTGGCGGCGATGGTGGCTTCATCCACCTCGCTCTTTGAAGTCGAGTCTGTCTCAACTAGCACGTGCATCATGCGCTTGAGCGACCTGGCGAACGAAGGACGCACGATCAACTTGATGGACATCAATTTCAGCCAGCGCGTAACTCCCGACTGGCTGCTCTTTATTCGGCCCATCACGCTCGAAAACTTTAGCATGACCTCCGGTATAGCCTTCATTTTTCCGAGACACCTGAAGGAGGAACTGCTCAAACGGTGGCATCGCTCTCAATCCCGCCGTAGGAGATTGGCACAGCCTGTTTCTGCCAGGCGCTATGCGACCTTCTTTAGGCTGAGCAAGGTCAAAGGCATTGAGGTCAGATATGAAGAAGTGGGGAAGGCGTAACCGATGACCGACGCCAAGCTGACATTTCACTACGGAGCAAAGAAGGCGCATCGTCGCGGCGTATCTTTTCAACATTCCGGGGCAATACCTCCGAGGTTTACAAATTCGGGCCCTCAAGATGGAGGTAGGGCAAGTTGGTAACTTGCCAGGACGCAATTTGCCAAATTGCGCTACGTACTTGCCCCACCTACTAACCTACGCCAATCTCCTTGCCGCTCTCCCACAGCCCGTGGATGTTGCACAGGGCCAGCGCGTGCAGCGTGCCGGGTTTGTTTATCTTCAGCGATACGGTCACCGCGTGGTGTGTGAACGCGGCTCCCTCGCCGTGACCGTTGAACTCGAAGCGGCCCAGGTCGTAGGTGAACTTGCCTCCCTCCGGGTGAAAGTAGAGCGCGATCCAACTGATGTGGTGTTCGACGGTGTTGGGGTGGGCGATCTCCTTCCCCAGCCCGACCTTCACCTCGAATGGCTCGCCCGCCTTCACCTGGTCCGGGCACTCGATGACCGGCACGTGCTTCTCTTTCTTCCAGTCCGCTGTCTGGATCCTTTCTCCAAATTTCATCGTTATCTCCTCTCTTTCATCAGTTGGATGTCCTCAGCGAGGGCCTGCAGGTCTTCCTCGTGCTCGATCTCGTCCGCCATGATCGCCAGGGCCATCTCGTATGTCACCGGGTCGGCATCCCTGGTGAGTTCCACCAACTGCCGATAGGCCTCAATGGCGCATTGCTCGCCCTTGATGTTCTGCTCCAGCAACACCTCCACGTAAGGGTCGTCGGGCGCCTCGTACCCACAGTTGGTCATCTCGTACCAGTCTGCGGGCTTGAGCAGCGGTGTGCCACCCAGTTGGAGTATCCTGTTCGCCAGCAACTCGGCGTGGCCGAATTCCTCGGTGGCGTGCTGGACGAGTTCGGCCATCACTGCCCCCCTCATAGGGCCCTTGGCTACCTTGGCCCCTACCCAGTACTGGTAGTATGCCAACCACTCGTCTGCGAGGGCCTTGTTGAGCACCTCGATGAGAGTGTCTACGTCCATACCTACGATCGATCTTCCTTTTGTACCCATTTTGATTTGACCTCCTTATTTTTTATCCCTGCGCCAACGCTCTCAGATCAAAACTCTCGTCCAACAGCCGCTCGCCGTAGGCGGATACATCTCGCCCACTGGCGATCAACTGCCTCACCGGCCGGACGCTCTGCGTGTCGCCCAGCAGGATGGCGCCGACGATCTTGCCGTCGCGCAACGCCAGCCGCCGGTACACGCCGCTCGCCGCGTCCCTCTTTCGCAGGATGACGAACTCGTCGCCCGTGGCCGTCGCCTCGCCCAGGCAGGTCAGGTCCACGCCGACGATTTTGAGTGTGTTGGAGGGGATGGTGCCGCCGTAGGTGGCGCTGCCGGGCGCGACCATGTTCGCCGCAGCGACCTGCGCCTGCTCCGTGGCGGCGGGGATGATGCCGTAGACCCGCCCCTCGAACTCGGCCGCGTCTCCGGCCGCGTAGACGCCTGTGGTGAGCGCAGTCGAACCATCGGCCCCGCTGGTGCGCAGTTGCTCGTCTACGACCACGCCCCGGTTCACCTCCAGCCCGGCCTCCCGCGCCAGTTCGACCCGCGAGCGGATGCCGGTGGAGATGAGCACCAGTCCGCCGTCCACCACGCGCCCGTCCCTTCGACTGTGCTCAGGGCGGGCCCCCAGCCGCACGCCCCTGGCGCGTCCATCGCCCAGGATGGCCTCCGTCGCCGCGGCGGTCAGGATGTGCAGCCCCTGCGTTTCCAGCAGCGATTGTAGAACCTGCGCTCCCTCCGCGTCCAGTTGGCGCGGCAACAAGTGGGGGGCGAACTCGATCACCGTCACCTCCAGGCCAGCCGTGCGCAGCGCCCGCGCCGTCTCCAGCCCCAGCAGCCCTCCGCCGATGATCGCCGCACTACGAACGTCACGGGCGTATGTCTTTATCGCCAGCGCGTCATCGAGTGTGCGCAAGGTGAAGACGCCCTCCTTGTCAGCGCCCTCGAAAGGGGGCACAAAGGGACGACCGCCTGTGGCAAGCAGAAGACGGTCGTATTCCACGTGCGAACCGTCGGATAGGGCCAGGCGATGGGCGGCGGGGTCGAGCGATGTGGCTCGAACCCCCAGGTGCAGGTGGATACCGCGCCTGGCGTACCACTCCGGCGGTCGAAAGTAGAGCGCCTCCTGCTCGGTCTGACCGGCGATGAACTCCCACAGGCGGGGGCGGCGGTAGTAGGGATAAGGCTCTGCGCCGAAGACGTGCACCTCGGCGGCCGGGTCGGCCCGCACGATAGTCTGCGCCGCCGTTATGCCCGCGACGCCGTTGCCTACGATAACGTATCGTCTCATTGATTGCCTCCTGTCACTCGCCTTCAAAACCGATCTGCGATTTCAGTTGCGTCTTTAGTTGCTCGACAATCTCTTCTCGCGCCAGACCAACTTTTTCTGACTCGACGATTATCTCAAAGGCGCGCATCGGTGTGCCGGTGCTGACCTCTGAGCAAAAGTACGAGACGCCGAAATTCCAGGGGATGAGCATGAACGTCTCGCGCAACTCGTCCAGCGTGACACCCGCGCCGTAGGCTTTGATCAGTTCACGCGTCGCCTGACGGTCGCGGCCCGCCGCCATTGCCATCCCAAACGCGACCAGGTACTTGTACCTGGGTGGCAAGGCCCGCTCCGTCCCCCAAACGGTCGCCCAGAATTGTCCGGTGACCTGGCCCAGTTCCGGGTCAACCGTCTTGAGTTTGCGAAAGCACACCGGCGCCAGTGCGGGACGGTGTTTCTTGGTCATTGACTTGCCCTCAGAGTCTCGTGTTTCTCTGCGATGGTGGCCGCCAATTTATCCAGAGCCGCGAAATCCTCGTCCCTGGGGTAGCCCTTGACGACGACCGGATCCAGTATCTCGGCCTTCAGGTTGGGAATCATACCCGCCAGCTGCTTGACCATCTTGCCGCCCCAGCCGTAGGAGCCGATGATGGAGACGAACCTGGCCTTGGGTCGCAGCGCGTTCGCCAGGTAGGTCGCGTAGACGACGTTCGGGTGTGCGCCGGTCAGGACGGTGGGCGACCCGATCACGATAGTGGCGGCGTCCACCAGCGCCATGGCCAGTTTCCCGATGTCGGTGACGGCCAGGTTGAACCGTTCCACAGTCACCCCCCTCTCGACCAGCGCGTCCATCAGGTAGTCCACCATCACGCGGGTGGTGCCGTGCATCGAGATGTAGGGCAACACGACAATGTTCTTCGGGTCGCCAAAAACCCAATCGCGATACGCCTCCAGGATGAACTCGGGCCGGTCGTATATCGGGCCGTGGCTGGGGGCGATGAGGGAGATCTCGTACCCCTGCACTTTTTCCAAATTCTTCTGAATGATCTTGCGGAACGGCATCATGATCTCGGCATAGTACCGCTTGGCCGCTTCGTAAACCCGCCCTTCGTCGCTGACGTACAGGTCGGTGGTGGCCAGGTGGGAGCCGAAAAAGTCGCAAGGGAAGAGAATCCTATCTTCCCGCAGATAGGTCAGCATCGTCTCGGGCCAGTGCACCCACGGCGCGTGGATGAACTCGAGCGTTCTGTCGCCCAGCGATAGCGTCGCGCCATCGTCCACGGCAAGAATACGGTCTTCCGGCGCCAGCAACAGGTCTACAAGCATCCCCTTGCATTTGGGCGTGCAGACGACCTGTGCTTCGGGGTATCTTTCGAGCACCTGCGGCAGCGTGCCCGAATGGTCCTGCTCGGCGTGGTTGGCGATGACGTAGTCAATGCGCTCAACGCCCAGTTGGTCCAGATGACTGAGCAGAACGTGTGACGTAGCGGGGTCAACTGTGTCTACCAGCGCCGTCTTTTCACTGCCCTGGATCAGGTAAGCGTTGTAACTTGTGCCGTCGGGGAGCGGGATGAGATCGTCGAACAACCGGCGATCCCAGTCGACGGCCCCCACCCAGTAGATACCATCCTTCATCCTTCTTGGTTTCATAATTTTACCTCACTCTATTTTTTCAAACATATCCTTGCCCACGCCGCAGTCGGGGCAGACCCAATCGTCGGGCAGTGCCTCGAAAGGCGTGCCGGCGACAATCCCGCTATCGGGGTCGCCCACCTCTGGGTCGTAAACGTACCCGCACGCAATACATTCCCACTTGGTCATTTTTTCCTCCTGAGATGATTGTTCAGGCTCTTGCGTCACCCGACTGTTACAAGTATAGCACAAAGAGGAGTATTTGTCTACGACAAAAGTCGCATTGTGCTGGATCGTGTCCCGGCCTGCAAGCCCGCCTTGACGCAATCGCGTTTTCGACTACAATGGTGCTGTGATGGAGACCACTGTTCAAGCCCTACGCCGCATCCCTCTCTTCGCTGGTCTCTCCGGCGAGACGCTGGCCCGTGTCGCCAGCGTAGCCATCCGCCGCACCTACGCCCCCGGCGAAACCATCATCCTCGAGGGCGATCCTTGCCAGGCATCCTACTTTGTCGCCGAGGGCCAGGTGCGCGTCTACCGCCTCTCCCCCGCTGGCCGCGAACAGGTGCTGGTGCGACTGGGGCCGGGCCAGACCTTTAACACGGTGCCTCCCTTCAGACCTCACGGCGTCAACCACGCCACCGTCGAACCCCTCACCCCTGTCACCCTCTACGCCATCACCTGTGAAGACTTTCACCGTCTGGTGATGGAGTGCTCTGAACTGGCGCTGGCCATCCTGCAGGACTTTGCCGGCCGGTTGGACCACCTGACCAACCTGGTGGAGGACCTCTCACTGCGCACGGTGCGGGGGCGGCTGGCGCGCTTTTTGCTGGAGCACGCTTCGACTGAGGCTTCGACGCTGAGCTCAGCCGAAGCGCTCAGCGGAACCGCCGAGGCTGATGAGGTCACCCAACGCTGGACGCAGGAAGAGATCGCCGCCCACCTGGGCACGGTGCGGGATATGGTGGGCCGCACGCTGCGGGCCTTCGCCGACGCCGGGCTGGTGCGGATGGAGCGCCAGCGCATCGTGCTCCTGGACCGGGAGGGGTTGGAGGCCGAGGCGTTGCGCTGACAAGGTGCGACTTTTGTCGTAGACAGACGACCGCCTTTCTGCTACACTAATGGCAGAAAGGTGGTCGTTTTGCTTATGGAGGACTGGGCGTTACCCAAGATCAACTTGTCGCTGTGCAATCAGTGCGGCATTTGCGTCGAACAGTGCCCCACTGGCGCGGCGGAGATGGGGGCCGAGGGGCCGTTCATCGCCCGCCCATCCGACTGCACCTATTGTGCCGCGTGCGAAGCCTTGTGCCCCCAGGGCGCGATCACGTGCTCCTACGAGATCGTCTGGGAAACGGAAGGGGGATACCGATGACAGAGATTCACCTGTACGGAAGTTTGCGCCGCCACGCGCCCGACCCCCGGCCTGACCGGGAAAGCGTGGTGCGGCTGGAACCGCGTCCGGGGGAGACGGTGAGGACGACGTTGGAGCAATTGTCCATCGCGCCCACCGAAGTCTACCACGTCTTTCTGAACGGGGCGCTTTTGTTCACGCATAACTCGATGGCGCCGTGGCTGGTCTACCAACAAGCCGGCGCTCGTGACCAGGGGTTGGACACGCCACTGCAACCCGGCGACCGGCTGGGGCTGTTCGCCAGCGACATGGGGTTGCTGGTGGTGTGATGGTAGGAGCAAGCAAGATGCGCATCCTGGCGATCATCACCGGCGAATACGGCCAACGGCACGTGAGCAACATTCGCGCCCACGGCCCAGCCGGCTGGCAGGTCGAGGTGTGGCAGGCTCCGGCGATCCTGCCGCCTGTGATAGACTACCCGGAGGACTATTTGCCGTCGAGTCTGCCTCCGGCCGACCTGCTCCTGGCCTTTGGCGAGCACAAGGGCGTGGCAGAGCTGGTCCCGGAGGTGGCGCGAATGACCGGCGCACAGGCCGTCATCGCGCCGGTGGACCGGGAGGAGTGGCTGCCCCGGGGCCTGGCCCGGCAACTGCGCGGCTGGCTGGCCGAGATGGGCGTGGCTTGTGTCACCCCCAAGCCGCTTTGCTCACTGACCGAGACGAACTACAACATCCGGCGCCACCGGGAAGAGTACGACGACCCGCTCATCGCCGAGTTCGCCCGCCACTTTGGCCAGCCCGCGTTCGACATCGCCGTGGACCCTGGGACGCGGGCCATCACTGCCGTCGAGGTGGCGCGGGACGCCGTTTGCGGCTGCGCCCGCTTCGTGGCCCAGGGGTTGGTAGGGATCTCCGCCGCCGACGCCGAGCAGGAGGCCGGCCTGCTCCATCATCATTACCCCTGCCTGGCCAGCATGGGAGTGGATTCGGACTACGGCGACACGCTGATGCACGTCTCCGGGAACATTCTCAAGGAGCGAGTCGGCGAGCAGGTGAAACCCTTCAAACAGGTGCGGTACATCGTCCCTGGTCGGCGGAGCGAGGGGTGAGTGAGTGCCAACCAAGACATCCATGGTCGCAGCGCCGACCTGCGTAGATTGCACCGCAAAGGTCCGGGCGACCATCGGCGCCGGGCCAGTAGCGGCGACACAAAATGGCTTTGTCCGCTTTATCTTTTCGGAGCGCGAGACGACACTGGCCGCCGTCGCCGGGCTACTCACGCTGCTTGGCCTGGCACTGACAGCAATATATTCCCCCCCAACGTTGGGGGGGCTGGGGGGGGCAGCCCTCTTCGCGGCGGCTATCGTCGTGGGCGGCATCCCGGTAACGCGGCACGCCTTTCAGGAAGTATGGCTCTCCCACAGAAATGGTCAGGCACGACGACGAGGTGTGCGCACTGTTCGGCGTGGCAGACACGCCGCGCCCCGGCAGCCGCCAGGCCATCGCGGACTTGAAGGCCCAGGGCGGCATCCACACTGCGATGCTGACCGGCGACAGCCCGGCCGTGGCGGAGGTAATCGCCCGCCAGGTCGGGGTGGACGGGGTGCGCGCCAATCTCCTGCCGGAGGAGAAGGTGACCGCTATCGTGGCGCTGGCGGAAGAGTACCAGACCGTGGCTTCGGTTCATTTTCGCCCTTGGGGGTGAACACAGTTCATGATAACTGCGTCCTGCTTCGAAAATAGTGGGACAAGATGTCATCTTGTCCTACTCTTGCTCTTGGTTCATTTTCGTCCTTGGGGGTGTGCTAGCGCTCATGTTGAACTGCGTCCTAAAAGATTGGTCAGTCAATCAGGTTTCACGCGCCGACTTGCGCGGGCGGGAGAGGCGGGGTACAATCTATCATCACAACAACGAATTTAGAATAAAACGAAT
>JADHWW010000166.1 GCA_016783285.1 Anaerolineae bacterium
ATTAGAGCAATTGGAGCCATATGGTCGTGACAATCCCCAACCCCTCTTCGCTAGTTACGACGTCTGTGTCCTGGGCCAGCGGGCCGTGGGGAAAAAAGAGGTTAGGCACCTTAAACTCGCGCTGTCCGATGGTCAGACCACCTGGGATGGTATTGCCTTCCGGCAAGGGGAGTGGGCTGGCAAACTGCCCGACCGGGTGGACATTGTCTATCATCTTGAGGTCAACGAGTGGAACGACCAGCGGCGGCTCCAACTGAACGTGCAGGACGTGCGGCCATCAGGACTGGACGACACCGTTGCCCGCCTGTGGCTCGACCAGGACGGGCCGAAATCAAAGGAGGCTTGAGGTGGCCACAGAACAACAGGTACTCGTCGCCCCCACCAGGTTTACGCCGGTGACAGAGGAACAGTTGGGGCAAGTAGTGCAGCACATCGTCAAGGCATTTAATCCAGAACGCATCATTCTATTCGGCTCTTACGCTTCGGGCGAACCCACGCCTGATAGCGACGTAGACCTGCTTATCGTGATGGAGGACGGAGAGCGCCCCGCTCATCGTAGCGCCTGCGTCGCCCGTGTCCTGCTTGACGTTCCCTTCCCAATAGACATCCTGGTACGCACCCCGACGGAGTTACAGCACCGCCTACGTATCGGCGACTACTTTATCCACGAGATTCTGGAACAAGGACAAGTGCTTTATGAGCGAGACTAACGAGTACCTGATGGAGTGGGTGCGCAAGGCGGAAGCAACCATTGAGGAAGTCCGCGAAGCAGTGACAGCGATGAAAGCCGTACGCCGCTTCGTGCGCGGTAAGTTAGGACTATCGGAGTAGGAGAATGAATATTCTGGTCACCGGCGCAGCCGGCTTCATCGGCAGCCACGTTGCAGAGGCGCTTCTGGCACGTGGCGACACTGTCACGGGCCTGGACAACTTCAACGACTACTATGACCCGGCCCGCAAACGGGCCAACGTTAAGCCCGTCCTCTCGCACCCCCACTATCGTCTGGTGGAGGGGGACGTGCGCGACGAGCGATTGCTGGCCGACCTTTTCGCCCATGGGCGTTTCGACAAGGTCTGTCACATCGCTGCCATGGCCGGGGTGCGTTACTCCATCCAACACCCCGAACTCTACGAATCGGTCAACGTGCGTGGCACGCTGAACCTCTTGGAGCAGTCACGCCGGCATGGCATCCGGAATTTCGTTTTCGCCTCCTCCTCATCGGTCTACGGGGTCGATACGCCTATTCCCTTTCGCGAAGACACTCCTGTCAGCCGCCCCGTCTCCCCCTATGCCGCCACCAAGGTCGCGAAGGAGGTGCTGGCCTACACCTACCACTACTTGTATGGTCTGCACTGCACAGGGCTACGTTTCTTCACCGTCTACGGCCCGCGGGGTCGCCCCGATATGGCACCCTATCTGTTCACTAAGTGGATCGCTGAGGGGCAACCGGTGCGGCGGTTTGGCGACGGGAGTTCACAGCGTGACTACACTTTCATCGCCGACATCGTGGCCGGCGTGTTGAGCGCGCTCGACGCTGATCTGCCCTACGAGCTCATCAACCTGGGGCGGGGGGAGACTATCACGCTGACTGACTTCATCCAGGTGGTCGAGGAGATTGTGGGCCGGCAGGCGATCATCGTACCGGAACCGCCTCAGCCGGGTGATGTTCCCCTTACCTACGCCGACATCACCAAAGCCCGCGACCTCCTTGGCTACAATCCGACCACCTCAGTCGTTGACGGCATGCATCGCTTCTGGGAGTGGTACCAGTTGGAGATTCTCAAGTCCCAATGACTAAATCTAAAATCTCAAATCTCAAATCTCAAATCGCCAAATCTATTCATTTGATATTGGCTGTCTGTCATGTGTCGTTGGTCATGTGTCATTGGTCGTTTGCACGGGCACAGGACCCTCCGCCAGATGTGCGCTTCGGCGCGGTGGAGGCGTGGAACGACCCCGTCGCTGCGGCCGAGGCGGGTGTGGGCTGGGAGCGCATCATATTCTACTGGTCGGAGTTGCAGCGCAATGGCCCCGAGGATTGGAACAGCTATCACGTGCCGGACGATCGGCTGGCCCTGGCCGCCAGCATGGGCCGTGAGGTGGTGGGGCTGCTCGAGGGCACCCCGGCCTGGGCCACCGATGGCCCCGTCTACTGCGGTGTCCCACGGGGGCTGTACCTGCCGATAGATGATCCAGGCAACCTGTGGGCCGCGTTTGTGCGCCGCGTTGCCGGTACGTACGCCGGGCGGGTTGATCACTGGATCATCTGGAATGAGCCCGATATCGCCCCCGACACTTTCAGCGCCGAGTGGTGCGGCTCAATAGAGGAGTACTACCAACTCCTCAAAGTCGCCTACCTGGCAGCCCACCAGGCCAATCCCAACGTCGTTATCCACATGACCGGCCTGACCTACTTTCACGACATAGAATTCGGTCGGCCCTATTACCTGAAACGCCTCCTTGCTGTGGCTGCACAGGACCCCACAGGGCCAGAGCATGGCTATTACTTCGATGTAGTCTCCCTGCACATCTATTTCGAGATCAAGAACTTCGCGATGGTACTCAGAGATACCCGTGCCACGCTGGCCGCTTATGGCCTCCAGAAGCCTATCTGGGTCAACGAGACCGACGCTCCGCCGAATGACGACCCTTTCTATCCCCTACCACAGGCCAACTTCCAGATCAGCCTGGAGGAGCAAGCTAGCTTCCTGCTGCAGGCGTTTTCCCTGGCACTGAGCGAGGGGGCAGAACGTATAGCGGTCTACAAGTGGGTGGTAGATGCAAACCCGCCAGCCGGACGCGAACCCAACGGCATCGTCCGGTCCGACCACAGCCGCCGTCCGGCCTACGACGCCTACCGGCTGGTCACGACGCACTACGCCGGCACCATCTCCGCTCGCGAGGACCGCCACTCGCTCTACACAGTGGTCACCCTCGACCGGGGCGGTCTCACCACGCGCGTCCTTTGGGCACGCACGGAGGCTGATGTAACTGTGTCGCTGCCCGCCCTGGCTGCCCAGGCGCGGCTGGTTGACCAGACCGGTGCCGAACAATCCATCGAACCGGTGGATGGGCAATATACGCTCATCTTACCTCACGCCCGCTGTGCCGATAAGAGGGGTTGTATCATCGGTGGCACCACTTACTTGCTTGTCGAAGAGAGTGGTGGTGCGCCGCCTCCGGCAGGGACCGTCACGCCCGCGCCAACTGAGTTCCCGGTGGAGACTATCACTCCCACTCTAACGGAGACTGCTACAATCACCACTCCCTTGGACGCTTCCACCCCTTTCTCCACCACCACGCCTGTGCCCACTCCCACCTATACACCCATATCCACCCTCTCACCGACCTCTGAGCCGTCTCCTACCCCTACCCCCACGTCATTCCCCACGCCCACTCCCACACCTCCACCCACCCATACTCTCACACCCTCTCTCTCTCCTACCCCCATATCCTCTCCCACCCCCACTCCCTGGCCATCCGTCCCTGCGACGCCTGGCCCGCCTGTCTTGCCGGTACTGGTTGGGCTGGGGACAGTGACGTTGCTTGCGGCTCTGGCCGGCACACTGTTCAAGCGCCGGGGCAGGTAGCATGAGCTCGGTACCTGTCCCTACGCTGACGGCTCCCCGCTCGACGCCAGTCGCAGCCGCCGGAACAGCCACGGCGCGCCCAGCCCGACCCATAGCCCTACCAGCGCGTAGCGCACGACGCGCATGGCGAAGTAGAGCGACTCGCCCTCGCCGGGAAAGACGAGTTTGAGACCGAAGTAGAGGGTGAGCAGTCCGATAGCGCCGACCAGAAAGCGCACAACGCGTTGCCAGAGCGGGCCGGCCGCGCTGAAGGGGGACACCCGCCTGGTCAGCGTCATCCCCGCGCCCATTCCCATCAGCACTGCCATCGAACTGGCCGTATCGCTGGCAGGGTGGAGCAGCAGCAGGCCCAGTGGCACGGCCACGGCCAGTGCCAGTTGCACGGTCAGACTGGTCTGTCTCAGCCAGGTTTCGACGCGTGGCTCCAGCGCCAGGTAGGCCGCCAAGAAGACAGCGCCGACCGCCCAACCGCCCAGCACGTCGGTGGGGAAGTGTACCCCCAGGTAGACGCGGGAGAAGCCGATCAGCACCATCAGCAGGATGGCGGCGACCCACAGCCAGGTTTTGCGGAACCCGGCCGCGATGGTGCCCCACACAACGACCGCCGACTGAGAGTGACCGCTGGGCAGCCCGTATCCCTCAGCGTCGTGCAGTTGCACCGCTGGGTCGAGTTCGAACGGGCGCGGGTGCGCAAACAGGTCCTTGATCCCGGTGTTGACGTAGGTTGAGAGGAGAAAGGCAAAGGCCAGGCGTGCCCCTACTGCAAAATCCACACACCAGAAGATCAGTGGGAGGAAGATGAGAAAAAACATCTCCTCGCCCAAGAAGGTGATGGCCTCAAAAATGGTGTCCAGCGCGGGTCCGTGCACCAGTTGGATGGTGCGGATGAGGTCGAGTCCCCACTGCCATATCGCTTCCATTGTTGCTCCTTTACGCGTTACGATTTGGGCGTGTTTCAAATCAGTTGAGGAGCAGGCATCCCCAGATGGTGTCCCGGTCGCATCTGGGGATGCTTCCTCCTCTGTCAACCGAAATGAAATTACGATTCACGCATTACGAATAGATGTCCAGTATATCCCGCAGCATCGTCGCGGCGGAGGGGACTGGGTCGGGCTCGTCTATGATGGCGGTGATCGTCCCGTAGATGTCAGTACTGAATACGACACCCATCTGCTTGCGGCCCAGGTGGCCCAGGGGATGGTCTGGCGGCAGGGGCACAGGGGCCACAGAGAGATGGTAGGTCCCGTCAGAGCGGCGCTCTGCCCGTGCCAGCAACCGGTAACGATTGCCTCGCTCCCGCGCGGCCCGCAGCACGTCACTGCTGAGGGCAGTGATACCAGTCAGTGTCACTTCCTCCAGCCGCGCTGGGTACTCCAGGACTGCGTTGGCCAGAATGACCAGCTTGGCCGCAGCGTCCCACCCTTCCAGGTCCCACGAACTATCCGCTTCCAGCGCACCCTCTTGGCGGGCGCGGGCCAGGACCTCTTCCCGGGGCAGGCCATCGGCCAGCAGGTCCATAATATAGCCGGTGACCAGGTTAGGTACTGCCTCCAGCCGATGAATTTCTGCCCCACGCAGGTCACGCTGGCCCAAGTAGAGCGCGGGGAGGCCGCCGGCCACCGTCCCGTCAAAGCGCAACTGCACGCCCTGCGCTGCTGCCACATCGTGCAGTTCCTGGTAGGCTACGACCAGCGGCCCTTTATTGGGCGTCACGACATGCATTCCCCGCTGCAGAGCGGTGCGGATGCAGGTCAGCCCAGGCTCGGCCCCCTGCTTCAGGTTGACCGGGGAGGCCTCCAGCAGCAGGTCGGCCTTGGCAGTGGCGACCAGCTCTGGGGCCTGCCAGCCCGGCCGTCCTGCGCCGGGGTAGTCGGCGATGGTTCCCCCTGCTTGCTTGAGGTGCACCACCATCTCTGGATCTAATCCGATCACCGGGTCGTAAGCCGCTCCCCGGCTGTCGGCGGCCCCCACCAGGCACAGTTCCAGCCCGTAGCGACGGCGCAGTAGGGTGTCCTTCTTCAGCAGGGTCTCACAGAAACGACGGCCCAGGTTTCCCAGGCCGATGAGTAGAAATCGGATGGTGTGCATATTGTTCTCGGAGTTCATGTAAGATGTCCTTGTCTATCGCGGCGCTATTGGCAACGTGAAGTGGAAGTGGCTACCGTGGTCTCCCTCGCTTTCGACCCAGATGCGCCCTCCGTGTGCTTCCACAGCCAGTTTGCAAAATGCCAGGCCCAGCCCAATGCCTCGCCGCCGGCTATCCCGGTCTGGTATCTGTACGAAGCGCTCAAATATGCGATCCTGATACTCGTATGGGATGCCCGGTCCGGTGTCGTATACCGAGCAGCGCACGAAGTCTCCGTTCTCCAGTTGCACACTGACGGTGATCCGCCCGCCCAGCGGCGTGAATTTAACCGCGTTGTCGAGCAAGTTGATGATTACCCGCTCGACCAGTTCCTTGTCCACATCCACACGAGGGAGATCGTCAGGGACTTCGATCTTAAGCCACAAGCCTGATTCCTTTGCCAGCGGCGACACCAGCGATGTAGCCGAATGTACCAGCGGGGCCAGCGCATAAGGCCGCCGGTGGATTTTGGTCTCACCTGCCTCCAGGCGGCTTATATCGAGCAACGAATCTACCATGTTACGCATGCGCTGTGTGCTATGGGCTGCTATGTCCAGTGCTTGAGCCAGCAGGCTGTCCTGGGGTTCCTCCTGTACCACGTCCTGTATCAGTTCCAGGCTGCCCAGGATCGCGGCCAGCGGGCTGCGGAGGTCGTGTACGATCATACGCGTTACGTCCTCTTGCATCTGCTCCAATTCTCTCTCCTCGGTAACATCGCGCAACACGAGCATCCAGCCCCATACGCGCCCGCTCTCGTCCAGCACCGGCGCCCCCATCCGCTCGATGACGCGCTGGCGCGGAGCATTGAGCACGTAAGTATCTTTCACCAGTTCGGTCGGGCTGGTTGGCAGTTGGGCCAGGAGGCGCAGAAGTTCTGCCCTTGTGTAACCCAGTCGCGCCGCCAGCCGTCTGCCAGAGCCGCGCAGTAGATCTCGCAGGTTGCGTCCTTCTAATTCTGCCCGGTTCGCGTCCCACAAATCTTCGATCATCGGATTCGCCAGCACCACGTGCCCGGTGGCGTCCAACATCAGGATACCCTCGCGCGTGGAGTTCAGGACTGCCTGCAGTCGGTCGCGCCCCTCGGCCGCCCGCTGGAAAAGCCGCGCATTCCGAATCGCGATCGCCGCCTGGACAGCCAGTTGTCTGACAAAGGCGGCGTGCTGTTCATCGAAAGCCGCCGGGTATGTGCTTTCCAGGTTGATCACCCCCAACACGCCTCCTTCGTGTAAAATGGGGACGACCAGCTTTGAGCGTATACTTTGCCCATTCTTGCTCCCCAGACTCAGGTGTGGCACGTAGCCCGGGACCTGGCTCACATCCTCTACCAGCACGGGTTGCTGCGTGGATACAGCCCGCCCGGCGAGCCCTGTGTTTATATCTGTAAGCCATTCATCCGCTGTCAGCGCGCAGCCTCGGCACGAAACAACGTGCCCCTTTCCCTTGTCCGGTGTGATCATCACAACGGATCCCGGCGTAGCGCCTGTTGCCTGCATAGCGCAATCCAACACCAGGTCGATGACCCGGTCCAGGTCCAGCGTGCTGACCAGTTCGCGGCTGATCACTTCAAGCGCCGAAAATTCCTCCACGCGACGCACCAGGGCGCGCTGGGTTCTCACGTACAGGCGGGCGTTCGCTACGGCGGCTGCGGCCTGGTTGGCGAAGGTGGTCAACAGGTCCACCTCAGCGAGGCCGAAGTGATGTACCTCGGGAAAGTAAATCGTCAGCGTGCCGATTATCTCGTCTTGTGCGATCAGCGGCACGTCGGCGAAGGCTCGGAATCCTTCCTGTACCGCCAATTCGTGAAGATGGGCAAAGCGTGAGTCGGAGTGGATATCGGCGACGAGGATCGGCTTCTTCTCTTCCGCACCCGTAGCCTGGTCTCCCTCCAATGCCATCCCATTGGATGCTCGCGCATATTCCTCGCTCAGTCCTTTGGAGGCCACCAGTCTCAGCGCTCCCTGCGTCTCATCCAGCAGGAAGATGGCAGACTTCTGGCTGCCCACCAACGACATTACAGAGGAGACGATCAGTTCCAGCACGCGGTCCAGGTCGAGAGTCGAACTGACGGCTGTGGAGATGGTGTTCAGCATCGCCAGTTCCGCGGCCCGTTGGCGGGCTTGGCCGTAGAGTTGGGCGTTGCTCATGGCCATCGCAGCCTGCGCTGCTATGGTCGAGAGTATCTCCACGTGGCGCTCGTCGTACGCGTAGGCCTTCTCGTAACTTTGTATGCTAATCACGCCCAACACCCGGTTTCCCGCGATCATCGGCACGCCGAGCCATGATTGGGCATCTTCGTCAGTCGGCTCTACCCCCAGCCGGTCTGCCTCTTCGGCCACGTTCGATTGGATGAGGAGCGGAGTACGGTGGCGGATGACATACTCGGCCAGCCCATTGCCGAATGGCCGGCCGGGGCGGAAAACGCGGTCGCCGTTCTCGACGGTGAATGCAAAGTCAATGAACTCTCGCTCCGGATCGTAGAGCGCGATATAGAAGTTATCGCCCGGCATCAGATGGGCGACCTGGGTGTGAATGACGCCGAGCAACTCCAGCAGATCGAGATTGGTGAGTGCCTGGCTGACCGCATTCAGTGTGAAGAGTTCCTGAACCCGTTGCTGTACCCGCGTCCGCGCTTGCCCGGACTGCCAGATAACAAGTGCACCGCCCAGAAGCGCAACCGAGGAGAGCAAGAAGACCCCGATTCCCAGGCCATTGTAGATGCTGGCAACGAGGATGGACAGAGGCAGGGGCGCGAGTTCCAGGGTGATCACATTCCGCCACTCGGCCCGCCCCCGGGAGAGCAAAGGCTGCCGCTGTGCCCACAATAAGGCGGCAAAGCATAGCGAGTTGGTGACGAAGTAAAGCACGAACAGCGCCAGCAGCGGCAGGGAATCTGACACGCTCAGATCAAGAAGTGGAGCGGAGCCACCGAGCATGCGGAAGCCGCCCACACCCGCCAACAGGCTACAAGTCTGCATGCCGACGTTGCCAGCCATGGTGAACAGAGTGCGGCGGAGTGTGCGCGGCTCGTGTCCCAACGGCCGCGCCCAGACTGTTCTGACGGTGTCGGCGAGGAGGACACCTCCTGCGGAGGCGATCAACCCCGGCACGAGACCCAGCGCCAGGAAGCCGGACACGATCACCGTATGGGCAATTGTGACGACGCCGGACGAGGCGGGCAGCCCGAGAGCCATCGTCGCCGCGATCAGCACAGCGAACAGCAATACCCCCCCCCACGTTTCCCAGCTCAGAGACCTTTCGAAGAGGGCAAGAGCCGCGATAGCCGCCCCGGCCAGTATTCCGCCTGACAACATAAGTAGTTCATCTCGTTTAAGTGACCCATTCATGATACTTCTCTTCCCCTGGTGAATAGGTGGGACGAAGCAGAACGCGCTGTTGCCCTCATATTCCTTTCACCATGCGTCACTGCTAGCGCTGGCTCTTTCTCTCTTGAGTATGTTCTTGGGATGTCGCAGCAATTGCCTGTACCGCTGGCGCAACTGTTGGGGCGTCAACCGCTTGCCGCTCTCGAAGTGGACCACGGCTACTCGGCCTATCGCCCAGGTACCCAGTCCGTTCACGACAGCCGCGACCAACCATCCAGGCCCTGGAATGATCTTGGCCAACTCGCCGGCCAGGTAGCGTAGGCCAACGCCGCCAGCCATAGTTGTCAGTAACTCGCGCGCGTGGCGTACGCTCAACGACTCGCCGTATACGGCCGCAATGCGCAATACCAGGCGCACCTGTGATGCCAGCAGCAGTGGGATGTCGAGCCCGGGTATCGGTTCGGCGGCGATGATCGCGTTGAGCGTGGCCGCGCTGCGGATGAGCCGGTGGCTGAGTTGACGGCGGTAAGCGGGCAGTGCTCGTCCCAACGCGACTGCCATCCAGGGATGTGCCTCCATGATCGCTGGCAAGAGCCGTTCCCCTACGCCTGCACCAGTCTTAGCCGAAATCGGGATCACCGTCGTACCTAGCTTTCGCTCGACGTCGTCCAGTACGGCCGGAAGGTCGCGCTTGATCAGGTCAATCTTGTTCAGCGCGACGACCAGCGGCCTCTGGGCCATCCGCAACGCCTCGTAGAGATCATAGTCCGATTGATGCAGTCCGGCAGATCCGTCCAGCACCAGCACGACCAGGTCGGCTTCCTTGGCGGCGGCTTGAGCGACTGCGGCCCGGTCTACCCCGCCCACCTCCCCGAGGCCTGGTGTATCCACCATAGTGAAAGGGCCGATCTCCTCCGTCACAAGCCCTTTGGTGGTTCCAGGCACCGCCTTGACGGCCGATACTTTGCGTCCCTTGATCAGGTTGAAGAGAGTGGATTTGCCGGAGTTGACCGGCCCGACGATGGCAAGGCGAGCGTGTGCTTCTTCCTCCACCTGAAACGAAAGCCTGTCCCAATCTAAGGCCTGGAACAGATTTCGAATGTCGGCCAACCGGGTTGGAAGTGATGGCATCGTGGGTATTGCCTCTACTATGGCTTGGTACTGAGTTTAGCACAAAAGGCCCGGTAAGGCAACTGGGGAATGGACAATGGATGATGACAAATGAATGATGATTTGGTCATTGGCCATTGGCCATTGGCCATTTCTCATGCAGCCTTTCCCTTGAACTGGCTCATGTACAAATTGTGATAGAACCCGCCTTGTGCCAGCAGTTCGTCGTGGGTGCCGTGCTCGATGATGCGACCGTCGTTGATGACGAGCAGATTGTCGGCGTCGCGGATGGTGCTGAGCCGATGGGCGATGACGAAACTGGTGCGGCTTTCCATCAATCGGAGCAGGGCTTCCTGGATGCGAACCTCGGTGCGAGTGTCCACGCTGCTGGTGGCCTCGTCGAGAATCAAAATACTCGGATTGGCCAGGATGGCACGGGCGATGGCCAACAACTGCCGCTGTCCCTGGCTCAAGTTGCTTGCACGCTCCGAGAGCTCGGTGTCATATCCTTTCGGAAGTCGGCGGACAAACTGATCGGCGTTCGCCAGTTTGGCCGCCGCGATGCACTCCTCGTCGGTGGCGTCTAAGCGACCGTAGCGGATGTTCTCCATCACTGTCTCCGAGAAGAGAAATGTGTCTTGCAGCACGATCCCCAGTTGGTGGCGCAGGCTTTCCTTCTGTACCTCGCGGATATCCTGACCATCAACGAGGATGGCTCCCCTGTCAATATCGTAGAAGCGCGTGAGCAGGTTGACGATGGTCGTCTTGCCTGCGCCCGTCGGCCCGACCAGCGCGATGGTCTGTCCGGGCTGCACTTGCAGACTCATGTCCTTGATGACGGGCACGCCGGGCACGTAGCTGAAGTCCACGTGGTCGAAGACCACCTCGCCGGCGACGTCGTCGAGCGCGACGGCGTGAGGCGCGTTGGTGAGTTCTGGCTGTTCGTCAATGGTCTCAAAGACCCGCTCGGAGCCGGCTAACGCGGCCTGCACCTGGTTGTAGAGGTTGCCCAACTGGCGCAGCGGCGCGGCGAACTTGCGCGAATAGTTGTAAAAGGCGGCGATGGTGCCGACCGTGGCCCAGCCCTGGAGCGCCATCCAGCCACCCAGCCCGGCAAGTACAGCGATGTTGGCATTGCTCAGGATCCCCATCAGCGGCGGGACTAACATCGCGTAGGTCTGCGCGTGGATGCCGACCTGACGTACCATCTCGTTAGCCGCATCAAAATCTGCCAGTGTGCTAGCCTCCTGTCCAAACGCCATAATGACCCGCTGCCCGCTGAACATCTCCTCCAACTTTCCGTTCAACTGGCCGATCCGCATCTGGTATTCGCGGAAGCCTCTACGGGTGCGTTTCCCCACGAAGCCCACCAGCCCTATCATCAACGGGAA
>JADHWW010000167.1 GCA_016783285.1 Anaerolineae bacterium
ACCTGCTCCAGTTTCCAGGCCAGGAACCCCTCCCGGTCGTAGAGGATGATACCGTGGTCTTGAATTTCCAGAAAGAGCCACGGCGTCTCGCGGCGCAGGTAATCTTCGTCAATGACGAAGGGGGAAATAGCGGGCCAGATCCAGGCATCTGGCTGCACGAGGGCTTTGTACTCCGGCGTCTCCTGCAGAGCCTCCCGCGCTGCGCCGTAACGCTCCTCCATCTCCAGCCGGTCGCCCCGCACGACGATCAGCAGGTCAATGTCGCTAGTCTGCTCCCCCTGTCCCCGGGCTATCGAGCCATAGAGGGCTACGGCCAGTAAGCGGTCCCCCATCTGCTGCTGCAACAGCGCCAGCAGGCGGTTCAGCAGTGGGCGGTAGGTTTCTAACCCCAGTTTCCCTCGATTCAACGTGTCTCCTCCGCATTGGTTAGAGCAAGTGCATTGTACCACGCTGTGGATTGCAGGGCAAAGTCGAGTTCCTCAACGCCCGTTTCACGTCGTCCAGGTCGGGCGCGACAGTGTGAGGCTGGCCCACCGCCTTCATCGCGCTGGCGACATCTTTGAGGCCCGATCCGGTCGCCAGGACAACCACCCGCTCGTCGGGAGCCACCAGTCCCTGCTCGACCGCCTCGACCAGCCCAGCGTAGGCGGCAGCGGCGGCGGGCTCGGCGAAGACGCCGCAGCCCTGAGCCAGCGCGGGGATGGCGGCCAGGATCTCCTCGTCGGTCACGCGGATGAAGGCCCCGCCGGTCTCGCGCACCGCCCGCAGTGCCTTGATGCGGTCGCGGGGCAGTCCGGCGACGATACTATCGGCGATGGAGTGGGCCTCCACCGGCTTCATCTCCCAGCCCTCCAACCCCCGCTCCCAGGCGTCCACCAGCGGGGAGGAGCCTGTCGCCTGCACGCCGATGAGCCGGGGCATACGATCAATCCAGCCCAACACTAGCAGGTCGCGCAGCCCCTTGTGGATGCCGCCGATGATGCAGCCGTCGCCGACGGGGACCAGGATCACGTCGGGGGCGCTCCACTTGCCAGACCCGTCGGCGGACGGCACATCCGCCGCGAGCGCGTAAGTGAGTTGTTCGCAGATTTCGTAGGCGGCGGTCTTTTTGCCCTCGCTCATATAGGGATTGTAGGCGGTGTTGCGGTTGTACCAGCCGAACTCTGGCGCGGCCTGCAGGCATAGTTCGAAGGCATCGTCGTAGGTACCGTCCACGAGGAGGACTGTGGAGCCGTAGGCTAAAAGTTGCGCCACCTTGGCCTGCGGCGCGGTCTTGGGCACAAAGATGACGTTGGGCTGGGCCACCGCCGCGCACAGGCCAGAGAGGGCGGCGGCGGCGTTGCCGGTGCTGGCGGTGGTGACGACCTCGTAGCCCAGTTCGCGGGTCTTGACGACGGCGATGGCCGAGGCGCGGTCTTTGAAGGAGGCGGTGGGCTGGCGGCCGTCGTCTTTGACCCAGAGGTGGTGCAGACCCAGGCCGGCGGCCAGGCGCGGGGTGGGGTAGAGGGGCGTCCAGCCGACACTCGCCAGCGTCGTGCCCTCGACCAGACGCCGGGTTGTCTCGGGCTCCACCGGCAGGAGGGGGAGGTAGCGCCATAAGGAGCGGGTTGGATTGCTGGCTAGTTGGTTTGGGCTGATGCGCTGGGCGATGAGGTCGTAATCGTAGACGACGTCCAGGATGCCATCGTCCCCGTGCTTGGGGCAGACGTACTCGACTTCGTCAACGCCGTACTCCGCGCCGCATAAGGTGCACTTGAGGCCAGAAATGTGATCCATAGGCTGTCTCCGTAATCTATCTCAGGTAGCGCTTCATCCAACCAGCGATCAGTTTGTAGACTTCATCGCGGTGCTGGTCGAGATGGACAGCGTGCCCTACTTCATCAACGATGTGCAGTCTCTTGCGCCCCCGAACGGCATCGTGCAGTTTTCGGCTCTGTTTGAGCGGGGTGATGGTGTCCTCAGCGCCGTGGATGATCAGCATCGGCACTTTTACCTTCCGGGCCGCACGGGTGATGTCAATCCAGGTGCTATCCAGGCTCTCTGGCACCGGGACTGCCTCGAAGTAGGCCCGCAGCCGGGGATCGGAGAGATAGCGGGTGTTGGCGTCGTCATCCACAGCCACGCACATCTTGTCCAGTTCCTTGATCCGCGAGAGAGTGAGAGGCTTATGCCAGAGAGCCCGCTTGACTTTGCTGGCTCCGATGGCCAGGATGAACACCACGCGGTCGGCCAAAGAGGGCATCAACAACACCGGAGCGGAAAGGACGGCTGCACAACGTACTCGTGGGTCGTGCGCGGCTGCCACGACGACGGCGCTGCCCCCCGAATCCCAGCCCACCAGCCCAAAGCGGCGATAGCCCCGTGCGCTCAAAAAGTTCAACGCTTCGCGGACGTCGTAGGGCCAGATGCGCATATCCACCGTGCCCCGCAGCCCTTCACTTTCGCCGTGGCCGGTGAAGTCGAAAGCCAGCGTCGCAAACCCCTGTCTCGCCAAGCGCTCCGCGCAGTCGAACCAGTTATCCTTGAACTCGAAGGCCCCGTGGCATAGGACGACGGCGACCGGCCTGGGGCTTGGGGCTCCGAATAGAACGCCACTCAGCCTGTTGTCTCCTGAGGAGAAAGTCACCGCTTCCATGCCCTGTCTCTTTCTACAACGTGAACCTCCCCAAAGACCGGGAGCTTTCGAGGAAGCGGCCCCGGCCTCCGGGAAGGGACCCCGCCTGGATATCGGACATCAAGGAACAATGCGCGTGCCGGTCTCGCCCCGCAGCGCCCGGGCGATGTTCTCCGGGTCTGTGATGATGGCCTCCTTGCCGCCAGCCTCCAGGAACTTTATGATAGCCTGGATCTTGGGCAGCATACTCCCTTTGGCGAAGTGGCCTTCCTCCATATACTTCTTTGCTTCAGCGACGGTCATCACATCAATCGCCTGCTGGTCGGGCTTGTT
Source organism: Anaerolineae bacterium (assembly GCA_016783285.1). Next base: position 2,948 of record JADHWW010000167.1, read on the forward strand.
AAAGTTGAGATAGACCTTCTCGACGGCGGTGGAGATGAGGAAGAGATCGGCGCCGATGGAGCGCGCCAACAGCGATGAGGCATAGTCCTTGTCAATGACCGCCGCCACCCCCTCCAGGTTGCCTTCCTCGTTGCGGATGACAGGGATGCCCCCACCGCCGACGGTAATGGTGACGATGCCCGCCCCCAGCAGTTCTCGCACTGCCTCCAGTTCGATGATCTCCTGGGGGAGGGGAGAGGGGACGACCCGCCGCCAACCGCGCCCGGCATCCTCGACCACCGCCCAGCCTTCCTTCGCGGCGCGATCTTTGGCCTCATCTTCTTCCATAAACCCGCCGATGGGCTTGGCGGGGTTCTGGAAAGCGGGGTCGTTCCTATCCACCAACACCTGGGTAATCACGGTGGTGGCGGCCTTCTTCATCCCCCGCTGCTTGAATTCGTTGTAGAGGTTCTGCTGGAGGTGGTAGCCGATGGCTCCCTGGCTGTCGGCCCCACAGGATTCCAGCGGTACCTCGTGCATTCCGGCCACTCTGGCCGCGATCTCCGACCGGCGCAGGATGAAGCCGACCTGAGGGCCGTTGCCGTGACCGATAGCCACGTCCCACCCCTGCGCGATCATCTCCACGATGTGGTGACAGGTCTCCCCGGCCGCCCGGTACTGGTCGGGCACGGTCTGATGTTTCTTGTCCTTGATCAGTGAGTTGCCGCCGATGGCGACGACGGCGAGTTTTCGTTTCTCGTTCATACGTCTCCTTGCGTTGGGGAATTTGGGATTTGGGAATTGGGGAATTTGGGAGGCTCTTGGCCGGGAGTGGTTTCGTAGACCAGGTTGGGTTCTTGGATGTGCTTTTCTCCAAAGGTTTGCGCGCCTTGTTTTTGGTCGCGGATGTAGTTGATGTAGGCGTTAAGGGAAGCACCGGCTTCGGCCGTCGTTTGATGCGTCCAGGCCAATTGCTCATCGTCCACGTAGCCAACGGCGCGCGCCGCAATGAAACCGCTCAAGGTTTCAAACAACGACCCTCGCGCATAGTAGAAAAAGCGCAGTTTGTCCAGAAAGTGATACCGGCCATATCCTTCCGCAATGTTCAACACGGTGCTCAGGGCCGCCCGGCGCAGTTGAGAAGCCAGGTTGTTTTTTTCATACTTGGGCAGTTGCTCCGCCAGCCGGTAAGCTGCCTTCAACAACTTTATCGCCGCCTGATAAAACCTCAACTCCTCAAACCGCGCCTCTTCCACCATCCCAACCCCCAACCCCCAACCCCCAACCCCCAATCCCTAACCCCCAATCCCTAATTCCCCAATTCCCCAATTCCCCAATTCCCTAAACATTCCCCATCGTCAGCGCCATCAGCGCCTTTTGCACATGCAGACGGTTCTCGGCGATGTCGTAGACGGCGGAGCGGGGACCGGAGGCTACCTCGTCGGTCACCTCGCTGCCCCGGTCAACCGGCATTGGGTGGGTAAAGATGGCGTTGTCGGTGTGGCCCATCCGCTCGGCGGTCGTCGTCCAGCCCGTGTAGGCCATCGCCTTCTCGATCTCGGCCTGCTTCTGGAGCACGCCGTCCTGGTACGCTTCCGGGGTGACCCAGTTGCGGGAATAGACAACGTGCGCGCCCGCGTAGCCACTGTCAGGGTCGTGGACGACCTCGAAGTCGGTTCCGTGCTCGGCGCAGTTCTGCTTGGTCCACTCGATGACCTCCGGGTCCAGGTCGTACCCCTCCGGGTAAGCCATCGCGACATGCATATCGAAGCGGGAAGCGATGAGGAGCGCCGCCTGCACGCTGCACCAGGAACGGGCCAGCGCACCGGAGCCCCAGGAGAGCAGGAACTTTTTGCCGCGCAGTGCGTCATAGTCCGGGCGGCCGGGGCCCTCACCGTACCACTCGGCCCAGCCCATCACGTCGGCCAATGCCTGGCAGGGGTGGAAACGGTCGTCGGCCATATTGATTATGGGCACGTCGGCCCAACGGGCGTACTCGCGCAGCATCTCGTCGCCCGCGCCGTAGTAGGGGACTTTATCCTCCAGGATGCGGATGCCGATGCCGGCGACGTAGCGGGCCATCACCTGGGCGGCGTCCTCAATGGTCTCGCCGGCCTGCTTCTCCGTCTTGAAACGGCCCGCTGATGGGGTCATAAACTGAGCGTGGCCGCCCAGTTCGGTGGCCGCGGCCTCAAACGAAATGCGCGTGCGCACCGAGGGGTTGAAGAAGAACATCAAGAAGGTCTTGTACTTCAAGATGCTCGTCCAGCGGTCGGAGAAGCGGTCGCGCTTCATCCTGGTCGCCAGGTCCAGCACTGCCGTCAGTTCGTCGAACGTCCAGTTCTGGGTGCAGATAAAGTCACGTCCGTATAGGTCCATTTTTGCCTCCTATAGTTTAGATTTACAGTTCTGCCACGATATCCGGGTCGAATGGCTTGCCAGGCACGAAACGACCGTCTCCAGCGTGGCCTTTGAATTTACCGTCTTCCCAGACGATCCTCCCACGGGCGATTGTTCTCGCTACGTGTCCCTGGATGGTCATACCAGCCCAGGGAGTGTACAACCCTTCCGCCCCGTGGAGGTCGTCGTCGGTGAGAATGTGCTCGCCGCGCGGGTCGTAGATGACCACGTCGGCGTCGGAGCCGACCCTGAGTGTCCCCTTGCGGGGGTACATGCCGAAGACCCTGGCGGGGTTGGTGCTGAAGACCCTCGCCAGGTGCTCAATGCCGATCTCCCCGCTGGCGACCATACTGGAGTACATCACCTGCAAGGTCGTCTCCACGCCCGGCAGTCCCTGGGCGGCGCGCAGCAGATGATCCGCGCTTCGCTTCTGTTCGCGCACGTAGCCACAGTGGTCGCTGCCAATGACGAGGATTTCACGCGCCTTGAGCAGTTCGCGCATCTCCAGCATCTTTTCCCTGGAGCGCACCGGCGGGGAGCAGACGAACTCTTCTGGATGCTCGCCCTCAAAGACGCTGTCATCTAGGGTGAGATACTGGGTACAACTTTCGGCGATGGCTGGGACGCCCCTGGCGCGGGCCGCGCTCAATAGTCGCACCGATTCCGGCATCGTGTTGTGCACGATGTAGATTGGGCCGCCGGTGGCTTCGGCCAGCAGGATGCAGCGGCTCACCGCTTCGACCTCGGCCAGGCCGGGGCGACTCTGCCCGTGGTAGCGGCAGGTGTCTTTGCCAGAGGCGACCAGGGCTGCCTTGGTTCCTTCGACGATGGCGTCATTCTCGGCGTGAACCTGCACGAGGGCGCCGACCTCCGCGCTCTTTTCCAGCAGTCTGAGCATGGTGTAATCATCGGTGTAAAACCCGGCCTTCTTGTAGGTCGTGTAGACCTTAAAACTGGGCACTCCCATCTCGACCACCGCGCCCAACTCGTCCAGTTGACCCTGGCTGATGTCCTTGACGTTGCCATGGAGCCCGTAGTCTATGCACACTTTGCCATCGGCCTCAGCGCGGCGGCTTTCAATTGAATGTCTCAGGGATTCGCCCTGCTTCTGCGTGACAAAATCTATGATGGTGGTCACGCCGCCACAGGCCGCCGCCCGCGTGCCGGTCTCGAAATCGTCGCGGGTGGTGTAGGGGTAAGAGACCAACTGCGGGTGGGTGTGGGCATCCAGGCCGCCGGGCATCACGTACATTCCGGCCGCGTCAATCAGCGTGTCATCCGGGCTGACCTCGATTCCCCCCCCCACGGCGACGATCTTCTCCCCTTCGATCAACAAGTCGCCTTTGACCGTCCTCTCTTCGAGGACCAACATTCCGTTTTTGATGATAGTTCTCATTCTTGCTCCCCCTCCTTCAATAACTCGACCATCTCTTTGCTAAAAAGCCGCTCCAGGTCGCGCATGCGCTGCGCTGCCGGCCGGGCATAGATGCCGGTGTGGCTGACCCGTAGCCCTGAGTCCACGATTGCCTGCAGCAGCCGGCATCCTGCCTCCACGGGATCGATGACCGTCACGTGGACGCGCGCTTCCAGGTCGGGCACGAACCCGGTCAGACCGGCGCAGCCCAGAAGCAACACGTCGGCGCCACGCTCCCTGAGCGCACGCCCGGCCCGTTCCAGAGCGTCCAACGTTTCGGCCCGATGCTCTTCAAAGTCGAGGACGCGCATATCCAGCGGGTAGGTGCCGGCATAGCGGGGTTCCAGCCCATAGGTACGTACCATGCTGTCCATCAGTTCTACCGCCCGGCACATTCCTGCCAGGATGCCGAACTTTCCACCCAGCAAAAGCGCCAGCGACACTGATGCCTCGGCGACACCCACGACGGGCGCCGTCACGACTTCTTTGAGCAGGTAAAGGCCGGGGTCACCAAAGCAGGCCAGGACAATACCGTCCACATCGGGATGCTCGCGCAGCAAAGGGAGTATGCACACACTGGCCAGGTGATAGTCACGCCACGATTCCAGCGATTCTGGGCCGGCCGGCGCACGCGCCACCACACAAGACCACGGTGGCTGGAAGACCCGTTCTGCTGTGGCGCGGATGCCAGCGGTCATCGCTGGCGAGGTATTAGGATTGACGACCAGTGCTCTGGGCATGGGGTTATGCTGACCGCTGGTACACGGCCGTGAAAGCATCATACATTTCGGGGACCGAGAGGACGTCGCGTGGAATGTCGTAGCCGTTCAGCGCCTGGGCCAATCGGGTGATCTGTGGTGGCTTGACGAAAGTCCCCGCAAGCAATTCTGGCTCGGCGAAAACTTCTCGGGTTGTGCCGTCCATCAGCACCTTGCCCTGTCCCAGAACGACTACCCGCTGGGCGTATTGGGCTACGATGGGCATCTCGTGGGTGATGATGACGATGGTATGGCCTTCTTCCCCCCACAGGTCGCGCAGGAAATCCATCACCTCCAGCGATTGCTTGAGGTCCTGGCCGGTTGTGGGCTCGTCCACGATGATCATCTGAGGCCGCATCGCCAGAATAGAGGCGATAGCCACCCGCTGCCGCAGTCCCTTGGTTAAGAAGAAAGGATGCTCTGTGAACACGTCATCATGCACCCCGGCCACTCGTGCGGCCTCCTTCACACATATCTTGACTTCCTCCTCGCTCAACCCGATATTTCGTGGACCGTAAGCGATCTCTTTGAACACAGAGTCGTTGAAGAGTTGGTGGTCAGGGTTCTGGAACACATACCCTACCTTGGTGACGATCTTCTTGACCGTACCTTTGGTGCGTGTGTCCAGTTCACCGATCTTGACGGTTCCTCGGGTGGGACGCAGAAGCCCGTTGAGACATTTGGCCAACGTCGTCTTGCCCGAGCCATTCTGCCCGATGAAGGCGATGAACTGGTTGGCATAGATATCGAGGTTGACATCGCGCAGAGCCAGAGTACCGTCGGGGTACGCAAATGTAAGATTGGAGACTTCGATCAGTCTTTCGGTGCTCATAGCAGACCCCTCTCAGTCCGATGTCCCCGCCAGCACGCTTTCTACAGCCGCGACGGTGTCCTCAAAGTGGATAGGAAGCGACTCTTCGAGCAGCCCTCGCTGCTTGAGACGACTGGCGAAAGCCGTGGCCTGCGGCGGTTGGATGGCGTGTGCTTCGAGGAACGCGATGTCTTCAAAGAACTCCGCTGGCGGGGCTGCCTTGAGAATGCTCCCGTTGTAGACCAGCACCATCATATCGGACAGGGGGGCCACCTGCTCAATGTTGTGCTCCACCACAATGAGGGTCAAGTTCTCCTCTCGCTTGAGGTCGGTCAAGATCTGGAAGATAAAGTCCTTGCCTAGGGGATCGAGCATCGAAGTGGGCTCGTCAAGAATGAAGATGCGCGGCTTCATGGCCAGTACGCTGGCGATGGCTACGCGCTGCTTCTGACCACCGGAGATCTCGTACGGGGACTTGTCGAGCAAATCATCAATCATTGCAGTTTCGCTGACCCAGTGCAGCCGCTCCTCAATCTCCTCCAGCGGCAGCCCGATATTCTCCATCCCGAACACGAGTTCCTCCTCCACCGTCATGGCGGTGAATTGGGACTCAGGGTCGGAGAACACGAAGCCGATCTCCCTGGCAAGTTCCTGCGCCGATTTGGTGCGGACATTCTCGCCGAACACCTCGACCGTGCCGCGCCACACGCCGTGAAAACTACTGGGAATCAGCCCTTTGATGCACGAGACAAGCGTCGTCTTGCCACTCTCGTTGGGACCGACGATGCTGACGAAGGCATTTTCCTTGATATCGAGGCTCACATGCTCGATGGCAAAGTTGTTGCGGCCAGAGTACTTCCAACTCAGGTCCTGGACAGATACAGCAATCATCGGCTACCCCCCACTTAGCAGCGCCAGCAGGTACTGGCGCAGTGGTGACTGATCCACGGCGAACACTCCGAAGCCCAACCGCATGATCGCGACCGTCGCGAATAAGGCCACTTGCAGGATGATGAGTGCCACGTCAATGGATTTGATCGGGTACTTGGTCATAACGTAGTCGGAGCGCTCGCCTCCACCTTCTACCTTACCCGAGATGGTGTAGCCTCGTGCATAAAGCGCGTTGCTGATTTCGTCAGCCCGGCGGATCGCCAAGGTGAACAATGGAATCATGTACATGACGTAGAGCTTGGCCCGGTCGCTCAAGGACATCGAAGACTCGTCCAGCCCTCGAGCGCGCTCTGCCTCACGTATAGTGCGCATATCCTCCATGAACATTCCCGCTGCACGGAGAGCAAGGCTCAGGAAGTAGGTGACAGCGAAGGGGATTTTAAGCGAGCGAACCGCCACCAGCGTGTCTCGTTCGCGATTGGTGGAAAAGTACTGAATCGTGCCAAACAACATTGCGACCAGTCGCCAGTAGCTGGCGAAGGTCCAGTACAGCGATTCAAAGTAGAACGTGGCGCCCAGGAACTCGAACGAGTGGAATGTCAGGTCGGCATGAGGGAAGACGATCGAGACGGTGAACATAAAGATGGCGACGGTGAACATCAGCGGGAGGTAAATCCTGAGCCCCGAGATGTCCACTCTTGCCCACCTCATGTAAAGCAGTATCAAGATCAGAAACGCAATGTTGATTTCGGGCAGGTCGATGAACATGGAGACCACGCTGAGAAACAACAGTGATACGAAGCGCGTGGCAGGGTGCAGTTGGTAGAGTGGCGACGTGATAGGTACGGTGCCCAGCAGCGTGCGCCGCATCCTGCGGACGGGTTGCATTGTCTGTGCCACAGTATAGCCTCCCAAAACCTGGGTTGGGGGCTAGAGATGTTCTCCAGCCCCCAACGCCTGTCGAGGTCTCATAGGCTCTAGGCCCAATAGCCCTTGCAGAAGGCCTTGGTCTTGATTACCAAGGGAGAGATGAACCTGAGCAGTAGCACGCCCAGTATCCACGAAGCGACGGTATTGCCAACGAACCAGCCAGCAAACGTGACCAGGTGAGCCTCAGGCGTGATCAGCCCGAATAGGCGCAGCACGGTGCTGCCCCACGCGGCGCCAAAGATGTTGGCTGCGATGATCCCGATGAGGGTAAAGACCCACCAGTCCTTGCCAGTCTTCAAGGCCGGATGGCACTTGAACTGGCGGAAGGACCAACCAGCAGCCATGCCCTGGACAAAGTTGGCCGGGACGTAGGCCAGCGAGATGGGCAGAGGGGCCGAACCACTCATCGCGTTTGAGATCAGCGGGAATACGAACCCCGCGATGCCGCCCCACATGCCGTACCAGATCGAACCCACGGCCTGGATGGCCTGTCCAGGCCAGAATGCAGAAACGAAGCCGATAGGGATGGCCAGGCTGCCGAAAGTGCCCACCACAATGCCGATGCCTGTGAACAAGGCCAGCATCACAACATGGACGATGCCGGGCCTCCTGACTTCCCCTTCTTCCAATACCCAAACGTTCTCTTCCATGACAGTTCCCTCCTGATTCGTATGAGTGTTCAAACAGTGTTATGACATCCATCTTTGTCGGCGAGACATAACTGAAATCGATTCTATAAGCACCTCCTTTGTCAAACAGGTGGCGACGCGCCGTAGTCGGTCTCAATGTAGCCAACTACCGCATAACCAGGCTCATCACCGCCTTCTGCACGTGCAGCCGGTTCTCCGCTTCGTCGAAGACCACCGACTGTGACCCATCAATGACATCATCTTCGACTTCCCAACTCCGGTCGGCGGGCAGGCAGTGCATATAGATGGCGTTGGGGTCGGCCAGGGCCATGTACTCCGGCGTGGCCTTCCAGTCCTTGTAGCGGTCAAAGATCTCCTGCGCCAGTTGCGGGTTGTCCTCACCCACAGGGGGCTTGAATAGCTGGATCGGGCACCAGGCCTTGGGGTAGAGAACGTGTGCGCCCTCGGCGGCTTCCCTAAAGTCGTCAGTCACCTCGAAGGAGGCGCCGTTCATCTCGGCGTACTTTTCGCAGGCGGCGATGACCTCGGGATCGAGCGCCATCTCCGGCGGGCGGGCCAGCACGGTGTCGCAACCCATCATTGAGGCAGCGATGATCGCGCTCTGGGGCACCGCACGCGGCTTGTGGACGCTGGGGGAGTAGGCCCAGGACATTACGAATTTGGTACCCTTGAAGGTAGCAAACTTCTCTTTAACCGTCAAGACGTCGGCCAGGGCCTGGAAGGGGTGGTACTTATCGCATTCCATGTTGAGGA
>JADHWW010000069.1 GCA_016783285.1 Anaerolineae bacterium
ATCGAAACCAAGCGGCTTATCCAGAGTGCTTTTGTGGGCAAAAACGCTTGGTTTCGATACGCTTCTCCACTTTGTTCCGAAGCTACTCAACCGGCGCTTGCTCCGTAACTGCCAAAGGATTTCCGCCGAGATGTACTAGCCCGCCGCGGCAGGCACGTGGCACATTAACAACTCCTCGAGAGACCAACCATGGTCGGTCAGACCGTCGGTGTGCTCTTTCTCCCACTCACTCGACGTCCGCTCCTTCTTGCGCACGAAGGTCCACAACTCGTCCAGCTGCACCTGGCTCAGTTCCAGCTCCTGCATCATATACTCGGACACCTGTTCGCAGTGCTGTCCGGCTTTCCGCAGCCACTCCAGGACCGTGTCGGGCTCTACGTGGTGGATTGGTAATCTCAGTCATGAGAAATCCTCCTTGTGTGAACCTGATATTGTACCTGCGTCACCTGTCCAAGAATCGCCTGCACCGCCGCATACACGTCCACCTCCCGCGCCGTGATGCGCGCCACCCACGCCTGTATCTTCTCCTCCCCCACCCGCGCCAACAGCCGGTCGAACAATTCCTGCTGCAGGACGTTGCGCAACTCGGTCTCGATGCGGGCGCGTTCCCGCTCAGCCCAGGCGCCGCTGGTGCGCAGGTGCTCGCGGTGAGCGGCGACCGCCGCCAACACCTCCGGCACGCCGCTGCCGTCCAATGCGATGGTCTTCAGGATGGGCGGACGCCACACGTTGTCGTCTGTTCCGTGAACAGCGTTTCGGTTGATCACCATCTCCAGCGCCCGCGCCGTCTGCGCCGCCCCCGGCCGGTCCGCCTTGTTGACCACCAACACGTCGGCGATCTCTAGCAGGCCGGCCTTAAGCGCCTGCACCTCATCCCCCAGCCCCGGCGCCTCAATGACGATGGTCGTGTGGGCCGTGCGGGCAATGTCCACCTCCGCCTGGCCAGCCCCGACCGTCTCGACCAGCACGACGGCGAAACCGGCCGCGTCGAGCACCTTGACCACGTCGGCTGTGGCCCGCGCCAGCCCGCCCAGGCTGCCGCGCGTGGCCATACTGCGGATGAAAACGCCAGGGTCGCCCGCCAGATCGCGCATGCGCACCCGGTCGCCCAGCAGCGCCCCGCCGGTGAACGGGCTGCTGGGGTCCACCGCCACGATGCCTACCGTCGTGCCCTGGGCGCGCAGCGATTTGGTTAATTCGTTGACCAGCGTGGACTTGCCGGTGCCGGGCGCGCCGGTGACGCCGACGACGTGGGCCTGCCCGGTGTGGGGGTAGAGCGCGGCCAGAGAGGCGCGAGCGTCTGTGCCGCCGTCCTCGACGCAGGAGATGAGCCGCGCCAGCGCGTAACGATTGCCGTTGAGAGCCTCTGTCACCAGTTCCACGTCAGCCCTCGGTCAGTTGCCGGCGGATGAAACCGGCTATCTCCTGGGTATTGGCGCCCGGGCCAAAGATGCCCGCCACGCCCAGCCCCTTTAGCACCGGCGCGTCCTCGTCGGGGATGATGCCGCCGACGAAAACCTTGATGTGGTTCAGTCCGGCCTCGTGTAATCCCTCGACCACCCGGGGTACCAGCGTCATGTGGGCGCCCGAAAGGATGCTCAACCCCACCGCGTCCACGTCCTCCTGCAGCGCCGCTTCGACGATCATCTCCGGGGTCTGCCGCAACCCTGTGTAGATGACCTCCATCCCGGCGTCCCGCAGCGCGCGGGCGATGACCTTGGCCCCGCGGTCGTGGCCGTCGAGGCCAGGCTTGGCGATCAGAATACGTAGTCTCTTTTCATTCATCAGATTTCACTGCTCCTTTTTCATTCAATCTCCACCAGCACCTGATCCTTCTCCACGTCGTCCCCCGGCCTCACGTGCACTGCCTGCACGGCGCCGCTCTGATGGGCGTGGAGTTCGTTTTCCATCTTCATCGCCTCCAGCACACAAACAGGCTGACCATCTTTTACCTGCTGGCCCACCTCGACCAGCACGCGGATGATCTTGCCCGGCATGATCGCCAGCACCGCGCCGGCTCCCGCCGCTTCGACGGCCGGCGCCGGCGCGGCCACGGCTGCCACCGGTGTCACCGCCAGCCCAGTGACGTGCACGGCGTAGGACTCTTCGCCCACCGTGGCTGTCTCCCCCTCCAGCGTCACGTCGTAGGCGATGCCGTCCACCAGCACCGCGCCGCCTTGCCCTGAGCCTTGTCCTGAGCCCTGTCGAAGGGCTGTCGAAGGGTCGTCGGCTATCTCGACGGTGAAGGGGCGGCCGTTGACGGTGATAGTGTCGCCGTCGGCGACGACCGGGTATTCGACGTTCTCCAGCGTCAGTGTGAATTCGCGTTTCATCGCATCCCTCCCGCACCATCAATCAATCCCGCCCAGCGGCCTGCCCCCGGCCGCCAGGCGACCTTCCACGGGGAGATGGCCGGGCCGGACAGGGCAGCAGTGGCGGTGGCCTGTTCCTCCAATCGCTTCAGCATCAGCCCGGCGATGGCGGCCACGACCGGCTCTTTGCCATCGCCGCCCCGGGCACGCCGCTCCAGGAAGGGACGCGCCACCTGGGGGAACAGGGCGTAGGAGATCACGTCCTCCTCGTCCCGCGCCAGGTCGCCAATCTCTGCGCGGGCTTTCTCCATCCCCGGCGGGATCATGTCAGCGGGGCGGCAGTCAATGGGCTGCTCGTCGCCAATGGCCAGGCGCTGTATCTCGGGGTCAATGGGGGCTGGCGGGCGGCCGTAGTAGCCCCGCACGTACTGCCTGACCTCCTCCGGGATGATCTTGTACCGCTCCCCCAGGACGACGTTGAGCGTGGCCTGGGTGCCGACCAGTTGGCTTGATGGCGTGACCAGCGGCGGGTAGCCCAGTTCCTCCCGCACGCGGGGCACCTCCGCCAGAACATCCTCGTACCTGTCCTCGGCGTTCTGCCCGCGCAACTGCGAGACCAGGTTGGAGAGCATGCCGCCAGGAATTTGGTATTGCAGGACGCGCACGTCCGCGGTCTTCATCCCGCTCTCAAAGCGGGCGTACTTTTTGCGCACCTCAACAAAATAGGCGGCGATCTCGGCCAGGAGGTTGAGGTCGAAGCCTGTATCCCGCTCGGCGCCGGCCAGCGTCGCCACGATGGACTCGGTCGGCGGGTGGGAGGTTATCCCCGAAAGGGCAGAGATGGCGGTGTCCACGATGTCAACCCCGGCCTCGATGGCCTTGAGCAGCGCCGCCGTCGCCATGCCGCTGGTGGAGTGGGAGTGGAGGTGCACCGGCAGGCCAACGTCGGCCTTGAGCCGCGCCACCAATTCGTAGGCGATGTAGGGAGTGATGAGGCCGGCCATATCTTTGATGCAGATTGAGTCGGCGCCCATATCCGCCAGTCGGCTGGCGGTGGCGACAAAATAGTCCACGTCGTAGGGCGGGCCGATGGTGTAGCAGATACTGGCCTGGACGTGGGCCCCCTCCCGTTTGACGACCTCCATCGCCTGGCGCATGTTGCGCACGTCGTTGAGTGCGTCAAAGATGCGGAAGACGTCTATGCCATCGGCGTGGGCGTGGACGATGAACCGCTCCAGCACATCATCGGGATAGTGCTTGTAGCCGACGACGTTCTGGCCACGCAGGAGCATCAGGAAGGGGGTATTGGGCATACGTTCTTTGAGGCGGCGGATGCGGTCCCAGGGGTTCTCGCCCAGGAAACGCATGGCCGAGTCAAAGGTGGCGCCGCCCCACATCTCGACGGCCCAGTAGCCCACCTGGTCAATCTTTTCGGCGATGGGCAGCATGTCGTCGGTGCGCATGCGGGTGGCGAGGAGCGATTGGTGGGCGTCGCGTAGGATCAGGTCACAGATTTTTAATGGGTTGGTCATTTTGCCTCCTACTCCGCGAACAGGTCTCGCGCCTTGAACATCAGCACCAGCGCCCCTTCCTCCGACCGGGAGCGGTGCTTTTCCCCGGCCCGCACGACCAGGCTCTCCCCCTGGCCCAGGGCGACGCTGGCGCCATCGGCATAGTCCACCCCGATCTCTCCTTCCAGCACCAGGTACATCTCGTCCTTGGCATGCTGGTGAAAGAGGTAAGCGCCCTCAATGCGGGTCAGGTAGGCGCAGTAATCGTCCACCTGCCCCACGATGATGTGCTTGAACGGCTCGGTCAGCCTGGCGGCGACCTGGGTAATGTTGATTTTGTCAGACATGGCATCCTCCCAAATACTTGGATCAAACAGGGCGGTTGGGCACTTCCCAGACACGGTTGCTCGTGTCATTGCTCCACTTAGCCCCTGCGGGAACCTGTTGCAACTTGTTCGCTGTTCCCAGACACGCCTCACGCCGGTCAACCAATCTGTCGTAGGCGACGTAGAGGCAAGTCCACTGTTCAGCCGTCAAGCGATCAGTCATCGCATCTACCGCCTTCAGGGATGAGCGCCGGACATTAGGCAGCAACGAACTAACGAATTGCTCATCGTAAGTGGCGATCACTCGCTCAAAGTCATAAGCACACCCAGCCAAATCAACACTCTCGCCGAACAGCAACTCGGCCGCGTATCCTCCCATCCCAATCACACACAGAGGCGATGCGATTCCCCGGATGAACCTTTCCTCATCAAAGTAGTAAAGCGAAACATTCTGCCCTCCCAGGTAATAGGCCAATGTCAGATAGCCGAATGTCTCCGCCAGCACAATGTGACCTGCCTCGTGCAAAGCAGTGCCCGGGCTCATGTGCCAGGCTGACCTCTCACCTTCTGAATTGCGGGATTTGTTCATTGTTCATTGTTCATTCTGTCATCGTTCATTCACAACGGAATATTCCCATGCTTCTTCGGCGGGTTCGTATCCCGCTTGTTCTGCAGCATCTTTAGCGCCTCGATCAAGCGGGGGCGGGTCTCCTGCGGCTCAATGACGTCGTCCACGTAACCCCGCGCAGCGGCGATGTAGGGGTTGGCGAACTGCTCCCGGTACTCCTGCGCCAGTCGCGCCCGCTCCGCCTCCGGGTCATCGGCAGCGGCCAGTTCCTTGCGGAAGACGATGTTGACCGCGCCGTCCGGCCCCATCACCGCGATCTCGGCCGTGGGCCAGGCATAGGAGATGTCGCCCCGGATGTGCTTGGAACTCATCACGTCGTAGGCCCCGCCGTAGGCCTTGCGGGTGATGATCGTGATCTTGGGGACGGTGGCTTCGCAGTAGGCGTACAGCAATTTGGCCCCGTTGAGGATGATGCCGCCGTGCTCCTGCTCCACGCCGGGCAGAAAGCCCGGCACATCCTCAAAGGTGACGATGGGGATGTTGAAGGCGTCGCAGAAGCGGACGAAACGCGCGCCTTTCCGGGAGGCATTGATGTCCAGCACGCCGGCCAGAATCATCGGCTGCTGGGCGACGATGCCGACGCTGAAACCGCCCAGCCGGGCAAACCCCACGATAATATTCTGCGCCCAGTGCTCGTGCACCTCCAGGAATTGCCCATCGTCCGCCACGCGCCGGATGACGTCTTTCATATCGTAGGCTTTGGTCGGGCTGTCCGGGATGATGGTCTTTAATTCCTCGTCCATCCGCTCCTCCGGGTCGGCGGTGGGGACGAAGGGCGGGTCCTCCAGATTGTTCTGGGGGAGGTAACTGAGGAGTTGGCGAACCAGGGCCAGGCAATGCTCCTCGTTCTCAGCGGCAAAGTGGGCCACGCCGCTTTTAGAAGCGTGGGTCATCGCCCCGCCCAGTTCCTCGAAAGTCACCTCCTCGCGCGTGACCGCCTTGACGACCTCTGGGCCGGTGATGAACATGTGACTGGTCTCTTTGGTCATCAGGATAAAGTCGGTCATGGCCGGGGAATAGACCGCGCCCCCGGCGCAGGGGCCGAGGATGGCCGAAATCTGAGGGACGACGCCGGAGGCCAGGACGTTGCGCAGGAAGATGTAGGCGTATCCGGCCAGGGAAACGACCCCCTCCTGGATGCGCGCGCCGCCGGAGTCGTTGAGGCCGATGACAGGCGCGCCGTTTTTCATCGCCAGGTCCATAATCTTGCACACCTTCTCGGCATGCGCCTCGGAGAGGGAACCGCCGAAGACGGTAAAGTCCTGGGAAAAGATATAGACCAGCCGGCCATTGACGTGGCCCCAACCGGTGACGACCGAGTCGCCCAGGTACCTCCGCTTCTCCACGCCAAAGCCGACGGCGCGGTGGGTGACGAACGTGTCCAATTCGCGGAAGGAGCCGGGGTCGAGCAATTTCTCGGCCCGCTCGCGGGCGGTCATCTTGCCGCGGGCGTGTTGGCGGTCAATGCGCTTCTGACCGCCGCCCAGGTGGGCCTGCTCACGCATCTCGTGCAGTTTCTCGATTTTGGGATCAACAGGCATAGTCATCCTCCATCTGTGGTTATGGATTTCACAAGAGTATGATACCACAACTAGCGTTATAGACCAAATGCAAGACTTCCAAAGTCTGCCTGACTTTGGAAGTCTGCGGTCGCCTGGCCCTGGTTTGCTTTCTACCCCAGCGATGCCAATCGCTCCTCCAACTTTGCCTGCTCGGTTTGCAGGCCGGCCAGTTTGTCCCGTTCGCGCTGGACGACGTGCGCGGGGGCCCTCTGCGCGAACTGTCCCGCCAGCAACTTTTCGCTGCGGGCAATGCGACCCTCGATGGCAGTCAACTCGGACGACAGTTTCTCCCGCTCCGCCTCCAGGTCCACCAGCGCGGCCAGCCCTTCGGCTTCGCTCAGGACAAGTGGCAGGTAGCAGACGACGTCGCCGCCGACGATGGTCGCTGCCCGGGTTGGTGGTTGGATGGTGGGTTGGATGGTTAGTTGGTTGGGATCGAGTTTGGCCAGGGAGCATAGGATTGCGCGCTGTTCGTCCAGCCACCCGGAGGCGTCACCCGCCGCGACGAGGGCCGGGATGCGCTTGCCGGGGGTCACGTTGTACTCGGCCCGCCGGTTGCGGATGCCTCGGGTGAGCGCCATCACCAACTCTGTATGCTCCTCGGCCTCCTCGTCCAGAAAGGCTGTGTCCGGCTCCGGCCAGCGGGCCATCATCAGCGCCTCGCCCCCACGTGTTTCGCCGGGCAACGCTTGCCAGATTGCCTCGGTGACGAACGGCATGAACGGGTGCAGCAATCGCAGCGATGTCTCCAACACGTGGAGCAAGACGGCCTGCGGGACCGACTTGTCCGCTGCCTCATCGTAGAGGCGCACCTTGCTGGCCTCAAGATACCAGTCGCAGTACTCACCCCACAGGAAATCGTGGATCTGGCGGCCGGCCTCGCCGTATTGATAGTTCTCAAAGAGACGAGTCACGTTCTGGATGAGGCGGTTGAGGCGCGAAAGGATCCACCGGTCGGGAAGCAAGAGAGTGGAGAATGAAGGATGGAGAATGGAGGTTGGCTCTTCATTCTCCATTCTCCCATTCTCTATTCTCTCATCCTCCAAGTTCGACAGAACAAAGCGGGCCGCCTGCCAAATCTTGTTGCTAAAGTTGCGGGCACTCTCCAGCCGGCGCGGGTCGAGGTTCATGTCCAGGCCAGGGGTGGAAGTGGTCAGCAAGGTGTAGCGAAGGGCGTCCGCGCCAAAGTCCTTGATGATGTGAAGAGGATCGTAGAGATGAGCACCAGGCATGGACTTGTGGATTCTCCTTCCCTCCTCGTTGCGCACCAGACCGTGCAGGTAGACGGTGGCGTAGGGGGTCTGGCCGGTCATCTCGATGCCCAACATCATCTCCCGTGCCACCCAGAAGAACAGGATGTCGTAGCCAGTCTCACGCACATCGGTAGGATAGTAGCGGCGGTAGTCAGGCGCGCCGGTGTCCGGCCAGCCGAGGGTGGAGAAGGGCCATAGGCCGGAGGAGAACCAGGTATCCAGCACGTCATCGTCCTGGTGAATGTTCGCGCTGCCACAGTGGGCGCACGCGGTGGGGTCGGCCATCCCTTCGGCTGGGTTTATCCTGAGCAAAGTCGAAGGGCTCAGGGCATGCTCGCAGGTCTGCTCGCCGCAGTCGTCGCAGTACCAGACGGGAATGCGGTGGCCCCACCACAGTTGGCGGCTGATGCACCACGGGCGGATGTTTTCCATCCAGTGGAAGAAACGCTTCTCCTCCCGCTCCGGGATGATAGTCGTGCTGCCCTCGCGCACCGCCTCCATCGCGGCCTCGGCCAACGGTTCCACATTCACGAACCACTGCGTGGAGATGCGCGGCTCAATGTCGGTGTGGCAGCGCTCGCAGGTGCCCACGGCGTGGAAGTAGGGCTCAATCTTGACGAGCAGCCCTTCCTTCTCAAAGTCGGCGACGATGTTGCGGCGGCACTCGAAGCGATCCTGCCCAGCGTAGGGACCGCCCAGTTCATTGATATGGGCTGTCTCGGTCATCACGTCCACCGCTTCCAGGCCATGGCGGATGCCGATCTCGTTGTCGGTGGGGTCGTGCGCGGGTGTTACCTTGACCGCGCCGGTACCGAACTCTGGTTCCACTGCCTCGTCCGCGATGATGGGGATGCGGCGACCGATGGCCGGCAGGACAGCGGTCTTGCCGATGAGACGCCGCCAGCGGGAGTCGTCGGGGTGGACGGCGACGGCGGTGTCGCCCAGGATGGTCTCTGGGCGGGTGGTCGCCATCTCGATGAACTCGGTCGCGCCCTCGGCCCACTTGCCACTGCCCCACCTCTCTCGTGGCCCATCCCAGTCGCCGTTGAGGATGGGGTAGCGGACGTGCCAGAGATGACTGGCACGTTCCTCTGGGATCACTTCCAGGTCAGAGATGGCGCTGGTACAGCGGGGGCACCAGTTGACCAGGTAGGTGCCCCGGTAGATGAGCCCCTTCTTGTAGAGGCGCACGAAGGCGGTGCGCACGGCGTGGGAGAGGCCCTCGTCGAGGGTGAATCGCTCCCGCGTCCAGTCGCACGAGACGCCCAGCCGCTTGGTTTGCTCGGTGATGCGGGTGTGGTAGACGTCCTTCCATTCCCACACTTTGGCGACGAATCTCTCACGCCCCAGATCGTGGCGCGTAAGTCCTTCCTTGGCCAATTCGCGTTCGACGACATTCTGGGTGGCGATGCCGGCGTGGTCGGAGCCGGGCAGGAAGAGGGTCTCGAAGCCACGCATGCGATAGTAGCGTGTCATCAGGTCTTCGACGGCGGCGACCATGGCGTGACCTAAATGTAGAGCCCCCGTAATATTCGGAGGTGGGAGCGTAAGACAAAATCGGGGGCCGTCCTCCGAGGCCAGGTCCAGCTCGACCTGCTTTTCGGGGCGGAAGTAGCCCTGCTCCTCCCACCACTGGTAGATGCGTTCTTCGTGCTCTTTGGGGTTGTAGGTTTTGGAGAGTTTGTCGGTCATTGGTGATGCTCCTTTGCGTTATCGGTCAAGGACGAAAACCAATGCAGCGTGGCGGCCTGAAAAAGCCTTCCAACATTCGCTCGTAGATGCGATTGCGCACCACGCAGTTGCCATCCGGTCCCTCCTTGATCACGCCGATGAGATACAGTTCGGTGATGCGTCCGTCTAGCGCCCCGTAGGGTTCGAAAGGCACCTGCAAGCCCTCAGAGAGGATGCGCTGCAGATAGGCTTTAGCCCCCTGCTCCTGATCCAGGCGTGCTCTGATGTGAGAGAGGTTGCTGTCATTGGCTTTACTGCTCAAGATGTGTTCCTCGACGGCACGGTCCACCAGTTCGACAGTAGCCCTGCCGATGCCCTCCCTGGCTTGCCAGCCCTCCAGCGTTGCGCACACCTTCTGCGTGAGGTACGGTTGCCCCGACGTCCACCAATAGATGCGCTCGTGCACTGCGTCACTGGCCGCCACACCCGCCAGCGTGAGGTTCTCGGTCAGTTGGCGTGTCTGGCGCGGGGTGAACTCCTCCATGCGCACCTCCTGCCCGACGTTGAAGGGGGAGAGGCTGGGATCTTTGATCAATTTTCGCGGGTCGGTGGCGCCAACCAGGATGAAGATGAGGTTGCGTAGAGCCGGGAGACCGGCCCGGGCGTTGTACAGCGCACGCAGGGCGCTGAAGAAACCATCGGAAAAGGGTAGGCGGCGCGTGCTGTCAATTTCGTCGAAGACAAACACCGTCTTGCGCGGCCTAAACTGTGCCGCTTCGACCAGGAGAGCGTACATTCCACCTTGATCTACAATCCTGGGCACCTGGTCGAGGCCAAGATGTCTGGCGACGTCTCCACTGAGCGTTTCATACCATCTGCTCCTTTCCATACCGGCCAGCCTCGACAGGTCAACCCAAACGAAACTGTACTCCTCCGGCAACCCTGTCGCCAGCCTGTGCAGAAGGCAAGACTTGCCCATCTGGCGCGCGACGATGAGGTGTACCAGTTCCTTATGCTCGACAAGATCCAGAACCAGACTATCTGCCTCACGCTCAACATAAGTCGGTGAATCGGGTGGGATCGCTCCCCCGGCTTGAAATATTCTACTTCTCATCATACCTCCCTTCTTAGCAAAAGCCCCTTCCGTCCAGGGACGAAAACTGGTTGCTCGTTGCTGGTTTCTGGTTCTCGAGTTCGTTCGGGTTCACCGCCGCCAGTCCTTCCGCGGCAATCTCACTGTCAGTTTCACTACTCCCATCTTGTTCGCCTCCACACAGAATGTGCCACTATGATAGCATATCCATTTTACCCGCATTGAGCCCACTCGTCAAGTGGGCTGCCGTATCATGCGAAAACCCTTTCCGTTCCTGGACGGAAAGGGCACATGTGACGTTCTTGACTACCTTGCCGACGTTAGGGCATCCTGGTCGGCGTTGGCGTCGGCGCCTCGGTTGGCTGCGAGGACCCAGTTGGCTCAGTTGGTTCAGGTGGTTGAGGTGGCTCGGGCGGCTCCGGTGGTTCGGGCGTCAGGGTCGGTGTCGGTGTCTCAGTTGGCTGGGACGGCTCAGTTGGTTTAGGCGTCTCGGTCGGTGTCGGCGTCCTGGTTGGCTGAGGCGTCTGCGGCCAGCCCTCTGTGTTGCAGCGCCTTGACCGAGCCAACGGACTTGCCCAACGTGCGGGCCACTGTCTCGTTGGCAAGTCCCTCGAAGAGCTTCATAAGAATGACCTGGCGCTGGTCTTCGGTGAGACAGGCGATAGCAGCGGCAAGCCTCTGCTGGGTCAGTGTGCGTTCGGGGGCTTCCTCGGGTTAGTCGTGCTGGCTACCAGCCGTTCGTCCAGGGGAAGCATCGTGGCCCGTCCGCCCCGCCGGTGATAGTCCGTGACCAGGTTACGGGCGATGGTGTATAGCCAGGCCAGCAACGGACGGCCCCGGTAGGCGAGATGGTGACTTTTCTCTACCAGGCGCACAAAGACCTCGCTGGTCAGGTCCTCGGCTGTGGCAACGTCGCTCACGCGGTAAAAGATGTAGCGACAGATGGCTGGCTGATGCCGATCGTAGATTTCAGCAAAGGCGGCGGGGTCTCCCTCTCTCACCCGCTGGATCAACCTGGCTTCGTCTTTGGGTGTATCATTGCAGAGGTCCATTTCGGGACGAGAGAGAGCAGAGGGGTC
>JADHWW010000070.1 GCA_016783285.1 Anaerolineae bacterium
TGGAGGAACTCTTCCAGGTGCTGGGCACGGTGAGTTGGCGCGGACTGATCGCCTACCTGGTCTCGGCTAACCTGACTTTGGGCCTGTTCAATCTGGCACCGGCCTTTCCCATGGATGGCGGGCGGGTGCTGCGAGCATTCCTGGCCATGCGAATGGACTATGCCCGGGCCACCGCCATCGCTGTCCACATCGGCCAGGGACTGGCGATGCTGCTGGGACTGTGGGGCTTTATGGGCGGTGGCTTTACCCTGATTTTCATCGCCATCTTTGTCTACCTGGGCGCAGGTCAAGAGGGTAGGATGGTGGAGGTAAAGAGCGTGCTGGAGGAGATGCGGGTGCGCCAGGCCATGTCCCATCCGGTGCAGACCCTGGCCCCCACAGATACGATAGCCAAAGTAGTGGAACTGATCTTGCATGGCTTGCAGGCCGATTTCCCGGTGCTGGAAGACGAGCGTCTGGTGGGGATGCTCACCGAAGGGGACGTGCTCTCGGCTCTGCACAAACAGGGAGCGGACACCCTCGTGGGCCAGGTGATGCGCCGCCAGTTCGCCGTCGCCCGGCCCGAAGAGACTCTCGTCAAGGTGCAAGGGCAAATGAGCGCCGCCCGGCTGCGCAGCGTGCCGGTGGTCGAACGGGATCGGGTGGTGGGCCTGCTCACTGCTCAAGACATTAACGAGGCCTACCGGCTGCTCAAAGTGCTGCCCCAAGGATGGAGCAGGACAGCGTCAGCCTGATCCCAGATGAAGAATGGAGAGAATCTATGACAAATGCGATTGAAGTAAAAAGCCTGACCAAGTACTATGGCCGCCCGGGAACGGGCGTGCTGGCCGTGGACCACGTCAACTTTGAGGTGCGCCAGGGGGAGATCTTCGGCTTCCTGGGCCCCAACGGGGCGGGCAAGACGACGACCCAGCGCATGCTGACCACGTTGCTGGAGCCGACCGAAGGCCGCATCATCATTCACGGCCACGACCTGGCCCGCGACGCCTACCCGGTCAAGCGGCAGATGGGGCTGGTGCCGGAGGAGTCGAACGTATACACCGAACTGACCGCCCGGGACAACCTGATGTTCACCGCCCGGCTCTACCGTGTGGGACGCAACGAGCGGACGGCGCGGGCGCGGGAATTGCTGGAGACCTTTGGCCTGTGGGAAAAGCGGGACGTGAAGGTGCAAGACTTTTCCAAGGGCATGCGTCGCCGGCTGAGCATCGCCATGGCCATCATCCACAAACCGGCGCTCCTTTTCCTGGACGAGCCGACGCCTGGCCTGGACGCCCAGAGCACCCGCGCTATCCAGGATCTGATCCGCCAACTGAACGCCGGTGGGCCTGCCCTGCCTGTCCCGAGCGCAGCCGAGGGAAGCGGAGTCGAAGGGACAACCATCTTTTTGACCACGCACCAGATTGAGGAGGCCAACCAACTCTGCGACCGGGTGGCCATCATCAACCACGGCCAGATCGCAGCGATTGACACCCCGGAGCGGCTCAAGCAGGCCTTCCGGCGGGTGCAGTCGGTGGAGGTGGCGCTGGAGCCGGACGGCCAGGCGCACGGCGAGCCGCTATCCGCGCTGGCGGGGGTGACTACTTTGGTCAAGATGGGCGACAAGTGGCGGCTGTACACCCAAGACCCGTCGGCGCTGCTGCCCCAGGTGATGGACTATGCCCGCTCGCGCGAACTGCGGGTGGTCAGCCTGAGCACGCTGGGTCCCAGCCTGGAGGACGTCTTCCTGGAGATCACGGGGCAGCAGGTGGGCACGGTGCAGCACAAAGCAGAGAGAAGCAAGCCCCGACGACGGGGGATGGGAGGTCGGCGATGAAAGACGGATGGCTGCAACGACTGCAAGACGAACTGGCCCAGGCATGGGCCGTGACTGTCAAAGATATGAAAGTCTACTATCTCCGGCCGGGGAT
The DNA here is from genome assembly GCA_016783285.1 of Anaerolineae bacterium. Next base: position 1,911 of record JADHWW010000070.1, read on the forward strand.
GATCATGTTCGGCTTGTTCATGCCGTTCTTTATGTTCTTCTCCTTCTCGGTGCGGCGTGAGATGGCCGCCGCCCAGGGCGTCGCCCGGCTGCTGGCCCTGACCACCTTCTTCACCGCGGCCGCCGCCGGGCCGTTCATCATTCCCCTGGAGCGACGCCTCGGCACCTACGACCGGTTGCTGGCGGCGCCGATGTCGCTGCTGACCTTGCTCCTGGGCAAGACGGCGGTGGGGGCTATCTTCGCCATCGGCGTGTCGGCCGTCGCGTTGCTCGGCGGCGTGGTGGCCTTTGGAGCGAGTATCGCCCAGCCCTGGCTGCTGGCGGCAGGGGTGCTCCTGGGGTCGTTCTCCTTCTCGGCCCTGGGGTTGATTTTTGGCTCCATCCCCGCTCGCAACCCAGGCGACGTGATGATGCCCAGCACGCTGCTGCGCTGGGGGCTGCTCTTCATCAGCGGCGTCTTTGTCCCGCTGGCAGAGATGGGAGCGATGGCGCGGGTTCTGGCCTACCTCTCCCCGCTGACCTACGCCCAGGATTTGATGAACCACGCCGTGCTGGGGATGGGCCTGCTCGACCCGTGGCTGGATATCGGCGTGCTGCTGGTGAGCGGGGTGCTGTTTCTAGTACCGTCCGTGTTGATGCACCGGCGCAGCCGGCGTCTGGGGTACTGACTTTCAACCGTTGGCATGAGCCCCCGGCCTGGAGTCTTGTCCAGGCCGGGGGCTTTTGATTTTGGCCCATCCTACACACTTTCCGCATCGTTCCTTCATCCAATCTTCACGCAAGCCGGGTATACTGTGGGCAAATCAAACGAAGGGAGGTATTGAGATGAACAAGGCAAGGTTGAACTATTTACTGGACGCGGTGATCGGTCTGGCATTTCTGCTCTCCGGCGCGACCGGCGTGGCCTTTTTGCTGATGGGCAGCGGCGGCTACCAGGGCGGGCGGAATGCAGGCTTCGCCACAGCGCTGCTGGGCCTGAGCCGGGGGACGTGGAGCGACCTGCACACCTGGGCCAGCCTGGTGATGATCACTGGCATCGTGGTACACGTCGCGCTCCACTGGAAGTGGATCGTCGGCATGACCAAAAAGATGATGCCTTCCCGTCCGCGTCGGGCCCAGGAGCAGGTATGCAAAGTGATGGTATGAGGCGTTGATTCGAGAAACTGGGTTTTTCAGAAAAAACCCAGTTTCTGCCAATCTGAAATTTCGTCAAAATCAAACACATAGGAGGTACAAAAGATGACGAAGAGGGTGTTGAGTTACGGTGTAGTTGGATTGTTGGCTGTAGCGTTACTGGCAGGAACGGCGTATATCCTGCTAAATCCCACAGAGGCCCAAGGGCAAGTCCCAACCGGCGGTCAGGAACAAGGTCGAGGTAGCAGCGAGATATGGCAGAACGGCGAAGGAACGGTGGACAGCGGCGCCGCTTATGGCCAGGGGCGCGGGAACAGGAGCAACGGGGCACAGGGTCAGGGTGCTTTCGGCGGCGCGGGCGCTTTTGATGGAGGCGGGCGAATCTCCGGCGCAGGCCAGGGTCGCAACGAGACCCTGAGAACAGGAACCGTCGAGTGGGAAACCCTGACCGGGGAAGTGATCATCGTAGATGGCGATATCACCATCCAGACCGCCGAGGGTCAGGTGCTGGTCGGTATGGGGCAGTCCGCATACCGGGAAGGCTTTGGACTGGAGGTCGGAGATGAGATAACGGTGCTTGGCTTTCACGAGGATGGCGAGTTCAAGGCTGGAACCGTCGAGAACCTCACCACCGGCGAAACGATCGTCCTGCGGGACGAGACCGGACGCCCGATGTGGGCGGGACAGGGACGGCTCAAGAACCAGGGGTAGTTGTAGCAAGCCCACTGACCACAGCCCGGAGATTAAACCTCCGGGCTGATTGTGGGCAAATCAAATGGGTGCATTTCATTTCGGTTGACAGAGGAGGGAGCATCCCCAGATGCGACCGGGGTGGCATCTGGGGATGCCTGCTCCTCAACTGATTTGAAACACACCCAAATCAAATACAGGAGGTATTGAGATAAGTGAAAACCGAAACAACCCAGAAAAAAGAACCCCACCGTTCCTGGAACTGGCGCAGCCTGGTGTCGTTCCACTTGCTGTTCGCCGCCATCGCCCTGCTGATTTCCGGGGTGGCACTCTTTGTCTCCCCACCGGGGCGCTTTGCCCACTCCACGGGCTGGCGGCTCCTGGGGTTCGACAAAGAGCAGTGGGAAGCGATTCACTCCCTGATCGGATACGTCAGCGCGCTCTTTGCCGTGTTCCACCTGGTACTGAACTGGAAGGCACTGCGCAACTATCTGCGAGACCGTGCCCGTCGCGTATACCGGCTCAAGGCCGAGTTCATCGTGGCCCTGCTCCTCACGATCGTCGTCTGGATAGGCTCGGCCTATCAGATCCCTCCCTTTGGCACGGTGATGGACTGGGGCGAGAATATCAAGGAGTCGTGGGAACAGCAAACGGTTCTTCCCGACACGACCACGGAAGAGCACGAAACAGTGGAACCGGTGGAGGAGGAAACGATTCCCCCTGACACGACCGTAGAGGAGCACGATGCCGGGGGACCGACAGGGAAATGGGGCCAGTTCACCGTGGAGGAACTGTGCGCCCAGCACGACATCCCGGTGGCGGATGAACTGGCTCACCTGGCGGCCTACGGCCTGGAGGCCAGCCCCACCACCCGCGTCCGTACCCTCTCTGACGGCAGCATCTATGCTCCTTCGGACGTGGCGAACATCATCCTGGGGCTAGAGCCAGGAGAGCACGAGGAGAATGACTGATGAAACGCACAGTTAAAATCCTGGCAGTCATTGGCATATTGTCACTGACCGGCCTCTTGGCCGGCGCAGCCTTCTTGACCAACGGATGCCTGTTGAGTGACACCGGCGTCTGCACCGGACAGTGCCCGGCTCTCGTTGACAAGGACGGCGACGGACGCTGCGACCGTGAGCAGGCGACCCCCACTTTGGAGAGCGAGAGCCTCGACGCACCCACCAGCGGGGTCACACCATCAAGCGACGAACAGGCAGAAACGCTGGACGAGCCGGCGGCTACACCAGATGCCATCACCCCCGTAGCGACGGCGACGCCCCCGGCAACGGAGGCGTCCGGCACGGTGGCCTGCCCCTTTGGCCAGGTCAACGACCCCTATCCCGGCCAGTGCAAACGTTACGTGGACACCAACGACAACGGCATCTGCGACCTCTCCGAGCCGGGCTTTGGCGACGCGCCTTAGCCTATTCTCCGCCACTTGCGATAGCGAACTTACGGATTTTGTGCTACAATCAAGACCCAATGACCCAGACCATCCTCGTCGTAGACGACGAACCTGAAATCGTACGCTTCATGCGGGCCTACCTGGAGGACGCGGGCTACTGCGTCGTGACCGCCAACGACGGCCAGCAGGCGCTTTTCGTCGCCCGCCGCGAAAAGCCCGACCTGGTCATCCTCGACCTGCTGATGCCGGGGATGGACGGGTGGGACTTTATCCGCCGCTACCGCCGTGAGCGCGACACGCCGGTCATCATGCTCACCGCCCGCGTCGAGGAGACCGACCAGGTGGTGGGACTGGAACTGGGGGCCGACGATTACGTCACCAAACCCTTTAGCCCGCGCGCGCTCGTCGCCCGCGTGCGGGCTGTGCTGCGCCGGGCGCAAGGCGAGCCAACCCCGCCGGCAGTTCTGCGCGGTGGCGACGTCGTGCTCGACCGCGAGGCGCACACCGTCACCACCGGCGGGCGCGAGGCGCACCTGACCCCCGCCGAGTTCAACCTGCTGCAAGTGCTGATGACCACGCCGGGGCGCGTCTTTACGCGGGCCGAACTGCTCGACCGGGCGCTGGGCGACGAGGTGTACGTGTTCGAGCGCACGATTGACGCCCACGTCAAGAACTTGCGCCGCAAGATTGAGCCCGACCCGGCCCACCCGCGCCACGTCATAACCGTGCGCGGCGCGGGGTACAAGTTTGATTACATGCCCGACGAGAAAGCCAATGCAAAGTAGCCTGTTCTGGAAACTGATGGCCGCCTTTACCGTCGTCATCCTGATCGGCATCGGTGGAGCGCTGCTGCTGGCCGGGCGCACCACGGAGGTCGAGTTCCGGCGCTACGCCCGCGCCAGCGAAAGCCGCTGGGAGGACACTGCCGCCGACTTGGCCGGCTACTATGTGGCCCACGGCAGTTGGGATGGCGTCGCATCGCTGCTCCGGCGCGGGCAGGGACGTGGCGCGGGTACCGGCCCTCCGTTGCGCCTGGCCGACGCCGCTGGCCGTTTCGTCGCCGACCAGACCGGGGCCGGCGTGGGCCAGACGGCCAGCGCCGGCGAACTGGAGGCCGGCCTGCCCATCCTCGTGGACGGCGAACTGGCCGGCACACTGCTGACGCCCGGCGGTGAGTGGCTGACCGTGGAACAAGAAACGTTCCTGGAGCAAATGAGAGTCACGCTAATAGTCTCCGGCGGGGCGGCGCTCGTAGTCGCGCTGGTACTGGGTGCGCTGCTCGTGCGCTCCATCACCCGCCCGCTGCAGCAACTCACTGATGCCAGCCGAACCATTGCTGCTGGCGACCTGGATACCCGCGTCTCCGTCCGCTCACGCGACGAGGTCGGGCAACTGGCGGCCGCCTTTAACCTTATGGCGGCCGACCTGGCCCGCGCCGAAAAAGCCCGCCGCCACCAGACCGCCGACGTGGCTCACGAACTACGCACTCCCCTCACCGTCATTCAGGGGGCGTTGGAGGCGATGCTGGACGGGGTCTATCCCACCGACCGGGAAAACCTGCAAGCGGCGCTGGCCCAGACGCACACTCTCTCCCGCCTGGTGGAGGATCTGCGTTTACTGGCCCTGGCCGACGCCGGGCAACTCTATCTCCACACGACCCCGCTCGACCTGGTCCCCTTCCTGCGGGAGATGGTAGAGACCCATCAAATTCAAGCCCAGGAGCGAGGGGTAGACCTGGCGCTGGAGATGCCTGCTTCCCTCCCTCTCGTCGAGGCGGACAGAGACCGGCTGGTGCAAGTGATGGGCAATCTGTTGAGCAATGCGCTGCGGTACGTGTCTGAGGGGGGACACGTCACCGTGCGCGCGGAGGCTCAGGGGCCTGTCCTGCCTGTCCCGCCTGTCCCGAGCGGAGCCGAGGGAAGCGGAGCCGAGGGAAGCGGAGCCGAGGGAAGCGGAGCCGAGGGAAGCGGAGCCGAAGGGCGAGAGGTGATCGTGGCCGTGGCCGACGACGGCCCCGGCATACCGCCCGAGGACCTGCCGCACCTGTTTGAACGATTCTGGCGGGGAGACCGCGCCCGGCGGCGGGCCACAGGCGGCAGCGGGTTGGGCCTGACCATCGCCCGCGAACTGGCCCGCGCGCACGGCGGGCGCTTGTGGGCCGAGAGTGTGGAGGGCGAGGGAAGCACGTTCGCTTTTGCGCTGCCCGTGTTAGTCGAAGCATAATGTGACTTTTGTCGTAGACAGACGACCGCCTTTCTGCTACAGTGATGGCAGAAAGGTGGTTCTTTTTATGCAGGACTGGGCGTTACCCGAGATCAACTTGTCACTGTGCGATCAGTGTGGCACTTGCGTCGAACAGTGCCCCACGAGCGCGGCGGAGATGGGGCCGGAAGGGCCGTTCATCGCCCGCCCGGCCGACTGCACCTACTGCGCGCTGTGTGAGACCTTATGTCCCCAGGGCGCCATCACCTGTACTTACGAAATTGTTTGGAGGGCGGACACAACATCGGATTTAGAAAGAAACGGATTGAATCATGTGTAGGGGCGAACCCTTGTGGTCGCCCTCAAAGGAGAATCAAAAAGATGAGTACGGAACGTAGCAGTTTACAGGAGCAAGTAGAAAAGAGCCTGGGAAGCATCAGGCCGAGCCTCCAGGCAGACGGAGGAGACGTGGAGTTGGTCAACGTGGACGACAAAGGCGTCGTCTCAGTGCGACTCACCGGGGCTTGCAGAGGTTGCCCTATGTCTACGATGACGCTAAAGATGGGGATCGAGCGTGTCCTGCGCGAACAAATTCCCGAGATCAAGAGTGTAGTGTCGGTGTAAGCGTACGGCAATGCGACAGATTGTAAAAATCGACGAGGAACTGTGCAACGGCTGCGGCGCTTGTGTGACGCCGTGCGCCGAGGGCGCGATTGTCCTGGTGGACGGCAAGGCGAAGGTGGTGGACGAGGCGCTCTGCGATGGGGCTGGGTTCTGCCTGCCGATCTGCCCCACCGGCGCGCTGAACATCGAGACGCGGGAGGCCCCCGCCTTCGACGAGGAACGGGCCGAGACGCTGATGCACGAGCGAGGCCAGGTCTACATCACCCAGCGGTGCTTCCGCTGCGAAACAGGCGAGGACGCGGCTCCCCTCGTGCCCGTCCGTCATCAGGGGCAGAGCATGTGGGTCTGCACCCGTTGCCTGCCGGCGCTGATTCACGGCTAATAGAAGACCGTAGTGGCGACTTTAGTCGCTCTGGACTTGCTTTGAACGACTAAAGTCGTCACTACGAGCAGAAGGGATATGGTTTATGGTGGAAGTTCACCTGTACGGAAGTTTGCGCCGCCACGCGCCCGACCCCCGGCCTGACCGGGAGAGTGTTGTACGACTGGAACTCCAGCCGGGGGATACGGTAGGGACGACACTGGAACGGTTAGGTATCTCGCCTGCCGAGGTCTACCACCTCTTTCTGAACGGGACGTTGCTTTTTACCCACAACTCGATGGCTCCCTGGCTGGGCTATCAACAGGTCACTCGTGGCTCGGTCGGGAGACCGGCCACAGCGGAGGGGCTGGACACGCTGGTGCAGCCTGGTGACCGGCTGGGGCTGTTCGCCCGCGACATGGGGCTGCTGGTGGTCTGATGTACGACGATTTCAGTTCGGACTACGACCGCTTTATGGACTGGCCGGCTCGGCTGGCGGCAGAACTTTCCTTCATTGAGCGGGAGTTGCAGACGGTGGGAGTATGCCGTGTGCTGGACGCCGCCTGTGGCACGGGGATGCACGCAATAGCGTTGGCCCAGCAGGGATATGTGGCAGTGGGAGCCGATCTGAGCGCAGGGATGATCCAGCGAGCGCAGGACAACGCGATGGCTGCGGGGGTGGATGCGCGGTTCGAGGTGGCGGGCCTTGGGAAGTTGAGTGCTCGGGTGGGTACTGGCTTCGATGCTGTGCTCTGCCTGGGTAACTCGCTGCCCCACTTGCTGACTCCCGCTGACCTGGCGGCGGCGCTGGCCGACTTCGCCGCCTGTCTGCGGCCGGGGGGCTTGCTCCTGATCCAGAACCGCAACTTTGGCCGCGTGCTGGCCCGTCGCGAGCGGTGTATGGAGCCCCAGGCTCATCGTTATGGGGAAAAGGAGTGGCTCTTTCTGCGCTTCTACGACTTTGAGCCCGATGGTAACCTGACCTTCAATCTGGTGACGTTGCAGCGGGAAGGAGTGAGTGCGTGGAGCCAGCAAGTCGCGTCCACGCGGCTGTGGCCGCTACGACGGGAGGAACTGGTGGCTGCGCTGGTCGCCGCCAGCTTCGCGGAGGTCGCTTGCTGGGGTGATATGCAGGGCGCGCCCTTCGACCCCGAGGTCAGCCCCAACCTGGTTGTAGCGGCACGGCGAAAGGCAGAGGTTCGTTCCCCTCGCGGGCGTTGAGGGGAGGAAGCGTAAGTATACTGATCGCAATACAAACGAAAGGAAATAGAGTAGAGATGAACATGTTCTGTTTTCAATGCCAGGAAACGGCAAAGAATCAGGGATGTACGGTTCGCGGCGTCTGCGGAAAAACCGCCGATGTAGCGCATCTTCAGGATTTGCTGATCTGGCTCCTGAAAGGCATTTCTTTCTATGGGGTCAGAGCCAGGGAACTGGGAATCTCCGACCCGGAGACGGACCTGTTCGTGGCCCAGTCGCTCTTCGCCACGATCACCAATGCGAACTTTGACCCGGAACGGTTCGTCGCGCTGGCGAAAAGAGCGTTAGTGTTGCGTGATGGGCTCAAAGGACGATTACAGGCGCACGGACAGGCCGTGGAGACGTCAGAACCCTTGCCGGACGTGGCGACCTGGGTCCCCGAAAAGGGGGATACGGACGAGTTGGCCCAAAAGGGCGCGACCGTCGGCATTATGTCCAATCCCGATCTGGACGAGGACGTTCGCTCGCTGCGAGAGTTGTTGACCTACGGTCTCAAGGGGCTCGCCGCTTACGCGGATCACGCCTACGTCCTGGAGCACTGTAACGAAACTTTGTTGGCCTTCTTGCAGGAGGCCCTGCTTGCCACGACGGACGAGGGGGCATCGGCGGACGACCTGGTGGGGCTGGTGCTCAAATGCGGCGAGATGGGCGTCCAGGCGATGGCCTTGCTGGACCAGGCCAATACGTCTGCTTATGGCAACCCCGAACCAACCCAGGTCAACATCGGTGTGAAGGAAGGCCCAGCCATCCTCATCAGCGGGCACGACCTGCGCGACCTGGACGAACTGCTCCAGCAGACCGAAGGCACCGGCGTGAACGTCTACACTCACGGTGAGATGTTGCCTGCCAATGCCTATCCTGCGTTCAAGAAGTATCCTCACTTTGTGGGCAACTACGGCGGCTCCTGGTGGCATCAGCAAACAGAGTTCGAGAAATTCGGCGGCGCAATTTTGATGACCACTAACTGTATCATCAAACCCAGAGAGAGTTACCGGGACCGGATTTTCACCACCGGTATGGCCGGGTGGCCCGGCGTTGTGCACATCCCCGATCGTCAGGATGGTAAGCAGAAAGACTTTGGCCCGGTCATTGCCAAGGCGCTGGAATCGGGCAGCCCGCAGGAACTGGAACAGGGAAGCATCCCTATTGGCTTCGCGCACGGGGCTGTGTTGAGCGTGGCCGACAAAGTCGTGGAGGCTGTCAAGAGCGGGGCCATCAAGCGTTTCGTCGTGATGGCCGGTTGCGATGGCCGGCACAAGACGCGGCAGTACTACACCGAGATATCCGAGAGCCTGCCCCACGACATGGTCATCCTGACGGCCGGCTGCGCCAAGTATCGCTACAACAAACTGGATTTAGGCGACATCGGCGGCATCCCGCGTATTCTGGATGCCGGACAGTGCAATGACTCGTATTCGCTGGTCGTGATCGCCCAGAAACTGGCCGAGGCGTTCGGCCTGGACGACATCAACGACCTGCCGATCTCGTATGACATTGCCTGGTACGAGCAAAAAGCGGTGATCGTGCTGCTGGCGTTGCTCTCCCTGGGCGTGAAAAACATCCGCCTGGGGCCGACGCTGCCAGCGTTCGTCTCGCCTAATGTCCTGAATGTCCTGGTCGAGAAATTCGACATCAAGCCCATCACCACTGTCGAAGAGGATTTGGCC
>JADHWW010000168.1 GCA_016783285.1 Anaerolineae bacterium
TCCTGGCCAAACAACAGGGGTTGATTCCCTCAGCCGCAGACGTTCTGCGCTCTGTGCTCAACATCGGCTTTCGCCTCGACGAGAATGTCGTTCGAGAAGCGCTGTCTCGCACGGTGGGCGAAAAATGGGAGTGATGTCAGGCACCGTAACGTCAAGCATCGAACAAACCTCTTCCCGACGCGCGTATGAGCGAGCGAAGAACGCCATAGTTTGGTTCCGTGCCATGCGACGATTCTGGAGCTGACAGCGATGTAGATGTGCTGGTGGAGTTCGCCCCGCGTGCGCATTGGACGCTGTTTGATCTGGTATACATGCAGGACGAACTCAAGGAGATACTCGGACGTGAGGTGGACCTCGTCAGCCAGCGGGGTATAGAGAGCAGCCGCAACTATCTCCGACGCAAACAGATACTCGATTCGGTGGAGGTGATTCATGTTGCGGGATAGAGAAAGCATGACCGAAAAGACTGTGGCCGGAGTGAGGTTGACGAGGCTTGTTGTTCTTGGTACAATGACAGTGGAGCGCCCAGTGTTGCCAACGGGAGGAAGTAGAGGCGGCGAGTATGGGAAGCCTGTCGCCCGCATCGTGCACCAGGTTCAGCCAGCGGCGATGTGTCTGAAGGAGCTGCTGGCCACCGGCTGGACACGGCACTCAAGAACCGGCTCAATGCCCCTGGGGCCTTCCGGGGCGAGATCGAGAACCGGGATATGATCGGCAAGACGGCGGACGACCTCGTTGCCCGCTGGAACGCTGAGCATCCCGACGTCCCGGTAGTGTAGCGGCGCGCTGAGCGAGGGGGCCGGGGTTCTGTGGCGCCGGTCCCGGGCTCCACTCCTGCCCAAGGCAGAATCATCGGCGAGAATTGGTCAGATTCTCGCCGAGAAATGGTTGGATTCTCGCCGAGAATTGGTCAGATTCTCGCCGAGAATTGGTCAGATTCTCGCTGAGAATCGGAGCAATCATCGGCGATGTTTCAGGCAATCATCGGCGACGATCCGGCGCAAAGGGCAGCACGGTGGTGGATGCATCAGGTCGTGCCCCCGTGGGCTCTCTGGCCGGAGTGAGGTGGACGAGGGTTGTTGTTCTTGGTACAATGGCGATGGAGTGTTCAACACTTTCAGACGGTTGACTGATGGGGACACGAGACAACCGCTTGCCTGCGAAATTGAGGAGGTAGGCTATGCCATCCGACAAAGAATTTATCCGTGAAATCGAAACTCACGTCACCACGTTGGTCCAAACCGTGGCGGCCGCCGAGGACTACTACAAGCAGTACATAGCAGAGATCGAACGCGCTCTGCAGGAGCGGTTGGCCACTAACCAAGCTGAATATGACCAGGCGATGGATCGTATCCAGCAAGAACACCAACAGGCCGTAGAGGCAGTGCGCCAGGAACTGCGGGAGGTAGAGCAGGCGTGCGGCCTGTGGGCCACCGCGTGGGATGACCCAGCCTGGGAGACGTTCGAGTCCGATCTGGAAGCGCCGGTGCCTTATCTTACCCGATTGGGTCAACTGAAGGTGTCGGGCGCACTTGAGCAACCCGGCAAATCTATGAGCATAGCTGAGATTGCTGCAGCCGCAGTGGTTGTTGAACCTGTAACTCAGCGGAAGGGTCGTTAGTGGATGCGCGGCCGATAGTGTTAGACGCCGCTTTGGCATCTGCGGTGTTATTGCCCTTGTGATCTGGTAGCATGGCACACTGGGGAGGTTGATGATGCCCAATGCTAGGCCGCCGTTATATCGTACTCGCAAACTGAACATTCATCGCACGCTGACCACCCCAGCGTTGCTCCCCATCATCGGCGGGCGCAATGTCCTCATCAAAGCGGCCGGAGCGGCCAAGGATCAGGCCGTTCAAGGCATGCAATCGCTTATCCTGCGCCTGCTGGCGACGGTCCCGCCGGGCAAGCTCCGCCTGCTCCTCGTTGACCCCGTGGGCCTGGGGCAGAACGTGGCTGGCTTCATGCATCTGTCCGACTACATGGAAGACCTGGTGGGCGGCAAAGCCTGGACTGAACGCAGTCACATCGAGCAACGCCTGGCTGATCTCTCCGAGCACATGGAGATGGTGATCCAGAAATACCTGCGCAACCGCTATGCCTCGATGGAGGACTACAACGCTGAGGCCGGCGAGGTGGCCGAGCCATATCGCCTGCTGGTGGTGATGAACTTTCCGGTGAACTTCACCGACGACGCCGCCCGGCGGCTGGTCAGCATTGCCACCAACGGTCCCCGCTGCGGTGTCTATGTGCTGGCTACGGTGGACACCAAGCAGCCGTTGCCGCACGGCTTCAACTTAGCGGACCTGGAGCGGACAGCCACAGTCATCGCCTGGGATGGCAAGCGCGTCGTGTGGCAAGACGACGATTTCCGGGATGCGATCCTGGAACTGGACACGCCGCCGATGGCACGGTTCGAGCGCATCGTTAGAGCCGTGGGGGCAGCCGCCAAAGAGGCCAGCAAAGTCGAAGTGCCTTTCGAGCGGATTATCCTACCTCCGGAGGCCTGGTGGCAGGCCGACACCCGTCGGGGAATCAGAGCACCTATCGGCCGGGTGGGAGCACGAGGCATCCAATACTTCGAGGTAGGCGAGGGGACAGCACAGCACGTCTTGGTGGCCGGTCGTACCGGTTCCGGCAAGAGCAATTCTATGCATGTGCTCATCAACAGCCTGGCTACCACTTACCCACCAGAGGAGCTGGAACTCTACCTGGTGGACTTCAAGAAGGGCGTGGAGTTCAAGCCTTACGCCGTCCACCAACTGCCTCACGCCCGGGTGGTGGCCATCGAGAGCGAGCGGGAGTTCGGTTTGAGCGTGCTAGAAGGGCTGGACACCGAGTTGCAGCGGCGCGGGGAGGCTTTCCGCAGCACCGGTTGCAACGACTTGGAGGAGTACCGGCGGAAAGTCGGCCAACGGTTGCCTCGCATCTTGCTCCTGGTGGACGAGTTCCAGGAGTTTTTTACCTACGATGACCGGCTGGCGACCGAGGCCAATCTCATCCTTGACCGGCTGGCCCGCCAAGGCCGTGCCTTTGGCATCCACATCCTCTTGGGGTCCCAGACCCTAGCTGGCGCCTACACGCTGGCCCGCAGCACGATGGACCAGATGGCCGTACGCATCGTCTTGCAGTGCAGCGATGCCGACTCCCGCTTGATCCTGGCCGATGACAATCCTGCTGCCCGGTTGCTCTCCCGCCCTGGGGAGGCCATCTACAACGCTGCCAGCGGGCTGGTAGAGGGTAACACACTGTTTCAGGTCGCCTGGTTGCCGGATGAGAAAAGAGAGGGTTATCTCCAGCGCATCCGACAGATGGCAGAACGCTCCGGCGCGCTAGCCCGGCCGCCCATCGTGTTCGAAGGGAACGAGCCGGCGCAGTTGGAGGACAACCAGTCCCTGCAGAGTCTTCTGGCCGCACCCGGTTGGCCCGAGCGAGCCCGCAGCGTCCCGGCCTGGCTGGGGGAGCCGGTGGCCATCAGGCCGCCGACGGCTGCCCGCTTCCGCCGCCAGGGGAGCAGCAACTTGATCGTCGTGGGACGCGACGAAAGTGCAGCTATAGGCATGCTCATCGCCGCGCTGCTCAGCCTGGCCGTCCAACATCGGCCCGAGGAGGCCCGCTTCGAGGTGATAGACCTGACGACCTACGATGCGTCCTGGGCCGAGGTGCCGGAGATCCTGGCCGACATCCTGCCGCACCCCATTCAAGTGCGGGGCCGCCGGGACGTGGCTGGCACCATCGGCGAAATCAACACACTGGTGAACGAGCGGTTGGAACAAGAACGGGCCGGGGGGCCGGCAATCTATCTCGTCATCTTGGGGGTGCACCAGGCACGAGCCTTGCGCCATGAGGAAGGCGCTTTCTTCCCAAGGTATGACCAAGAGTCGCTGTCCAACCCCGCCCAGCAGTTCGCGAGCATCCTGCAGGAGGGGCCGGAGGTAGACGTCCACGTCCTGGCCTGGTGTGACACCTACGCCAGTCTGACCCGCTTCCTGGACCGCCGGGCCATCGGCGAGTTCGGGATGCGGGTGGCACTGCCGATGAGTGCCGAGGAGTCCAGCAACTTGCTGGATGATTCCGTAGCGGCCAAACTGGGCTGCCCCAACCGGGCCATCTTCTACGATGAGGCGCAGGTTGGCGTCCTGGAGAAGTTCCGCCCTTACCGGGTGCCTGAAGTGACCTGGTTGGAAAAGGTGGGAAGGATGCTGCGGGAACGGTGAGGGCCAAGCGAGGCCTGCATGGGAGGTGAACTATGGGCGAACCTGAACTATTGACCCGGCAGCGCCAAGCACTGCGAGCCTTCCGCCAGGCGGTGGCCGAAACGACCCGGCAGGAGAAGGAAGCCACCAAGCGAGTAGAGGCTGTCGCCGTCAAAGCAAGGGATGATGCCCAGGCCCACATTAGCCAGGCCCAGGGCTGGCTGGAGGAGGCCAGGGGCGCCTTGAACACGGGTCGCGAGGCTCTGGAACGGCTGAACCTGGTGCACCTGCTGAAGAAGAAAGTGGCGGCGCCGGGCCTGAAGCCAGGAGTGGATGCCGCAGCCGAACTGAAGCGCAGTGCAGCCACAGCCGGCCGCGCTGCCACCAGTGTTGAGCAGGGCGTGCAAGCACTGCAACAGTGGCGGGAGGCGCGAGCACGGCGGAGAAAGCGAATGATCGCCATCGCCGTGACCGCTACACTTGCCTGTGTTATTGCTGGGATTGTGGGGTTCAACCAACTTGCCCCGGCTTGGCGCTACGCCCGTGCTGTCACCGCATTGGAGGCCAGCCAATGGGAGATGGCGCGGCAAGGGTTCACGGCGCTGGGCGATTATCGCGACGCACCAACAATGGCCAGTGAAACTTACTATCGTGAGGTTGTGCAAGCACTGGAAACGGGGGAATGGGAGAAGGCGAGAGAGGCCCTGCAACAGATTCCCTCTCATCCTGATGCATCCACATTGCTCAGCGAGAGTCACTACCGGCCAGCCGTAGCAGCCCTTGAAGCCGGGCAATGGGGCACGGCACGGAACAGGTTGCAGGCATTGGTCTCCTTGGACAGCAATTATGACAGCAATTATAAGGATGCTCAAACCTTGTTGCGGGAAAGCTACTACCGACCCGCAATGCAAGCGTTTAATGCCGCCGCATGGGAAGAGGCCCGAGTTGAGCTTGGAGCCTTGATCGTATTAGATCCAGAGTACAAGGATACGCAGACCTTACTTCGGGAGAGCTACTACCGACCTGCAATGCAAGCTCTTGATGCTGGGGCATGGGAAGAGGCCCGAGTTGAGCTTGGAGACTTGATTGCATTAGATCCAGAGTACAAGGATACGCAGACCTTACTTCGGGAGAGCTACTATCGGCCAGCAACACAAAGGCTTGATGCTGGGGAATGGGATGCAGCCCGCTCGGCGCTCGAACCATTGCTGTTAATTGATGAAGAATACGAGAATGCGCAGACCTTGCTACGGGAGAGCTACTACCAACCAGCGGTGGAAGCGATCCAATCCCGAGAGTGGGCTAGAGCGGCCGCTCTTATCTTACAGCTACGTCATATTGAGTCCACGTATCGGGATGTTGACGACTTGATCGCGTCACATGACCCGCTGCGTCAGGCGCTCGTCGCTCTCTACCCAGAGCTCTGGCAGGAGCCGAGGGCAGTGGTTGAACACATTACCTTGGCGGGGCATACAGACTCAGTGAACACCGTCGCCTTCAGTCCAGACGGCTTGACGCTGATCTCCGGGGCAAATGACAGGACCGTTCGGATGTGGCGGGTCCATGACGGCGCACTGGAGCGTACCCACAGATGGTACTCACATACTGCGAATACCATCACCCTGTCCCCGAGCGGAGACATTATTGCCCTGGAATCCTCAGACCACACCGTGATGCTGCGGTGGGTGTCTGGAGCGACGCACCTAAGCACATTGGAGGGCCACGAAAACTCGGTGAACAGCGTTGCTTTCGGTGCAGATGGGACGACGCTGGCCTCAGGTTCGGATGACAAGACTGTGCGCCTGTGGCGGCTTTCCGACGGCATGCTCCTTCGCACCTTCGCGGGACATGCCGGTGGGGTGGAGAGCGTGGCTTTCTCTCCTGATGGATTGACGCTGGCCTCTGGGTCGAGAGACCGTTTGGTGAGGCTCTGGCAGGTCGCTGATGGTAGCCATCTGCACACTCTTGACGGACACTCTGACGGTGTGCGAAGCGTAGCCTTCTCCCCTGATGGGGCAGTGCTGGCCTCAGGGTCAAGTGACGGCACCGTGCAGCTTTGGCAAGTGTCGGAAGAGGCACTGCTTCGTACCCTCAAGCCCTCGTCCATCGTGGGGAGTATGGCTTTCTCCCCTGACAGCACGACTTTGGCAGTCGGGACGGTCGATGGCACTGTGAGTCTGTGGCGAGTTTCCGACGGCAGGCTCCTGCACACCCTAGAGGGGCACACGGGCGCGGTGAATAGCGTGGCCTTCAGTCCGAATGGGGCGACGCTGGCCTCGGGGTCGGAAGACAACACCGCGCGGCTGTGGACGGTGCGGTAACCCTCATCGTATCCGGGTCTTGCTGCGCTCGGCCAGAGAGTGAGTGGGACGATGAGCCGAATTCGGATGGAGGAGCAAAATGCCTCAAGCGATTGTCAACCCGGAGGAACTGCGCCGCTTTGCAGGCAACCTGAAGCAGTTCGACGCCGAACTCCAGAGCAGCATGGCCCGCCTGCAAGCTCAATACCATCGCCTGGGCGATACCTGGCGCGATCAGGAACACGCCCGCTTTGCTCAGGAGTTCGAGCAGACCATGCGGGTCCTGCAACGCTTCATTCAGGTCGCCGAACAACACATTCCGTTCCTACTTCGCAAAGCCGAGGCGGCCGAGGAATACCTGCGCCGACGCTGAAGGCGAGGTTTGTGATGTCCGCTCGTGGTGGACGACACTCCGCCACCCCGCTGAACGGGGACTATCGTCCCCCCTCCCCCCGAGCAGACATATTATGTGAGGAATCGCCAGAATAAGGATTTGCAAATGAATCACTCAAATCTTGAAGGACTCACCGAAGAAGAGAAACTTGTCGCCGAATTGGGCTTGCTGGGCATCCGCTACCTTTCGCGCCAGACATCTTACCAAGCCACCAGGGTACGCCCCCCAGAGGCGTTGCTGGCCGATCTCGTGCGGCAACCCAGCGCCCGCGTCCGTGAGGCCGTGATCGCCGTCTTGCTCTCCCATCCTGAGTATGCAGAGGCCGTGCCTGCTGCGCTGGGGCGGCTGCGCCCCCCGGAGCAACTGACCCTCCAGTCGTTTTACATGGCGGCCGTGCTCCTCCAACAGGAACATGCCAACCGCTTGTGGCCTTTTCTGGCAGTGCGGTGGCGATGGCTGTCGGAACTGCACGATGCGTCAGCAGAATTGGGTGTGCCGACCGAAGGGACGCCTCGCGAGAGACTGGCCGAGCTAGGACGCGAACACCGGCGCCGGGCGCAAGCAATGGTGAACTGGACAGGGACCTACGAGCAAGTGGCACGCCAACTGTTGCGTCAATGGGAGGTGGAAAGCCGATGGAACCGGTAACTCTGGCCACGTTACAGTCCTTCCTCCAGCGCCTGGGGGAACGCTCTCCTGGTGCAGGTGACTTTTACCTGTTGGGAGGTAGTGCCCTTTGCCTGTTGGGCAATCCCCGCACCACTGTGGATGTGGATTATACGTTCGAGTTAGACACAGGATCGGTTGAGCAATTTGAGGTGACGGTCGCCGAGCTGGCAGCCGAGATGTGTCTTGATGTGGAGGCAGTGCCGCCGGGCGAGTTCGTCCCCCTGCCGCCGCAGGCCCACGAACGGAGACGGCTGGTCGGGCGCTATGGGCAACTGGACGTGTACATCTTTGATCCATACAGCATCGCTTTGAGCAAGATTGCACGCGGCTTTGAAGCCGACCTGGAAGACGTGATGTTCATGCTGCGCGAGGGCTTGATCGAGTTTAGAGAACTGGAGCGCCATTTCAACGCCATTCTGCCTGATGCGCCCAAGGCCGACATCATCCCCAGCGAGTTCCGCGACTACTTTGAAGAAATCCGCCGTAGACTTGGAAGAAGCGATTAAAATGCCCACACCCACTCCTGCTTCGCAAGGCCGAGAGGCTGGAAGAATACCTGCGCTAGCACTGAAGGGAGATGCACTGTGAGCGAAGCAGCTCTTGTCCGAGACATTGAGACTCTCCGAGATATGGAGGGCAGCCAGGGGCGTTTTGCCGGCGAGATTCGAGAGGCGCTGAACGCTGCCGAATTGGAGATCCGTCGCACTCTCGACTGGCTCCAGGAACGGCTCCACCATTGGCAACGGGAGGTAGAGCGCTGGCGTCAGGAGGTGCAACGGGCCAGGGCGGCTCTCGAGCGCTGCCTGCGATCGGGCTACCGCGACCGAAACGGGCATTACCACCCGCCCGATTGCAGTGCCTACCAGACAGCTCTGTTTGCTGCCGAACGTCGTCTGCAGGCGGCCGAAGCGGAACTGTCGAACACGAGGAAGTGGCTGGCGTGTGTGCGGGAGGCGGAAGCACCGTACCGCGTGGAGGCCCGGCGGCTGGAGCGAATGGCGTTTGCAGACATCCCTCGGGCGCGTGCCCTGCTGAACCGCAAAATCGCCGACCTGGAGGCTTACCTGGCTGTATCGGTGGCCGAGGCGGCCATGGTGGCGGGCGTGACGTTGGCTGCGGCGGGTGGTGCGGCTGTCGGCGCCGCCATTGCCCTCCTGCGCTCGCAGGAAGGAGACCTGCGGCGCGCTCTGGGTGCTCAGGGCGAACAAATCGCCGCGCAGTTGGTCGCTGAGGAATTCGCCCTGAAGGAACTCCTCTTCGACCAGCCCAAGCACGGCTTTGACCGGGTTTTCGGCGCGCCCGGCATCCCCGTCATCGTGGTGGAATCCAAGGTCGCCTCAAACGGCAAACTTCACCTGGGGCGGACCCGGGCCGGGGAGCAAGCGTCACCAGAATGGGTGGCAGCTACTGTCGAGAAGATGACCGACGTGACGTCGGCCCAATGGAGCCCGGCCAACGAACGTATTGCTGCCCTGGTGAGGGATTTGGGGCCGGAGAATGTCCCGGTACTGACAGTGGTCATCAACCCCACGACCGAGACGGCTGACGTATATTATCGGCAAGGAACATCTGAAAACTGGTTGCCCTTACAGCAGGGGTTATCCCTGCGAAACCTGGGGTTGGAGAGTAAAGGATAGAGGTGCCTTATGAGTGGCGTGAATGTCGCAGGCGAACGTTTGCAGAATGCATGGCGTGCGCTCCAGCAGCAATGGCGCATCACTGGCGATCTGTGGAACGATCCCGTTCGTCATCACTTTGAGCGGGAGTTCTGGCAGGAGTGGGAGCAAGTAGTGCCATCCACCTTGGAAGCGATTCGGCATCTGGCCGAGGTCATGGGAGCGGCCCGACGCGCAGTACGCTAGCGTGGCTGCCAGTGCGCTACGTCCCTACTTTGCGCCTTCGATGGGAAAAGATACTTCTGCCGATAGAATTGCAAGACCAAGGCACGTAAAGGGGGTGTCAAATGGCCTTCTGGGGGAGACCGCCCTCGAAGAGCGATCTTCGTTTCAGAGAGATTGTGAGGATCTTGAAATCTCACCCTGATCCGGGCCAGCGTGAGGAGGCCGCAGTTCAGCTGCAATTCCAGGGACAACGTGCGCTGGAGCCGTTGATCGAAGCTCTGAGAACCGACCCCAGTGCCGATGTGCGAGAGGCAGCAGCTGCCCACCTTGGCAAGGTAGGAAAAGGCAGCTCAGCGGCGGTGGATGCCTTGATCGAAGCTCTCAGGTATGGGCCAGAAGAAGTGCCCGGTTGGGCCGCCCATGCCCTTGGTGAAATCGGTGATCTCAGAGCGTTCCAGCCTCTTGTCGAAGCTCTTCGGCTGGAAGCCGAGGACTTCGCTGAGAACGCTGTTGATAGCCGAGAGAACTGGTTCCGACGATTCAGACGTATCCATGCTGCTTCAGCGTTAGGCAAACTGGGTGATCCACGGGCTGTGCCCTACCTCGTGGAAGCACTGCAGAATGATCCCTTTGGGTTCGTGCTTGACAAGTACTACATTGATGCCCTGAAGATGATAGGGACTCCCGAAGCCGTTGAGGTGATTCGTCGCTTCGGGGCCTAACTACAGCAACTGCAGCCGTGCCGTGTGTTTTCTGCTGCACATGTGCCTGGAGTTAGAACTCGTCGAGTCTGGAAGCTGAACCGTGTATGAATTCCACTTGCCCAAGCCTGATGAGGCGTAAAGTGAGGCGCAATCATTGAGGTAAAGCTATGGGCAAAAGCGTGCCCCCGCCGACCTAAGAATTCCACTTGCCCAAGCCTGATGAGGCGTAAAGTGAGGCGCAATCATCGAGGTAAAGCTATGGGCAAAAGCGTGCCCCCGCCGACCTAAGCGTGGGCCTGGTCGTCACCGCCCGCACCGTCGCCGAGGTGCAGCGCTGGCGAGAACGGGCAGCCGTGCTACGGCGGGAAGCGGCACTGGTGGTGGCGGAGTCCAAGGCGGAGAGTGGGGTACGAGCAAACCAGAACAAGTACAGGAGGAAGAAAATGCGCATTCAAGGACAAGTGATCTTCGGTATCCTGATCATCGTCATCGGGCTGGCGTTCTTGCTCGGCAACGTGTTCGACGTTGACGTGGGGGCGCTCTGTTTCCCGACGGCACTGATCCTGTTGGGCGTATGGCTGCTGTTGCGGCCGCGGCTGGTCGGCCCCGACATCGGGCTCCGGTTCAGGATATTCGGCCCCATCCGCCGCGGCGGGGCCTGGCAGGTGGCCGACGAGGAGATGTGGCTCTTCGTCGGGGACGTGCACCTGGACATGACCCAGGCAGAGATACCCCCGGGCGAGACGCGCATCCGTGTCTTCGGCTTCGTGGGCGACGTCAGGCTGCTCGTGCCAGAGGGCGTGGGCGTGTCGGTCTCCTCTATGGCCTTCGTCACCGATGCCCGGGTGCTGGGCCAAAGACGCGACGGCTTCCTGCTCCCCGTGCACCTGACCAGCGACGACTACGAGGCCGCCGAGCGCAAGGTGCACCTGGAGACGATGTTCTTCGTGACGGATGTCAGAGTCAGGCAGGCGTAGGGCAAGCGCCAGGGCGATGATGATGAGTAGGAGGCGATAGCGGTGCCGTATGATCCGCAGAAACTCCATCGTCGTTTTATCCGATTGAAGGGATA
>JADHWW010000102.1 GCA_016783285.1 Anaerolineae bacterium
ACCCCGGCGCCCTTGAGCATGATCGAGGGGATCACCCAGCCGCTCGTGGAGAGCGGGTCGGGGCGGCAAAAGGTCTTGCCCCCCAGTTCGGAAATGTCGGTGATGCCGCTGTCGGCCCGGACGAGGATCTGGCCGTTGTAGGTGGGGCTGCCGTAGCGCACGGAGAGCATAGCGACCTCGGCGCAGCCTCGGTCGGCGGCCATAACCGCAGCAAAGGTCGCCAGAGACGACATGTGGGCCTCGGCCGGGTCGGCGCACATGGCCTCGATCGCGCCGGCGTACTCGGTGGCAACGCGAACCTCAAAGAACAGACCGGTCTCTGCTTGCAGCAGGTCAACCACTGACTGAGCGCCGGCCGTCACGCGGTCCGTCTCGCCAGAGGGGACGAAGACCCAGATGATGGGGTTCTCCTCTGTGCCCAGCTCTGCCGGACCACAAGAGGTCAGTAGGCCCACAGTCAATAGAGCTACAACCAATACCAACACTACACGCTTTGCGTTCATTTTATCTCCTCCTGTGCTAGACTTGACTAAACTTGAATTGACAAGATGTGTAAACTACCCTCCTGTTTCTCAGCGACACGTTCCTCAGGCATCACCTCCTTTCGCCGCGCTATTCGGTATAACCTCCGCTAGTATATCCCAATTTCCACTGGATGGCAAGTATACGCCGGAACGAGCCTATGGCGACTGGATGTGCAGAAACACCGGGTACACCCGGAAGTTGACCATTGAGATCTCCACGTCCTCGTGAATCAGCGAGGCGTAGCAGTACTGCGGGTTGCGGGCCTCTACCACGTCCACGAAGCGGATGCCACCGGTGACGACCGCCCGCCCTCCCGCTGGCAGGTAGAGATGCCCTTCGTCGTCCATCACCAGGTCGTCCGGGCCGCCTGCCGCCCAGCGCCAGGGGTGATCCGTGGGGCTGGTCTCGCAGTGGACACCCACCCGAAACACGCCCGACTGCTCGTACTCGCCCAGTGTGGCGTAGTTCTGGTCGCTGTCGTACACTGTGTCCGGCGGGGGGCCACTGGTGCGGATGGGTACGAGACTGTCGTTGTCAACCGTCAGCGTGAAGTAGAGTGTGCTATTTAGCGGGACGGTCCCGGCCGACCACTCCACCTCACCGTTGAGGATGTACACCCGTGGCACTCCGCCGTTCTCAATCGTCAACGTTCCTGTCGCCACCGTCCATTGGCCTACCGCGTCCCGTGCCTGCATAGTCACAGTGTATGAGCCATCCGGTGGTGGGTCTGCTCCCAGGTCCACCCCGGCGTCATAGTCGAACTCGTGCCAGCCGGCCTCATTGGGCCGTGTGGCCATCTCTTTCTCCGCTACGGGGTAACGCACCCCATCCTCCCCTATCAGGTAGATGGTCAGTTCTTCGACGTCTTTCTTGAGGTCCACGTTGATCGTCGCCCGGTCGTCGAGCCCGTCCCGATTCGGGCTGAAGACTGGCGGAAATACGCTGAAGCCGCGCAGTTCCGGTAAGGTAGTGTCTGCGTCAGCGATGGTAAGCGCGCCAGTGACCTGTTCGGTGACACCTTCCGCATCGGTGGCCTCCATCACCCAGGTATAGACACCATCCTGCAGCACTCGCTTCTCCACCGTAAACCCCTCAAATTGCCCGCCGGGCAGTACGTAGCCGTCCACCACGCCGGCGAAGTAGACCTGGTAGGGCTCCTCGACGGAGGGGCCATGGTGGACGTGATCGCGGAAGTAGTAGCGGTTCCCGTCCTGGCCCTCGAAGTAGATCGACACCTCCGCGCTGCGGGACAGGTTGTACGTGATCACCAGGACGTCTGTGTCGTGATCTGCGTTGGGTGTGATACGGAGGCGGTCAAGAGACACGTCGCTCAGAAGCGGCTTTTCTCCGCAAGCGACCAGTGTCAGTGCCACCATAAACATTGCTGCTGTCACAAAGATGTACCGGGTTTGCAACGTGATCCTCCCCCCAATCAGAATTCGGGGCTAAAGTGTACCACAAATTGGCAGATTGGTAAACTGGTTGGTAGATACCAACTAGCCAGCCATCTAACCCACCACCTGACCGAACTTGCATTTCCCAGGAAAACAGGTACAATCCGCGCCGATTGACAGTGTATTGATGAAGATGATGAACTACCAGGATACCATCGCCTATCTTCACAGCCTCACGGACTATGAAAAGACGCGCATTGAGCGCTATACGCCCGAGACATTTGATCTTTCACGGGTCGAGCGGCTGCTGGCGGCTGTGGGCGACCCACACACCCGCTTCCCGGCGGTGCACATCTCTGGCACCAAAGGTAAGGGGTCCACAGCGGCGCTGATTGAATCCTGCTTACGGGCCGCTGGCCACCGTACTGGCCTCTACACCTCGCCCCACCTGCACACCTTCCGCGAGCGCATCCGGGTGGCCTGGCGGAAGATTGCGCGGGAAGAAGTCGTCGCGCTGGTGGAGGAAGTGCGCCCATTGATTGAGCGTACGCCTGGCGTGACCACCTTCGAGGCCATCACTGCCATCGGCTTCCTATACTTCGCCCGCTCCGAGGTGGACGTGGCCGTCGTCGAGGTAGGGTTGGGGGGGCGGCTTGATGCCACCAATGTCTTGACGCCTGAGGTATCGGTCACTACCTCACTTAGCCTGGACCATACGTATCTGCTGGGTAATACACTGGCTGAGATCGCCTACGAGAAGGCGGGCATCATCAAGCCGGGCATCCCTGCTGTGAGCGCGCCGCAGCGGGCCGAAGCGATCAAGGTGCTCGAGGCGGTCAGCCTGGAACGGGGAGCCCCGCTTACGGAGATTGGCCGGGACTGGGATTACGACCCTGGCCCTGCCGACCTGGACGGCCAGTGTTTCACTGCCCGGCGCTTCACCGATGGAGGGTCGGAACTGGATGGCGAGTACTGGATTCCTTTGTTAGGCCGTCATCAACTGGAGAACAGTATCAGCGCCCTCGCCGCATTGGACATCCTGCGTCGGCGGGGTTTCCACATCCCTGTCGAGGCCGTGCACGAGGGGCTGCGTAATGTCCATTGGCCGGGGCGGTTGGAGATTCTCAGCCGTGAGCCACTGGTGGTTGTAGACTGCGCGCATAACCCCTACTCAGCGCAGGTGCTGCGCGAGGCACTGGGGGAGTGGTTCCCCGATCAACGGTGGGTATTGGTCTTCGGCGCCTCGGCCGATAAGGATATCGTTGGGATGCTGAGAGCTCTCCTGCCGGTCAGCGAGTACGCTATCGTCACTCGCTCCGATCATCCCCGGGCCATGGCGCCAATTGAACTGGCCGACATAGTTGCTTCGGTGGGAGGTGGAGCAGAAGTCAGCGTGAATATGAGGAAGTCACTCCGGCGTGGGCTGGCAGTGATGGACCCCGGCAGCGGTCTGCTGGCGACCGGCTCTATCTTCCTTGTCGCCGATGCCCGCGAAGAGTGGGCGCGTTATACCGGAGATCCGCTGCCGGACAATGACGGCGCAGCGGAAACTTGACGCAGGAAGGGAGAATGATGTGGAATAGAGAATTTCAGGATTGGTGGTCACAGATGGGGTGGCCCCAGGGGATACCATTCTCCCCGGATGACATAGGTTTTGAGGAAGAGGACCTACACGAATCCCCAGGTGAAGTCATCGAAGCGTCGCTTCTGCCACTGCGCGATATGGTGATGTTTCCCCGCATGGTCGCGCCGCTCTTTGTCGGGCGCGATCTCTCGATAGAGGCGATCGAGGTGGCGAATGAGCTAGGTCAGCCACTCATCACTGTCGCCCAGCGGGATGCAGATGTGATGGAACCAGGTCCCGAAGACCTTTTCACTTTTGGCGCCGAGGTGGCTATCGGCCGCATGTTGCGCCTGCCCGATGGCACCGTCAGCATGCTGGGGCAGGGACTCCGACGGGTGCAAATCGTCGAGTACGTTCACCTGGAGCCTTACATCCGCGTGCGCGCCCTGCCCATCTACGAGGCTGTGGGGAGAACCCCTCTCACTGAGGCGCTGATGCGGGCGGTGTTGGCGCTCTTCGAGAAGGTCGTGCAGTTAAATCGCACCCTGCCCGAAGATGCTTATGTCTTCGCCATGAACATAGATGAGCCGGGCTGGCTGGCCGACCTGATGGCTCAGGCGCTAGACCTGGAGGTGGCGAAGCGGCAGGAGGTACTGGAGACACTCGATATCGCAGCGCGGCTACAGTGCGTCAGCGTCCTGCTGGCCAAGGAACTGGATGTGCTCGAACTGGAGGATCGCATCCATTTGCAGGTGCAGCAGGAGCTGGATAAGGCCCAGCGTGAGTACTTCCTGCGTGAACAGATGAAGGTCATCCAAAGCGAGTTGGGCGAGACCGACGTCTATACCCAAGAGGTCAACGAGCTGCGCGAAGGAATCGCCGAGATGGACTTGCCCGACGAGGCGCGCGCCCGGGCCAACAAAGAACTCGACCGGCTGACAGCTATGCCGCCCATGTCGCCCGAGGTTGGCATAATTCGCACCTACCTCGACTGGTTGATCGAGTTGCCGTGGTCAGAGACCACTGAGGACAATCTGGACGTCAAACACGTGGAGGAAGTGCTGGAATCACGCCACTATGGGCTGCCCAAGGCCAAGGAACGCATCCTGGAGTATATCGCGGTGCGGCGTCTGGCAGCCGACAAGATGCGCAGCCCGATTCTTTGCTTCGTGGGCCCGCCTGGCACCGGTAAAACCTCATTAGGGCAATCTATCGCTGATGCCCTGGGGCGCAAGTTCGTCCGTGTGAGCCTGGGTGGCGTGCGGGACGAGGCGGAGATTCGGGGCCATCGCCGTACCTACATCGGTGCGCTGCCCGGCCGCGTCATCCAGACGATGCGGCGGGCTGGCACACTTAACCCTCTCTTTATGCTTGATGAGGTGGATAAGTTGGGATTGGACTTCCGGGGTGACCCGGCCTCTGCCTTGCTGGAAGTGTTGGACCCCGAACAGAATCATGCCTTCTCCGATCACTACCTCGAGGTGCCGTACGACCTGTCAAAGGTACTCTTCATCACCACGGCGAACATCCTCGATCCCGTTCCGCCGGCCCTGCGAGACCGTATGGAGGTAATCGAATTCCCCGGCTACATTGACGAGGAGAAATTGGAGATTGCGCGTCGTTTTCTGATCCCGCGCCAACTGGAGGAGCACGGCCTGGGAGATATCTCCATTACCTTCACTGACGGTGCGCTGCGTGCCATCATCCGAGAATATACCTACGAGGCTGGCGTGCGTAACCTTGAGCGTAACATTGCCAGTATCTGTCGCAAGGTCACCCGCCGACTGGCCGAGGGGGGCTCACCTCCACGTCGCATCACAGCTCGAATGCTCGCTGGTTACCTTGGCCCACCGTATTTCATCCGCGGCCTGGCGGAAGAGCGAGATGGGGTCGGCATCGCTATGGGGGTGGCTTGGACCGAGGCAGGGGGAGACCTGACGCTCGTGGAGGTGGCGCTGATGCCTGGCAAAGGCAATCTGTTGCTGACTGGACAGTTAGGCGAGATTATGCAGGAATCGGCACAGGCAGCGTTGAGTTACACCCGCTCCCGCAGCGAAGATTTTGGCATCAAGCCCGATGTTTTCGAGAGAACCGACATCCACATCCACCTGCCAGAGGGAGCGATCCCCAAGGATGGCCCATCGGCCGGCATCACGATCGCCACAGCGCTCATCTCTGCCTTTACCGGCCGGGCCGTGCGCCATGACGTAGGGATGACAGGCGAGATCACGTTGCGTGGTCGCGTATTGCCAGTCGGTGGTCTCAAGGAAAAGATGATGGCAGCCTACCGCGCTGGTCTTAAGACGGTTGTGATCCCTAAGCGCAACAAGAAGGACCTCGTCGAAATTCCTCGACGGGTTCAGCGCAGCGTGAACTTTGTCCTGGCTGAACAGATGGACGAAGTGCTCGCAGTAGCGCTGCTATCACCTCCATCCTCGCCGCGCCAACGCCGGTCTTAAGCCGCGCCACGCAGCGCTGAAGCAGACACCGGCCTCTGCGGGGTGCCCCCTTTGACCCCGCCTCCTCCAGCTCGTCCCAGTGAAAGCCTCACCCCTTCTCGGTTGTGGGACTGTTAGCGCCCCCGGCGCGATTCGAACGCGCAGCCTGCGGATTCGAAGTCCGACGCTCTATCCGTTGAGCTACGGGGGCGATTAGTGTATAATGAAAGCCGGATCGAAGTCCGGCTGCGACTACCTGGGGTGAGTGATGGGATTCGAACCCACAATCTCCTGGGCCACAACCAGGTGCCTTGACCATTAGGCTACACCCACCAAGTATGGTTATTCTACCATAAAGCAGGCGAAGGAGCAAACGATGGCACTGCAAACGCCTCCCATCCAGCGCCACGACCCGACGTACCATCACCGCTTTCCCGCCATGACCAGCATCGCTTCACTGCGCCCAACTCGCTCCCATAGAATGCGTGGATCGAATCCTGCCTCTACCATCACCGCCTCACCGCCGCTGGGGAGCGGTTCTCCCTGCCCTGTCACCCGATAAAGCCACCCGAGGAAACAGGAGAGCGGGTCGCGTTCGCTCAAGCGGGCCCAGGCGACGATGACCAGCCGTCCGCCCGGACGCAGAACACGCGCCGTCTCTCGCAACGTTGCGGGGTCCAGGATGAACTCGGTGGGAAAGGTGGCAACGGCGCTATCGAAAACCCCATCGCAGAAAGGGAGCATCTGTGCACGAGCGCGCACCAGAGGAACGACCGGCATGGTTCTTCCGAACCGCCGCCGCGTCAGGTGCCCCATATACGGCGACAGGTCGAGCCCTACCGGGGCCAGACCTCGCTCCGCCATCGCCACCAACAGGTGACCGGGGCCATGTGCCAGTTCCAGCACCTGCTTCCCTCGCAGGTGCGGAATCGCTGTGCGTCCCCACGTCCTCCACTGTCCCAGCGATACTACCCAGGCCACCAGGTCGTAAGTCCAGGCGAATTCGTTGTAGAGCAGACGGAAGAAAAGTCGCAGAAAGGCCCACCACAGACGACGCATTGCTTCTCCCAAGCGAACACCCCCGCCGCGCTGCCACGGCGAGGGTGCTTACCTACACAACATGCGCCAGGACCGACCCAGTCAACTTATAGCGTGGGCGACATGATAGGGGCATCGCTCCTCTCAGCCGCTGGCTGTGTCCCCTCCTGCCCTGGCTTGACCCAGGCCGCCAGGCCTATCGTGAGCCTGTCGAAGAAACTGCTGGGCGGCAGATTCCCCATCCCGTGCTCCACCTCCACGATGTGCGCCTGCACACGCAGCGTCTTCGTCTCTAGGATTACGTCCTTCTCCACCTCGGCCAACGTCGGCTCTCCCTTGGGCGCCAACTTGGTGCGCAGCGCCTCGTCATGGAAGGCGTAGTCCGACATCAGCACCTTGGTCACTGTGCGGATGTCGTTCTTGTCGAATAGCCAGACCTCGAAAGCAGTGACTTTGCTGGGCTCGCCCACACCGATGGTTTCTGAGATACCCGCACCGCACTCGCCCATAAACTCGCCGCTCTCCAACTCAATGCTAAACGAGGGGTCGTAGTGGTCATCCCCTAGCGTGTAGGTGGTGACAAACTGAGCCAGCGGCGGGCCTTTGGCTCCCCAGGAGACTTGCTCTGAGAGGACAGGGGACTCTTCGAATACTCCCGTGGCCAGATCACCCATCTCTGTCCGTGGCTTACGCAAACGGCTGACGAGGAGCAGCGTTCCCCCCACAAATGTTATCACCAATAGGGCGACCCCGCAAACTGTCGCCACCGGGCGAAGCCTTTCCCAGACACTCGTCACTGGCGGAGTGGGTTCGGATGGGGTTTCCAGTGCCTGTGCCAGCGCTCGCAAGCGGACTGCCTCATGTCCACCGCGTTCCTCCGCCAGCATCTCAAGCGTCTCAGCAAGTTGGTTTTCCTTCCAATAATCCGCGCCCAACTGGTCATGTGCCCAGTCCAGGTCGTTGGTGTCCGCGTAGCGCTCGGCAACCCAGAGGATGTACTCGCTCTGGAAATCGGGGTGCAGATTGCCAGGTGTGGAGTTGGTCCATTCGACTGGCCACCACCACCAGCCGATGGCCAGTCCTAGAAGCAGCCCCAGTATGGCCCCACCGGTCAGCGCTACCAAGGTCTTATGCTGCTGAACGAATTCCAAGACGGTGTCCATTTTCGCCTCCTTGTCTGTGCCTGTCTCTATTTGTTGCAGAAGGCCTCGCCATGTTCATTGTACCACAAGTGCCATTGGTGCACAACTACTTTACCACAAAGCAGCACCTAGGGCAAATCCGAAGCCCCGGCTCGCGGATGTGCCCGCAGGTAAACCTCCCGCGCCCGGCTCTGGCTGACGTGAGTATAGATTTGGGTTGTGGCGAGATCGGCGTGGCCTAGCAGTTCCTGCACGACGCGGAGGTCTGCGCCGCCATCCAGGAGATGAGTGGCGAAGGAATGGCGTATGATGTGGGGGGAAACGGGCGTGCGGATGCCCGCTTGCTGGCCGGCTTTGCTCAATATCAGAGCCACTCCTCGCGCCGTCAGGCGACCGCCCCGGTGATTAAGCCACAATGCATTGGTCGGTTGCCGACTCAGCAATGCCGGTCGCCCCGTCTTCAGGTATGCCCTCACCGCCTCTACCGCCGGTCGTCCCAGCAGTCCGATGCGCTCTTTGCCCCCTTTGCCCACCACGCGCACCTGGGCCTGTGCCAGGTCCACGTCCCCTATGTCCAGGCCCACTAACTCGCTGACCCGCAGGCCCGCCGCGTACAGCACCTCGATGATGGCTCGGTCGCGCAGGCCCCGTGGAGTAGACGTGTCTGGCATCGCCAGCAGTGCTTCCGCCTCGGCCACCGTCAGGTACCGCGGCAGCCGTTTCGGGACACGGGGGGCGCGGATCAGACGGAAGGGATTGTGCTCCAGCACCTCCTCCCGCACCACAAAGTCGCCGAAGGAACGCAGTTCCGCCACGCGACGCGCGATGCTGGCCTTGACGTAGCCAGCAGCGTCCAGTTCCGCCAGGTAATTCCGCAGCAGCGAACGGTCTACCTGCTCCAACGAGCCTATCCCCTGTGCCCTGCAGTAGTCCAGAAACTGGCCAATGTCCGTGCCGTAGTTCTTGACCGTGCAGGGTGAAGCGTTCCGTCCCGCCTGTAAGTAGGTCAGGAATCGCTTCAGCAATCTTTCCATATCCATCTTCTACCTTCTATTTTCTCCTTCTTCTCTTCCCCCTTTCACCTGGGGCAGGCTGTCAATCTCGAACTCCTCCTTACAGGCCACGCACTTTGCCCAGCCCTTACGTCCATCGGTGAGCAATCCACCGCATTCCGGGCATGGCTGCGGCAAGGGCCGCTTCCAGACCCAGAACTCGCAGTCCGGGTAGTTGGCACAGCCGTAGCCGACCCGCCCCTTGCGGGTTCGCTTTTCTACCAGGTTACCCCCGCACTGGGGACAGGTCACACCCACCTTCTCCAGCCACGGCTCGGTGTAGCGGCACTCGGGGAACCCCTTGCAGCCGACGAACTTCCCGTACCGCCCCCAGCGGACGATGAGAGGCTGACCGCACTCGGGGCAATCCCGCCCAATCTCCTGTGGCCCCAGGTCCACTTTCTCGATCTTCTGGTCGGCCTCGTCCAGCCGCTGCTTGAAGGGGACGTAGAACTCCCGCACCACCGGCACCCACTCCCGCTGGCCGACGGCGATCTCGTCCAGGCGTTCCTCCAGTTGTGCGGTGAAGCCGTAGTCCAGCACCTTCGTGAAGTGCTCCACCAGGAGGTCGTTGACCAAGAAGCCAGTCTCGGTGGGTACCAGCCGCCTTCCGTCCCGCTGGACGTACCCCCGCTGCTGGATGGTCGCCAGGATGGGGGCATAGGTGGAGGGCCGGCCGATGCCGTACTTCTCCAACGTCCGCACCAACGTGGCCTCCGTATAGCGCGGCGGAGGCTGGGTGAAGTGCTGCTGAGAAATCAGGCGCACCAGGTCCAGGACCTCGCCCACAGCCAGCGACGGGATCTGCTGGGCCGGCTCATCTTCGGCGGCGTCCTCGTCTTTAGCCTCTTCGTAGACCACCAGGAAACCGGGGAAACGGAGGATGGAGCCGGAAACGCGGAATAGGTAGGGCTTCTCCCCGTCTTCAGGACCGGCCAGCACCTCCACGCTGATGGTGTCGTAGACCGCCCGTTCCATCTGGCTGGCGACGAACCGCTGCCAGATCAGCCGGTAGAGCCGGTACTGGTCGCGGGTCAGGTGCTCCTTGATAGCCCCTGGCTCGCGAAAGACAGAGGTGGGGCGGATGGCCTCGTGGGCCTCCTGGGCACCTTTGGCCCGCGTCTTGTAGACGGGTGGTTTGGGCGGGAGGAACTCCTCCCCGTACCACTGGGTGATGTAGTTCCGCGCCTCTGCCTGAGCCCGCCCGGCCACGTTGGTGGAGTCAGTGCGCATATAGGTGACCAGACCCATCGGGCCATTGCCGTCCAGGTCGATCCCCTCGTAGAGCTGTTGGGCGATGCGCATCGTGCGACGGGGAGTGAAGCGCAGGCGGCGGGAGGCCTCCTGCTGCATCGTGCTGGTGGTGAAGGGCGGGGAAGGCTGCCGTCTCCGTTGCCCTTTCTTGACCGAGGCAACTACGTAGGTCGACTGTTCCAGTTCGTCCACCACCGTCTGCGTAGCGGCCTCATCCTTAAGGTCTACCTTCTCCCCGCGGATGCGATGGAGTTCGGCGACGAAACTATGCGGCGGGTGATGATCCTCCCGCTTTGCCAGTTCCGCCTTGATGGACCAGTGCTCATGAGGCACGAAATTTTCGATCTCCCGTTCCCGCTCTACCACCAGGCGGACCGCCACCGACTGCACCCGACCGGCGCTGAGCCGCCCCCGCACCTTGCGCCACAGGAGGGGACTCAGGCTGTAGCCCACCAGCCGGTCCAAGATACGCCGGGCCTGTTGAGCGTCCACCAGGTTCATGTTGATTTTGCCGGGGTGGGCGAAAGCCTCCTCAATAGCGTCCCGGGTGATCTCATGGAAGACCACCCGCCGCGCCTGGGAAGGCTTGATCTTCGCCGCCTCCATCAGGTGCCAGGCAATGGCCTCCCCCTCCCGGTCGGAGTCAGTGGCCAGATAGACCTCGGCGGCCTTCTTAACTTCCTTCTGCAGTTCCTTCACCACTTGCCTTTTCTCGTTGGGCACCCGGTAGCGGGGCGTGAAGTCATTCTCCACGTCCACCGACATAGAGGAGCGGAGCAGGTCGCGCACGTGTCCCACCGAGGCCCGAACTGTGTACTTCTTTCCCAGGAACCTCCCCACCGTGCGCGCTTTAGCCGGCGACTCGACGATCACCATCTTGGGTTTCTTCGCCGGTTTAGCCCTGGTTTTGGAGGCGACGGTGTGCTCATCTGGATCGAGTCCTTCGTGGGCCGGGGTACGGCCCATCCTGAACATTTTCGTACCACACACCGGGCACACCCCACGCGTGGCCAGCGTCCCATTGCTGGTGAACACTGGCTTAGGGTTCTGCACCTCGCGCTTGGCTTTGCACTTCATACAATAGGCTTGCATACCAATCTCAGTCTTCCTCCTCTGATTCTTCCCGCAGCGCCACGTAGGCTGGCTCCGGCATAGCGTACTCGACCTGACACTCCGCCATTCGCTTCTCTATCTCCTCGGAGATCACCTCCCACAGGAGAGCACGTATCTCGCGGCGGCTCGTGCTCTTGACGGTGCGAATCTCGGGCCGGACGCGATAGCGATCCGCGTACTCGCCCAATACGACCTCGGCCTCTTCTACGCTGGGGCGTAACTCTTGAATGCGCCGATCGAAATAGCGCCCCTTCCGCCGGTCGTCGTCCGGGATGGCACGTATCAGGAGAGTATAATCCGCAAAATCATCGCTACGGTTCTCGTAAAACACACCCCAGGGGAACCAGACACCTTCGTCAGCCAGCCAGTCCTCGATCACTCTGTATCTCACAATCACAGATCCACCTCCCTCAGCCGGACCAGCAGTCGCCTTGCTCGGTCAACCGCCGCTGTATCGGGGACGAGCAGACGGCCTGACCAGTCCGATTCGGCGAGCAGGTCGAAGTCGCGCATAGTGGTGTTGGCCCACAGCAAAGCGCCAATCTCTACTTCCTCTCCGAGCACCTGCTCGATTTGACACTGGAGATAAGTGTACTCGGCCACCAGAGCCGCCACGTGGGCATCCTCATTGAGGTTCAAGAAGGCGCGGGCGCTGTGGCGGTTCCACTTCAGCAGCCCCGGCTCCCGCTCCAACAGAATGTCCAGTTCGACTACCTCGTGCAAGAGCGCGCTGGTGCCGTAGTACCCGCCGCCGATGTCCTTCAGTGCCGGCGCATCGGACCCTTGCAGCAGCCGCAGGTAGTGCTCCACCCGCCGCAGGTCATCCTCCGTGATGTCGTACTCGGCCACCACTTCGGGTCGAAGTCGTCCAGGCTCACAGCCGTTCGTTGCGCCCGTTCTCCTTCAATCGCCTCACAATCGCCCGCACTTCCTGCTCCCGCTCTCTGGGACAGACCAGCAAAGCGTCCTCCGTGTCCACGATCACCATTCCCTCCAGCCCGATCGTGGCGACGAGACGCTTCCCGCCGAAGACCAGCGTGTCGCGCGTGTCGATCCCCACATGCGGGCCGAGGATGACGTTCCCATCATCATTGGCTGGTAACAACTCAAAGAGAGTGGCCCAACTGCCCACGTCCGACCAGCCAATGTCCACCGGGACGACGGCCACTTCATCAGCCCCTTCCATTACCCCGTAGTCAATGGTCTGCTTGGTGACCTGGGGCCAGACACGGTTCAGCGTCGGCTCGTATCCGGGTGTTCCTAGCGTTGCCTCGATCTCCGCCAGTTGCACGTAGAACTCCGGCATCTGGCGCTGGAACTCCTCCAGGATGCGGTCCACGCGCCAGATAAACATACCGCTGTTCCACGAGTACTCTCCGCTTTCGACCATGTGAAGCGCCGTCTCTGGGCTGGGCTTCTCGGTGAATCGGTCGGCGCGGAAGACGGAGAAGCCCTCCGCCGTGCCCAGACTCTCTCCCTGCTTAATGTATCCATAGCCAGTTGAGGGGGACGAGGGTTTGATCCCCAGTGTGACCAGGTGTCCCTCTTCAGCAACTTGCGCCGCCGCAGCCAGCGCCTGGCGGAAGTGCGTTGTGTCAGTGATGAAGTGATCGGCGGTAAGTACCGCCATGATCGCTTCTGGGTCACGCCGACGCAGATGGATCGCTCCCAATCCAATACAGGGGGCAGTGCCACGGCCCTCCGGCTCGACGACGAAGTTCTCCGGCGGCAATTCCGGCGCTTGTGCCATCAGAGGTGCGACGTGCTCAGCCCCCGTGACGACGAAAATCTGTTCCGGTTGGAAGAGAGGCGCAAGCCGGTCTACTGCGTGCTCGAACATAGCACGCTCCCCGACCAGCCTGAGTGACTGCTTAGGACGATTGCGGCGGCTGAGGGGCCACAGTCGTGTCCCGACCCCTCCGGCCATGATCAATGCGTGGTACAGTTCTGTCCTCCGCTTCGCAAACTGTGTTGATAACTGGCATCCAGCATCCAGCATCGAATATTGAGTATCAAGTCCAGTCCCTAATCCACCACGTACTCAACACGCGGCTCGCGGGCCACAACGTACTTCATACCGCCCTCCTGGCGCACCATCCCCTTCAACTCCATCAGCGCCAGCGTGCTGGTTACCTGCGCGATCGGCAGGCCCACCTGCTGACGGAGTTCATCCACGTGAGTCGGCTCGGCCGAGAGATGGACCAACAGCGACGCCTCTGTCTCGTTGGCCGGGAGCACCTGGCGCGCCTCCGTCTGCTCGACCACCATCGTCAGGTTCAGTTCCTCCAGGATGTCCTCCGGGCCGAGCACCATCTTGGCCCCGTCCTGGATGAGTGTGTTGGTGCCGGCGCAGGCGCGCGTCAGGATAGAACCTGGTACAGCGAAAACATCCCGCCCTTGCTCGGCGGCATAACCGGCGGTGATGAGCGTCCCACTTCTCTTCCCTGCCTCAGTGACGAGCACACCCAGGCTCAGTCCGCTGATGATGCGGTTGCGGGGGGGGAAGTTGCTCCCCTCCGGCGGTGTACCCACCGGATAATCACTCACCAGCGCTCCCTGCGCGACGATTTCCCCGGCCAACTTGCGGTGCTCCGGCGGGTAGATCCGGTCAATGCCGCAGCCCAGCACAGCGATAGTGCGCCCCCCTGCCTTCAGCGCCGCTCGATGTGCCTCGGCATCAATCCCCCGCGCTAACCCGCTGACAACGGTGATACCACTGCTTGCCAGTGTCCTGGTCAATCGGCGGGTCACCTCCCGTCCATAGGCCGAAGCCCGCCGTGTGCCGACGACCGCTACCGCCCAGGCGTCCTCCTCTGTCAGCGTGCCCTTGACGTAGAGCACAGGGGGCGGATCGGGGATCTCGCGGAGGAGGCGGGGGTAGTCGGCGCTTTCCCACGTGAGCACTTGCGCACCAGTGGCAGCAATCCGCTCTAACTCCCGATCCAGATCACACGCCGATCGGGTTGCCAGCAGGTTCTCCAGCGAGCGGCTGTCCAGCCCGGCGCGGCGCAGTTCCCCGGCTGGCGCATGCCAGGCCCGTTCCACGTTCCCAAAGCAGTCGAGCAACGCCCGCAGTCGCGTTGGCCCGATGCCACGCACGATGTTGAAGCCAACCCAGTAGCGCAGTTCGTTCATCTCTTATCCTCTGCCAACATACCAGGCAGCAAGTGCACCACCATCCGCCTCAACTCCAGGTCGAGTTCGAGTATCACGTCATTCACGGCTGGCAGGAGCACTTCGCCCCACGGTCCACGCACGACGTAAACATCATTGGCCCCGGTCTCGAGCACTTCGACGACCTGGCCCAGCCACTCACCGTGTTCTGTCTCCACTCTCACGCCGATGAGCTGAAAGTGGTAATACTCACCTTCCTCAAGCGGCGCAGCCTCCTTGAGTGGTATCTGCACGAGCATGCCGCGCAGTTCATCAGCACCGTTTCGGTCGTCGCAGCCCCCTAGTTTCAGCAGCAACACTTTTTTGTGACGGCGCAACTTCTCTACCGGGTAACGCCGTACTGACTCAGGAGAGTCTGGATAGGCAAGGTAAAAATAGGCGCATTGTCCCAGTCGTTCGGGATAATCGGTGAGGATTTCAACGCGCAGTTCGCCCCGTATACCGTGTGGCCGCAATATCCGACCGACCGCTAAATAGCGAGGCTCAGGTGTACATCCTCTCCCTGAGCCCCCATCGCCCTCGCTACCACGTTGTGCAGCAGCATCCATCGGCGCCTAGACAATTTCGAGGGTAGCCCGCTTCCCTTGCTTGGTAGCAAGTATCCGGACAAGCGTGCGCATAGCGTTCGCGGTGCGCCCGCCTTTGCCGATCACGCGGCCCATGTCCTCCGGGCCGACCCGTAGTTCCAGGATCACCGAGGTTTCACCCTCAATCTCAGAGACGTGCACCTGGGATGGATCGTCCACCAGCGACTTGGCGATAAATTCAACCAATTCTTTCATCGAAGCCATAGTTACTCCTCCCTCCTGATGTAGTTGGTGTAGATGCAATAGACATTACGGAGACGCAGTGGGGGAGCAGGATTCCACTGCGACAAGGAGTGGGCTATTCTTCTGTCTCTTCTGTCTCTATCTCCTCACTCTCATCTCCTGCTTCAGCAGGCTCCGTTTCGGACTCTACAGTTTCTGGTTTTACAGCCGGCTCCTCCGCCACAGGCATTACATGCTCCCGGCGGGTTTGGGGACTGACCTCTGGCGCAGCCTGGGCTGCCTCCTCCGCTTCGACTAGCAGCGTCTCCAGAGATTCGCCCTGCTTAAGCCGCTCGAAGCGGGCCAACGTACCCTGTTTCTTCAGCAACCGGGCCACTGGCCTGGTGGGCTGCGCCCCGACACCCAGCCAGTACAAAGATCGATCTTCTTTGATCTTCACCGTTTCCGGTTCGGTGCGTGGATTGTAGAAGCCGATGGTCTCAATGAACCGTCCATCGCGGGGTGACCGCGCATCAGCCACCACCACTCGGTAACTGGGTTGTTTCTTAGCGCCTACGCGCCGCAATCGAATCTTGATCATAGTCCTCCTGATGTCATATGTGAAAAGTTGTAAACCGGTGGAGATTGTCGGTAATCTCAATGTCGTAAGGGCTCTGGCGAGCCTGACCGGTCACCCGTGCAACTACAATGTCGCTGTCTCCCGTATCCAGCAACACCAGTGCCGGACGGCGCTTCGCCCCTTGTCTACCGGTGAAGGGAAACAGCAGCAAGACAACCTCTCTCTCCCTTCTAGATTACCTCCATATTACCTGAACGTCTACATAAGTTCCTTAAATGTCTTGCTTCCTGCCTCCTGCGTCTACTCTACCCAAACATTCGCATCAAGCCCTGCATCCCCTTCTTCCCCTTCCCCAGTTGCTTCATCATCCGTTGCATCTGGCGGAACTGGCTGAGCAATGCGTTCACCTCCTGCACCGTAGTACCGCTGCC
This sequence comes from Anaerolineae bacterium, assembly GCA_016783285.1. Next base: position 16,455 of record JADHWW010000102.1, read on the forward strand.
ACAGGCGACGCGCCTCTTGCGGCTACCGTTGAGGATGCGAGGATTGCGCCGCTCTTCCGGTGTCATCGAAAGGATAATCGCCTCAATGCGTCTGAACTGCCGATCAGTAACCTCGGGCGAGACGTTCTGGGCCAATCTGCCCATTCCCGGCACCAGGTCGAGAATCTGGTTCATCGGCCCCATTTTCTTGATCTGCTGCAATTGCCCCAGGAAATCCTCCAGATCAAAACTGGCCTCGCGCAGCTTGTGCGCCAACTGCTCGGCCTGCTCTTGGTCGAAGGCGGACTCCGCCCGCTCGATGAGCGTCAGTACGTCCCCCATCCCCAGGATGCGGGAGGCCAGCCGTTCAGGGTGAAAGGCTTCCAGCGCATCGGCTTTCTCACCCGTGCCCAGAAACTTGATCGGCACGCCGGTGACGGCCCGCATGCTGATGGCTGCCCCCCCTCGGGCGTCGCCGTCCACCTTGGTCAGGATCAGTCCGGTCACCCCGATGTGCTGATGAAAACCAGCCGCGATATTCACTGCTTCTTGTCCCGTCATCGCGTCGGCCACCAGGAGCGTCTCGGCCGGCTTCACTGCTTGCTTGACCGCTTCCAACTCGGCCATCATCTTCTGGTCAATCTGCAGGCGGCCAGCGGTATCCAAAATTACCACGTCGTAGCCCCGCTGACGCGCTTCGCGGACGCCGTTGGCGCAAATTTGGGGCGGTGGGGTACGCTGCCCTTCGCCGTGGACCGGCAGTTCCAATTGACGACCCAGTACCTCCAATTGCGTGACGGCGGCCGGGCGATAAGTATCGCCAGCGACCATCAGTGGCAGATGACCGCTTTGCCTGAGATACCGGGCCAGTTTGGCCACCGTCGTTGTCTTGCCCGAGCCTTGCAGCCCGACCAGCATAATGACGTAGGGCGCAGCCCCCTTCAGTTCCAGCCGCCCCGGCTCGCCCAGCGTTTCGACCAATTCCTCGTGGACGATCTTGATCACCTGCTGGGTTGGGCTAAGGCTTTTGGCAACCTCGGCACCGATGGCCCGCTCGCGCACACGGCCGATGAAGTCTTTGACAACTTTGTAATGTACATCGGCTTCCAGCAGAGCCAGGCGAATCTCACGCAGCACCTGGTCTACGTCATCTTCACGCAGGATGCCGCGCTTGCCCAGCCGCCGAAAAACGGTCTGTAGTTTGTCGGTCAGATGCTCAAACATTATGTACCGACGGATCGTCTATCAAATACGTGAAACGATTGTAACGGAAAAACCCTGTTTCGTCAAGTTTTCTGGTCTCTTACCACCACCCGTGCGTCCACCGCTGCCACGCCTTGATCAAACACGAGCAGTGGGTTGATGTCAACCTCCGCCACCTCGGGGCATGCGACCAGAAGCCGCGATAGGGCCAGCAATGCCTCGACGACCGCCTCTACATCCGCTGGCGACCCGCCGCGCAGGCCGCGCAGCAGGCGACTCCCCCGCACCTCGGAGATCATCTCCTCGGCGTCCTTATGGGTCAACGGAGCCAAACGAAGTGCAACATCCTCGAACACCTCCACGTACAATCCGCCCATCCCGAACATCACAACCGGACCGAAACTATGATCACGCTTGCTGCCCAGGATCACCTCCCATCCTCTGGAGAGCATCCGCTGTACCAGCACGCCTACTACCTGTGTGTCGGGGGCGCGTTCCTGCACCCGTGCCAGGAGCGCGGGGAACTCCGCCAGCAGTGCCTCTCGGCCCTCAATTCCTAGCACCACCCCGCCTACGTCTGACTTGTGCGAGATGTCGGGCGAGAGCACCTTGAGCGCCACCGGGTACCCAATAGCACCGGCGGCAAACAACGCGCTCTCGACGCTTTCCACCACGGCCCATTCGGAGGTGGGGATACCGAAGGCCGCGCACAGCCCCAGCGCCGCGTCGGTGGTCAACATCCCATCGTGGTTCAGCAATCCCTCAACCTCAAGCGGACGCTGTACCGGCGCAGGCGGCAGCGAGCGCAGCCGCACCGGACGAGTATATCGGTCGCGCGAGGTGGCCAACGCCCGCACTGCTGCTTCAATTGTGGTAAAGGTTGGAAGTTTAACCTCCCGCTCCAGCGCCGCTAGTTCGCTCTCCTGGACGAAGGGGCAGAAAGCGATCGGCTTACCCGTCTGCCGGACCAGTTGCTCGACGCGGCGGGCCAGCCGGCGCGACCTCTCCGCCTCCAATCCGGAACTATAGGTGTGCACCAGTAGCAGCGCGTCGGGGTTCAACGTGCGCAGACATTCCTCGGCAATCTCCCCGTAGAGGTCAAAATCGAAGATGACGCCCACGTCAATGGGATTGGTCAGTGCAATGACGTCGGCGCGGAAAAGGTCCCGCACGCTGGTCGAGAAATCGTCCGGGATGGGTAGCAGGTGAAAACCGTAAGTGTCGGCTACGTCGGCGGCCACGACCGCGTGTCCCCCAGAACGGGAGATGATGATGAGGTCATTGCCTTGTACTGGCGGCAGCATGAATCCCTGCGCCACCGTTACCGCGTCCTGAAAACTCCGGGCGTGGGCGATGCCCGCCTGTCGCAGCGCCGCGCTGACGATGCGGTCGTCGTTGGCCAGCGCCGCCGTGTGCGAAAAGGCGATGCGCGCGCTCGTCTGGCCTGTGTTGGCCTTCTGCACGATGACCGGTTTGGGCGACGCAGCGGCCAATTCTATCAGCCGTCGTCCCTCCTCAATGCTCTCCAGGTAAAGACAGACGATCTCGGTGCCGGGGTCCTCCAGCAGAAAGATCAGATAGTCCACTTCATCCAGGTCGGTCTTGTTGCCTATGCTGACGACTTTGTTGACCCCCAGCCCTGCCTCGCTGAGCAGATGAATGTAGGTGATGGAGACTCCGCCGCTCTGTGCCAGCACCGAGACCGGACCACGTTTGGCCGCCTGCCGGTCGAGGAGGGCAAAGGGCAGACACAGCCCATTCTCCATATTGACCGCGCTGATGCAATTCGGGCCTACAAAGCGGATGCCCCAGTGGCTCGCTACTGTGACGATCTGTTCCTCCAGTTCGCGCCCCGCCTGCGAGAACTCGGCAAAGCCACCTGACTCGATTATCGCCCGGCGGATGCCCTTCCTTCCACAGGCGTCCAGCAGACCGGGCACCGTCGCCGCCGGGGTCAGGATCACGGCGAGGTCCACTCCGTCGGGCAGCGATTCCACCGACGTGAGGATGGGGACACCGTGTGCCTCGCCACTCCGCAGCCCGACGGCGTAGATGTCACCACGGTAGCCAAACCTCAGCAGGTTGTCGATGATGTTGGCCGCCAGGTTGTCGGGCTGTTCCGAAACACCGATGACCACAATGCTATCGGGATAGAAAATCTTGTCCACTGCTTTGCCTCCCGTTAGAACTGAGCCGATTGTAACAGAGAGTGAGCAAAACGCCAACTGAGAACTTCGGAAGTCCAGGCTTTTGTGGTACAATAGCAGTGCTATGGACATCTCGCACCACCTCGAACTCATCCATCCTGCTTCCTACGTCGCACCGAACGCGACCATCATCGGCAACGTACACATCGCCGCCGAGGCGAGTGTCTGGTTCGGTTGCGTGCTGCGGGGCGACAACGCGCCCATCATCATCGGGGCTCGCACCAACGTTCAGGACCTCACCGTGATTCACACAGACGCAGGACAGCCCTGCACGCTGGGTGAGGAAGTGACCGTCGGTCACCGGGCCGTGCTGCACAGCGCGACTGTCGAAGATGGCGCGCTGATCGGCATCGGGGCTATTGTGCTCAACGGCGCGGTCGTGGGCCGGGAGGCATTGGTCGGGGCTGGGGCGTTGGTGCCCGAGGGGATGAACATTCCACTCCGGCACCTGGCACTGGGCGTACCGGCGCGAGTGGTGCGGGAACTGACGGACGAGGAGATCAAACGCTCGCGTACTTTTGCTGAGCACTACGTCGCACAGGCGCACATGTTCCTGGCTGCCAGAAAGGAAAGATGACTATGTCAGTTATTGAGTTATTGCAACGCAGTGAATTGTTTTCCAGGCTCACGTCTGAGCAGATTGAGCAGATTGCCGCTGTGGGTCGGGAGGCTGTTTACAACGCAGGCGACCTCATCATCCGCGCGGGCGATCCCTCCGATGAGCTGTACGTCATCCGCAGCGGCATGGTCGAGGTGCTGGTCTCCGGGGGCAGGATCCCTGACGTGCCGGGACCACCCCAATTGACCCCCATCGTCCGTCTAGGCCAGGGGCAGTTATTCGGCGAGATGGCGCTGGTGGACAGCGGGGTCCGCTCAGCGACGGTGCGCTGCGTGGAGGACGGCACCGTGCTCTACGTCATCCCCCGTCAATCCTTCTGGACCCTCTGCGATGGCGATCATCACATCGGCTACGTCGTGATGCGCAACATCGCTGCCGACCTGTCGTTCAAGTTGCGCCACCGCAACCTGCAGGCGAGGCTGGAAGGAGCGGGAGGGACGCCGTGATCTACAAAGTGAGTTACGTCGTCGTAGGCAAGCCGCACTTGGGCGCGATCGTAAACCTGGACACCCCGCCGCGCGTCGGCGACCGGGTGCAATTGGGCGATGAACTGTTTGAGGTCACCGAGGTCACCGATCTGATTCCACCGCGTGGGGAGTTCGCCTATCTCCACGTCACCTGCCGGCCGGTGCAGGATGAGACGTAGGGTATGTCAAGGGGATGTAATTTCCCACGCACCCTTTGATGACGACTGTCGGCTTGACAAGGATGACTTTCTGAGTATAATATGCGGTGTACCGTATATATGTCGCACTGCATATAGTGAAGATGTATCTTTTCAATAAATGGAGGTGAGGTGGAGGAACGCCAGCATCTTGCTGGCATCTAGCGACCAAGATGGTCGCGTTCCCCCAAGATATTGAGAAGATACGTGAAGATCGTGAAATAATGAAGGAAGACGCATATCGGCAAGTGGCCCAACTGTTCCAGATTCTATCTCACCTGGCGCGGCTGCGCATCCTGGACGAACTGCGGCGGGATGAGGCGTGTGTGTGTCACCTCCAGGCAGTGCTGGGGCGGCCCCAGGCCTACGTCTCTCAGCAGTTGCGGGTGCTGCGGGAGGCCGGGGTGGTCGTGGATCGCAAAGATGGTCAGCTTGTCTACTATCGGTTGAACGATCCACAGATCACGCAGTTGCTGGAGACCGTTCTGGGGCCAGCCGGTGAAAGAACATATCCACCAGATTGCCCCTGCCCCAGGTGCGCTTGTTACAGTTCTGAGGTGTCGTGTGAGTAGCTTCCGGCATCAAGCGTCTGTCGGTGCAGGATTCTGGCTCGTGTAGGTGAACACTGGTCGTGGCAGCCATTGCTGCGGCTTTCTTTTGGGCTCGCAAATATGCAGCATGTTGCATACAAAGACAATGGAGGTGCAAGTTGAACATTCTACAATACCTGGCAATATTGCTGCAGACCGGTCTGGGCAGTCTGGCAGCCTACCTGGCTGCTCACGTCCTACTATGCCTGCTGCCCGCCTTTTTCATCGCCGGGGCGCTGGCCGCACTGATTCCCAAGGAGGCCATCACCAGGTACCTGGGCCGGGACGCGCCCAGGTGGATTTCCTACCCGGCGTCGGCGTTGGGCGGGTTCGTGCTCGCGGTTTGCTCGTGTACGATCATGCCGCTCTTCGCCAGTATCTACAAGAAGGGGGCCGGGTTGGGGCCAGCGATCACGTTCCTGTTCGTCGGGCCGGCGGTCAACATCCTGGCGATCTCGTTCACCGGCGTGCAGATCGGGATGGACATCGCGCTGGCGCGGATCGTGCTCTCCATCGTGTTCGGTATCAGCATCGGCCTGTTGATGGCCTGGTTCTTCCGCCAGGACGACGAGGCGCACAACGAAGCCACCAGCGGCGGGCGGGCCTTCGCGCAGGGGGCAAAGGTGCCGGCCTACACGTGGGTCTTCTTCGCGCTGCTCCTGGGCGTGCTGCTCGCGGGCACATTGCAGGTAGCCGTGCTGAAGAATAGTTACGCGACGTTTACGCTCCCCGGCGCGTGGGCAGAATCGTTCCAGGGCTGGCTCAATAGCATCGTGCCCCCGAATCCCTCCCTGGGTATTGAGGGGGTGAGCGTCCACGGGGTGTTCCTGATCGGCCTGTTGGTACTCATCGCCATCACCGCCTGGCTGGGGCTGAACCAGGTGGACGAGGGCTTCAACACCTGGACCTACGTGGCGCTGGGGCTGGTCACGGCGACGTTGATCGTGGCTTCTTTTAAGGTCGTGGCGGTGGAAGATGGCCTGAGCGTGGGCATCACCGGTAAACTGATCGCGGAGGTCGTGCTCATCGCCGCCGTGTGGTGGATGGCGGTCAAAAAGTTCGACGCCTACGACCTCCAGGACTGGCTATGGGAAATGTGGCGGTTCGTCAAACAGATCATCCCGCTGCTGATCGTGGGCGTCTTCCTGGCCGGGATGGCGCGGGCGGTCATCCCCGCGACGTGGATCGAAGCGATTGCCGGGCGCAACACGGTGATGGCTAATCTGATCGGCGTGTTGTTCGGCGTCTTTATGTACTTTCCCACGTTGGTCGAGGTGCCCATCGCGCAGACGTTCCTTTCGCTGGGGATGCACCGGGGTCCGCTGCTGGCCTACCTGCTGGCCGACCCGGAGTTGAGTCTGCAATCCATCCTCATCACCAACTCGGTTATCGGCAGGAAAAAGACGGCGGTCTATGTGGTGCTGGTGACCATCTTTAGCACGCTGGCGGGGTTGATCTTTGGGTGGTTTGTGCGGTAGCACTTGACTTCACATAGGAGGAGATGAGAGATGCTAAATTCTGAAAGAGAAGAAATTCGACAGGCCGTCCGAGATAAGTACGGCTCGTCGCACAAGCGACAAACACCAGTTGTGGATGCAGCACCTCGTCCTGTTGCAGCCCCAGGGATATTTCCATCGCGCTCGGATAACTCTCCGGGACAACTGACGGCGGTGCCGGAGGGGGCCAACATGGGACTGGGGTGTGGCAACCCACACGCGATCGCGGCGCTGAAAGAAGGTGAGACTGTGCTTGATCTGGGTAGCGGTGGTGGGTTCGATTGCTTCCTGGCTGCCCGGGCCGTGGGCGAGACGGGGCGTGTCATTGGCGTGGATGTGACGCCTGAGATGGTCAGCAAGGCCCGCCAGAACGGTGCGGGTGCTGGGTTCAGGAATGTCGAGTTCCGTCTTGGGGAGATGGAGAATCTACCCGTGGCAGATGCTTCTGTAGATGTGATTATCTCCAATTGCGTCATCAACCTCTCGCCAGAGAAACCACAGGTGTTCAGAGAGGCGCTGCGTGTTTTGAAGCCGGGTGGCCGTCTGGCTATCTCAGACGTTGTCGCAACCGCGCAGTTACCCGACGAGATGAAGGAAGACCTTGCACTCTACGCCGGATGTATCGCGGGCGCGGCTTCGGTGGACGAGTTGGTAGACATGTTGAGAGAGGCTGGATTCACCGATATTCGCATACAACCCAAGGATGAAAGCAGAGAATTCATCCGTGACTGGGCCCCTGGTATGAAAGTTGAAGATTTTGTGGTTTCGGCTACTATCGAAGCAGCAAAGCCCTGTTGCCGCTCATGATTCTGTCAGGGAGGTTAGAATGGAAATCAAGATTCTGGGTGGTGGATGCCCCAAATGCGAGCGCCTGGAGAGGCTGGCCCGTGAGGCGGCTGACGAGTTGGGCGTCGAGGCAACGTTCACCAAGGTCAAGGAGATGGATGCGATCATGGCCTACGACGTCATGACCACCCCGGCCCTGGTGATCGACGAAGCGGTAAAGTCGTCGGGCCGCATTCCGCGCAAAGAAGAGATCGCGGGGTGGATTCGAGCAACGCAAGGCTTGTAGGAGGGAGATGATGCTTCAAATCAAGGTCTTTGGTACCACGCCCCCGTGCGCCAACTGCAAGCGCGCCGAGGCGCAGGCAGAGAAAGCAGCGGAGCGGTTTCCTGGGCAGGTCGAGGTGGTCAGGCTTGACGCGCTGGGACCGGAAGCGGAACAGTACGGTCTGATGACCACCCCGCTTGTCGTCGTCGGCGAGGAGGTGGTCGGCACGGGTAAGGTTGTGCCGGCTGAGAGGCTTGTATCAATCATTGAGGAGAAACTAGGAGGCTTATGATGGTCAAACTGGAAATCTTTAGCGGCAATCCGCCCTGCCCGGGCTGTGTCGCACTCGTCGAACTGGCGCAGCGAGTCGCGCCCAAATACGAGGACGAGATGGAACTCACTGTCTACGCCGGTGAGGAGGGGATGGAAAAGTTCGAGGAGTACAAACTCTTCTGCGTCCCGGCTGCCGTGGTCAATGGCTCGATTCGCATCGAGGGGATGTGCCCCAGCGAAGCGACGCTCAATAACGCATTGCGGGAGGGTGGGCTATGTCTAAAGTGAGAATCGAGGCGTTCGTGTCGGTGCCGCCCTGCTCCGGCGGCGTAGCGGTCAAGCGACTGCTGAAGGAAATCGAGGCCGAGTTTGACGACCAGACCGAGATCGTCTTCCACACCGGCCCCGGCGACAAGGAGTGGGAGAAGTACGCCATCAACAACGCCCCGGCGCTGGTCGTCGGTGACCTGGTCAAGTTCGTGGGGCTGGCCCCGAGCAAGGAGAGCCTGGTAGGCGCGTTGCGCGAGGCGGGATTGGCATAGTCAGGCGTTGCCGACACTGCTGCATTGGAGTCTCGTCCCAACACCTTCAGCACCGTGCAGCAATTCCCGTTTTAGCATCGTTGCCGCGTGATATGGCATCGTAGTGGCGACTTTAGTCGCTGGTTGCGCGGCCCAAACGACTAAAGTCGTTACTACGAACCCCATAACGGGAATTGCTGAGCACCGTGCCTGGTTCCGAGGGTGGGGTATAGACTCCATCCTCGGATAGGTTATCACAACAGGCCAGTTTCCGTTCAGGCACAGAATAAAAGAAGGAGACACACAACTATGAGGGTGGGGCCAAAGAACATTCTGGCTACAATTCTTATTCTGTTCGTCGTTGTGAGCGTGACGTACCTGATCGTCGATGGTTCCCGTCAGCCCACGGATAATCCAGCAAAAAGCGACCAGGCCGTGACTCAAGCGGTAACACCAAGCCCTGAACACGCCAGCGACGATGAAGCGGCGGAGGCTCAGCACACAGTTATCGCCTATTACTTTCACGGCACGTCTCGCTGCCAGACGTGTCGCACAATCGAGCAATACGCGCACGAAGCCATAGAGGACGGATTCCCCGAGGAACTGCAATCGGGGATGCTGGAGTGGCGCGCAGTCAACGTGGAAGAACCTCAGAACGAGCACTTCATCGGCGATTATGAACTACTCACGCGCTCTCTGGTCTTGGTGGATATGGAAGGCGGAAACCAAACCATGTGGAAGAATCTGGAGCGAATCTGGGAACTCGTCGGTGATAGAGAGGCTTTTGTCTCATACGTTCAGGAAGAGACAAAAGCCTACCTGGGAGAGCATTGATGGGAGAATGGCTACTTGGCACGGCGACGGCACTGTGGCTGGGGATTCTGACTTCAATCAGTCCCTGCCCACTGGCGACGAACATCGCCGCGGTCTCTTTTGTGGGTAGACGCGTCGGACGCCCGCGCCAGGTCTTGTTGGCCGGCGTTCTGTATACTCTGGGCAGGTCGCTGACCTATTTGGCCCTGGGTATGCTGCTGGTCGGCAGCATCCTGTCCGCGCCGCAGATATCTCACGTCCTCCAGGAGTACATGAACAAGATTATCGGGCCGATCCTGATCCTGGTGGGCATGTTCTTGTTGGAAATGCTGCAGATCAACCTTTCCGGCCCCGGCATCAGCGAGGTGATGCAGCGGCGGGTCGAGACGTGGGGTGTCTGGGGAGCCGGTGTGCTCGGAATTTTTTTTGCGCTTTCCTTTTGTCCCGTTTCGACGGCACTGTTCTTTGGCAGCCTGATCCCTATGGCCATCATGCGCGGGTCTGGGGTACTGTTGCCCTCGCTCTACGGAGTGGGGACGGGCCTCCCAGTGTTCGTCTTCGCGTTGCTCATCGCACTGGGCACACGCTCGGTGGGTAAGGTATTCGACAAGCTAGCCCAGATCGAATGCTGGGCGCGTCGGTTTACGGGCATCATTTTCATTGTCATAGGAATCTACTACTCCTTGGCACACATCTTTGGCGTCTTCTACTGAGTGAGAGTGAGTAAGGAGCCACTCTGCGCCCTCACACCCTTGGAGGGAAAAAGTGTGCTGATCGAAGATTATGACCTTGAAGTAACATCTGTTCCTTGTGAGCCAGGCAGCGAGGAGTTTGCGGCCATCGTGCGTCTCAACGTGGACATCGGCCTGACTCTGCCTTACCTGAACCGTACCCTGCGTGGGGCAGTGTACAACCATCAGGCCCCGTCGTTGGCCTGGAAGAAGGGCGGGCGCAACATCGCCTTCTGGCCCTTCAAGATCGCCATCGGCCATCTTGAGGACCGGGCGCAGGCCCAGAAGGTGGTACAGGGGTTGGTAAACCTGGTGAATCGAACCTGGGCGCGGCGAGAGGAGATTGAGCCGGACTATGAGATGCGTAAGCGACCGGGACCGCTGGAGGTCTACAACCTCTTGCCGCGGACCAACTGCCGGGCCTGCGAGCAGCCAACTTGCTACACCTTTGCCTGCAAACTGGTGATAGGGCGCGTGAAACTGGAGGCCTGCCCGGTGCTGCAAGAGCCCCAACACGCCCCGCAGTTGGCTCAACTGGTCAGCATGCTGCCGGTGGATATACCCGCTGTCGGCCCGAAGGAGTCTCAATCTACATCGATTGCTGCGGATGGTTCTGGCTCGTTTTCGTCGAGCCGTGGAGGGGCACAGAGTAAGAGTGAGAGAGAATAACCCGGACCAACGGCATCGAGATTTCGAGTTCAACCTGCGGGAACTGGCCGGATCTATGGGAGACTTCGGTACGCTGTTGCCCCTGGCGATTGGCTACATCGCGGTCTGCGGGCTCGATCCGGCCGGGCTGTTCATCTGGATGGGGCTGGTCAACATCGCCACCGGGGTCATCTATCGTCTGCCTATGCCGGTGGAACCCAAGAAGGTCATCGCCGTGGCTGCCATCTCTCAAAGGTGGTCCCCTTCCCTCGTCTACGCTTCTGGCCTGGGGTTGGGGATCACCTGGTTTGTCTTGACGTTGAGCGGGCTGATGCGCCACATCGTCCGCTGGACGCCTATGTTCGTAGCGCGGGGGATTCAACTGGCGCTGGGAATTACGTTGGCCTGGCAAGGTCTCAAGTTGATGCGGCCCGACCCGCTCCTGGGACTCGTTGCTATCGTCATTGTGTTCCTTCTGCGGAAGAGCCGCTATGCCCCAGCCACCATCGTGTTGATGTTGCTCGGTGTAGGCATCATCGGTTGGCGCGGCCAACTGGGGCAGTCGTTGGAACTGACCATCAGCTTGCCGCCCCTCACCTTGCCTCGCCTGGACGATGTGTGGCAGGCTATGCTTCTGGCCGGTTTCGCCCAGATTCCGCTTTCCATTACCAACGCCGTCATTGCCACGGCGGCTCTCATCCGGGACTACTTCCCAGGCAAACCGGTCAAGGAAGAGCGGTTGATGCTGAACATGGGTTTCATGAACGTGATTCCGGCTTTCTTCGGAGGGATGCCTATGTGCCACGGTGCTGGGGGGTTGGCCGGGCAATACTACTTCGGAGCACGTACCGGTGGGGCTAACATCATCGAAGGGTTGATCGAGATCTCCCTGGGGCTGTTCCTGGGCAAGTCCATCGGCAATTTGCTGACCGCCTTCCCCATGCCGCTGGTAGGGGCGATGATGCTCCTGGTGGGGATCGAATTGGGCCGGGTGGTACTGAAACTGAAGGGATGGGGACTGCGCGTGGCGGTGTTCACTGCCGCCTTCTCGGTCGTGGCCAACATGGCCGTAGGTTTCGGCGCGGGATTGGCTGTGGCCTATCTGGTGCGGGCATTGAAGCATCGGCGTCTATTACCTTGCGCGTGCTCCAAATCGTGAGAGGAGGCAAGCTCTATGGGATACGAGGATTTGAGACAGCAGATCGAAGAGATCCAGCCCCGGTTGACACCAATCTTCGTCGAGGAGGCCGTCCATGCGCTGTTGCGCCAGGGCGAGGACGTGGGCGGCGGCGTCAATGCCCTCCGATTGGTGAAACACTTGCTGGGCGGCTCACAACTGCGAGACGTGGAAGCCGTCTGGGCCTACGATCGGCTCAAGCCGGCGTTCCGTACTGCCTTCGAGCAAATCCCATCGCTCTACTACTTCGAGGGTGACTGATGAGCGGAGGATTGCATCTTCCCGGTGGGAAGATCACGCAAATGAGGCATGTATGGCGAAACTGAGTCACCGTCAGATCCTGGTGGGGCGGTTGCCGGCCAGGATGCAAGGACTGGACGAGATGTTTGACGGACTGTACGAGTTGGGACGTCGGCCAGATGAGGCGGGCTTGGGGATGGCATTGGTCGAGCGTGCTCGTGCGTATAAGAACTATATTCCCAGGTCAGCGGTCAACGACTTTGCAGAAGCTTTGCTGCGCGAATACCGCAAGTACATTGAGCAGCGCATGTGCGGCTGCAGGCCACAACCAACGGACTATGGCACGTGGCGTGGGCATCCGCGTGAACACATCCCCTGGTTCCCCACCGTCGCAGCGGAGCTGTGCGACGGGTGCGGCGCATGTCTCCGGTTGTGCAAGAACGGCGTTCTGATCTCCACCCCCGATGATAAGGTCGAGGTGGTGGAACTGTTCAAGTGTGTGGTGGGGTGCAGTTCGTGTGCTACCGTCTGCAAGCCCGGGGCCATTACTTTCCCGCCGCGCACTATTCTGGACGCCTTCCGGCCGGGCAGATGAAATCGCATTCGATACGGTTCTGATCGGTCTTCGCAGAGCCATGACCTGAGCTAGAGCAGGGAAAAGGCGCCGCAGCATCCTGGACAGCCGGGTGGTGGTAAGAGGCCAGAAAACTTGACGAAACAGGGTCTTTCCGTTACAATCGTTTACTGTCTTCATGTAGTAGAATAAGGGCTTGCCCTGGGCGGGAGCCGAAGGATGGACTGGGATGCTTTGCTTTCGACACTTGGATTGATCTTCGTGGCCGAAGTGGGCGACAAGACCCAACTGGCCGTCGTGACCCAGGTCTGCAAGCATCGCCGGCCGTGGGCTGTTTTTCTGGGAGCGAGCCTGGCCCTGACCGCGGTTACAGCGCTCGGTGTTATTGGCGGTCGGGTTTTGGGGCATATCATCCCGGGAGCTGTCCTGCGTGCCGTCGCAGCGTTGGCGTTCGTGCTGATGGGGATACTCATCGGACGAGAGGCTTTCAAGGCGGAGACCGACAGACCGGAAGGAGAAGCGTGTGATTACCTATCGGCTCCGCTCAGGGCAGGCCCAGAAGATACGCGGGCAGACTGTGCACCGGTCTCCGCCTGGGACTGGAAGGCGTTTAGCTCAACCCTGGGGTTGCTGTTCGTCGCCGAATTGGGCGACAAGACTCAGTTGGCTGTTCTGAGCCTGGCGGGGAAGTACGGGGACACCTGGGCGGTTTTCATCGGTGGGACGCTGGCGCTGACCCTGGTGACGGCGCTGGGAGTCGTCGGCGGGCAGGGGCTGTGTAGGCTCATTCCTGAGCGGTTGCTCCTGTCGATCTCCGCTGTGGCATTCGTGGTAATGGGAACGTTGATGTGGCTTGGTGTGTTATGAGAAGCCCTGACAGCCCAAGACGAGGGAGTTGGCAAAACGGTGTCATCTGAACAGCGAAAACGTAAAGGCACCTTGGCCGTCAACCTTGGACTGGTTGCCAACATCTTTCTGGCCGCGTTGAAGACGAGTATTGGCATTGTGGGCCATAGTCCCGCCCTGCTTGCCGACGGCATCAACTCCACCTCCGACGTGGCCTATGGGATTGTGGTCAGCGTGTTCATGCGGCTGGCCGGGAAGCCGCCCGATGAGGAGCATCCCTACGGTCATAGCCAGATGGAGAGTATCGCGGCAGTGGTCGTGGGCTCGTTTGTTATGACCACCGCCATCGCCATTTTCTGGGATGCGGTCAACAACGTGTATGATTTGATGGTCGGACAAGACGACTTCAGCGGGGCCGCGGTTGGCGCTTTGTGGGTGGGGATGCTCACGGTGGCTCTCAAGCTGGGGCTGACGATCTGGACGCAACGAATAGGCCAACAGACCCAGAACGCCGCCGTACTGGCGTTGGCCTACGATCATCGCAACGACGTGTTCTCCGCCCTGGCAGCGACGGTTGGCATCTTTTTTGGCCGGATGGGCCACCCATGGGTTGACCCGCTGGCCGGGGCACTGGTCGCATTGATCATCCTGCGCACGGGCATCGAGATCTTGCGCGAGTCAACGGCAGACCTGATGGACACCTTGCCCGGCCGGACACTGGCTCAACAAGTCAGCGAGTTGTTAAGCCCCATTCCGGGCGTGAAACAAGTCGAAGAGATCCGCGCTCACCGGTTCGGGCCGTACCTGGTAGCCAACATTACTATCGGCGTTGATGGCTCGTTGAGTGTGGCTGAGGGTGACAGGATTGCCACCCAGGTGGAGCACACCCTGATTGAGCACATTGAGTTCATGCGCCGGGTTCACGTCCACTACCACCCCGCGACCTCGCCCTGCCCGGAGTCGGGAGGCTGCACAGAGATGTGACGATGGCGGCGCAGGAAAAGGAGAAGAGGGGTGCACTCTGCTCCGCTTATTCCCTATTGCTGCCACTGGTGTACAGTTCTTGATAAACTCGGTAGTTCAAAGACACACGTTCCAGATACTCCCGTGTCGATCCAAACCCAATCCAACGCAGCAGATCGTCTCGGTTTGAGACCAGGGGATTCGCTTGCCAACTATCCACGCTGCCGGCGCCGCCATTATAAGCAAGAACAGCCAGCTCCAGGTCGCCGTCGTAGTAGTCGAGCAGGAAGCGCAGGAACCAGGCCGCCATACGAACGTTGGCCTCCGGGGTGAAACCGTCGCCTGGCGAAATGTCCTCCCCCAATTGCTCGGCGATCCAGTCCTGGGTTGGTGGCATGACCTGCATCAGGCCCCGTTCTCCAGCGTAGCCGAAAGCCTCCGGATCATACCGGCTCTCCTGGCGCATGATGGCCCATAAGAGCAGCGGGTCTACGTCGAACTCCGCCGCCGCTGCTTCCACTGTGGCCGAATAGGGTCTCGGATAGCTCAACTGCCAGAAGGCCAGGGGGGCTCGCGGGTGGTCTTCTATATACGCCTCGGCGATAGCCTGAGCCTCGACCACATAGCCTCTCGAGGCCAACGGTTCCGCCATCGCCAGGTCCACCTCCGGCGCACGCCGAAATCGGGCGGCCAGCACGAATTCCTTATGCGCCAGGTCCTCGCGCCCAAGCGACTCCAATGCCCATGCCTTGTCCAGAACGTCGTCGCCTGCCGTGGCCAACGGTGGCCCCGTGGTCAGCCTAAGCTCACTTTCAGTAGCCCGCAGCGCCAGCCAGTTCAGACCCAACCTGTCCAGCAATGCCTCACTCTCAGTCTGGGCTTGTTCATCCTCCATTCTCTGGGCAAGGACGTAGAACCGGTATGCGGCATCGTCGGCGAGATGGCTGTACGTTTTTCCCAGGCGGGCATAGATGGGCAACGTCTCCGTCAGCCGCCCTTGCTTCTCCAGCATCGTGGTCGCAGACCACCAGGCCACCGGGTAAGGGGAGTCCAGATAGAGCGCCAGGGCTTCGTCAGGATCTTCCTCTTCCAGCAACTCAGCCTGGGCCAGTTGGCTATCCAGCGTATCAATCGTCCGGTAGAGAGATAGCGTCTCACCAGGACGGTCAAGGCGCGCCAAGACCCGGGCCAGACCCAACTGAGCCGCATCATCATCGGGCATCTCCTCCAGCCAGGCCCGATAGGCCACCTCTGCCTCCTCATAGCGGGCCAGTCCGGCCAGCGCCTGTGCACGCAGGGGAAGTGCTTCGGGATCATCAATCCCTCGCAGTGTCTCCAGCGCATCACTGTGCCAGGTGGCGCTGTTCAAATCCTCGGCCACAACAAGTGGGTCTTGCCCAGTGCGACGCATCCCGGTGAAAGCATCCGGTCGCTCGCCCAGGATATGGAGGTACTCGGCATAGGCTCCCTCGTCGTCCTCCTGCTCCTCCAGGTAGCGCGCCAGTTCCAGGCGCAAGGCGACTGTGTCGTACAGAGCCAACGCCGCTCGATACTCGTCTTCCGCCTCTGGCGCCTCGATACTTGCGTAGTAACGCGCCATTGCGATATGCGCCTGGAAGGCGGCCGGACTCTGGGGTCGGAAAGCGGCAATGGCCTGCAGCGTGCGCATCGCTTCCAGGTCTGGCATGGCGACCTCGGCAGCCCACAGCCGGGCATACTCATCTATTTGTGGCAACTTCTCGGCCAGCCGCTCATATAACACAACCGCCCGCTCAGGGCTCGCGCCCTGGGCCTCGCGGTAGAGGGACTGAGGCGAGCGCAGGTAGTCCCTGAAGGTTGCTATGAGCACCAGTCCTGCGAGCAGACCCACGAGGATGACAACCAGCGCCAAACGGTTGGAGCCCGATCGACGATTCAACCCTTTTTCCTCCTCCTGTTCCATCACGAGCCTCCTACTCCGCTTTCCGACTCCATTTCCAGACTGAAGGCATGCAGTCGCCGGTCGGTGGAGCCGACGAAAAGCCTCCCATCGGCCACAGTAGGTCCTGCCGCGATAGCGCCTCCGGTGCGGTAACTCCACACCAGCGCTCCCGTCTCGCGGTCCAGGCCATAGAGATGGCCATCGTCGGAGCCCACAAAGATCAGGTCTCCCCACACTGCTGGCGTGGACCGGATGATGTCCTTGGCCTGGTATTGCCAGACGAGGCTGCCGTCCTGGGTACGCAGCGCGTACAGCCGGCCGTCGTTTGCGCCGACGTACACCAATCCATCGGTGACGACCGGCGATGACTCGATACCGTATTCCGCCTCGAAGGTCCAGAGCAACTGGCCGGTGGCAGCGTCCAACGCATAGAGCTTCCGGTCAACGGATCCCACGTAGACTGTTCCAGCAGCGATGGCCGGGGTGGCCAGAATATCCCCTTCTGTCCGATAGCGCCATCGGAGTTCTCCGCTCGTGACGTCCAGGGCGTACAGATAATTATCGCTCGAACCGACGAAGGCGAGGTCGCCAGCCAGGGAAACGCTCCCTTCGATTCGACCGTCAGTCTCGTACCGCCACATCAGATTGCCGTCCTCGGCCGCCAGTGCGTAGAAGAAGCGATCGTGGGAACCGACGTAGAGGACGCTATCACTAATCACCGGGGAACCAGTCACCCATCCATCCGTCTCGTATCTCCAGCGCATCTCGCCCTGCGCCTCGCCCAGCGCGTAGACAGCGCCGTCCCAGGAACCGAAATAGACCGTGCTCTCAAGAACAACCGGCGATGAGGTAATGTTGTCGGTCGTCTCATAATGCCAGATGGACTCCCCTGTGTCGGCATTTACAGCGTGCAGCGTGTTGTCGTCGGCCCCCACGTACACGACTTTATCGCTCACTGTTGGTGTTCCTCTGACATAGTCGCCCGCACGATAGGACCAGGCGAAGGAAATTGTGACCTTATTTGCGGAGATGGAAGCCTCACAACTGACCAGCAGGACCACCATCACACAGGTCAAGATCAGAGAATGGGAGAATAGAGAATGGAGATTGGTGTTCATCGGACCTTTCTTCCTTTCACTCCTCGGCTTTTGCATGCTTGTGTCACTTCGCACAACGGGGCGGCGGGTGGGCAAAATGGGCCCAGAGTAAATAGAGTGCTCATCGCTTCGCTCTGCGCGCCCTGTGGTTTCCTATCTTTGCGAAGCAGCCCGCAGGGCGGTCAAGTGAGCCCAAGGATCAGACGGCAAGTGGTAACTGCTAAGCCAGTCATAAATAGAACACGGATCAACACGGGTCATACGGATGTACGCGGATAAAGATAAAAAATCTGTGAGAACCCGTTTCATCTGTGTGTATCCGTGTGCTATTTGTACCTGTTTTGGGAAGAGCCTGAGCAGTTACGGCAAGTGCATCATTGTAAGCCGGTTATTCAAAATTGTCCAGTTGGGCACGCTGCTTCGGTGAGGGCTGCCTTGGGCAGTGTCACTCGATAGCAGGGTTAAGATCGTGGAGCCGTTCAAGTGCGTGGTGGGGTGCAGTTCGTGTCGTGACCTGGGCTGGAGCAGGAAAAGAGCCGTATCGGATTGGACAGTCTTGTCTCAATATAGTAAAATGCGCAGTACAGAGTAAATGGAGACAATTGGTATCTTCTTTGGTCGGATGCGCCAGGTTCACGTTCACTACCACCTGGCAACCTCGCTTGAAATGAGAAAGATATGGTGAGCAAGTTTCTGGATTTCCTGTTGGTGCTCCTGGCCCAGTTTGCCGGAGGGCCTGGTGCGATAGAAAATAACCTCATGCGCTTTGGACTGGCAGCAATATTCTGGGGTGCGCTTCTGATAGTCGCCTGGTCCAGACAGCGCCAAAACGAGTTGCCGCGTGAAAAGTTATTGGTATGGGGCTTTGGCCTGGGTCTTGCACGTGAACTGTTCATGTTTGGCTTCGTCTCCCTGCAGATGCTAGGCATAGTAGAACGTGAATCGGCGTACTTCCTTTCCGCCCCACTGGAGCGCGCTCTGGCAATGGCGGCGGTTGTGATGGTCGCTGGCTCGTTCGTGCGATACATTCTGGATGACGCCCGCCTGTCACGCCGCTATCTGCAGATTGGGATGGGAGCAACGGGTATTTGCTACCTGACCACATCCTGGTGGTGGGCCTTGTACATCGCGGCCAACCCATGGAGCAGTTTTGGACAGACCTGGTGTGCCTGGCTCTTTCGATTGACCGCATCTGTGTTGATAGCCATTCCTATTGTCCTCTTGGCAAAGAAGCGCGGATGGCTGCGTAACATAGTGTTAGTGGCGCTGATGTTCTTCTTCCTGGACGAATCCCTAATGCTCGTTAACCTGGCTACGGATGAAATCTACACGAACGTATTTTGTCCCATCTGCCACACTTTTCATATTTGCGCTATTCCCCTGCTAGGGTACGTCTATATCCGCGAACAGTCCGTTGAGAGACGACAGGCGGAGGAGGCACTGCGGGAGAGCGAAGAACGGTTCCGAGGAATCATCGAGAGTACGGAAGCAGGCTACTTTTATATGGACCGAGACGGCCGATTTCAGCACGTCAACGACGCCTGGCTGCGAATGCATGGATATGCTTCACCCGACGAGGTGGTCGGCCAACATTTCTCTCTGGTCCAGGTCGAGACGGACCTGGAGCAGGTGCAGAGGAACGTGGAAAGGCTACTCAGTGGAGAACCAATCTCGACTGGTGAGTTCACACGACGCTGCAAGGACGGATCCATTGGCTACCATACTTCTTCTGTCAATCCCGTCGTGCGGGGTGGCAGAGTGGTAGGACTGGAAGGGTTCATCATAGACCTCACCGGACGGATGAAGGCGGAGAGAGAGGTCTGGCGTCGCAACGAAGAGTTGGTCGCACTCAACACGATTGCCACCACGATAAGCCAGTCGCTTGACCTGGATCGTATGCTGAATGCGGTTCTGGGCAAAGTGTTGCTAGTAACAGATATGGACGCGGGTTGGATACACCTGCTCGACGAGGATAGCCGCCTGCTGCCGCTGGTCGCTCAGAGCGGGTTCTCTCAGGAAATGGCCAAAGGGACACAAACGGTCAAACTGGGCGAAGGCATGGCTGGCCAGGCGGCCCAATCGGGACAGTTCATCGTGATGGACAAGTTCCCGGACGATCCCCGGCTCGGTATGGAGACCTGTCAGCGAGAAGGGCTGCACGCTTTCGCCGGCGTTCCCATCAAGTCGAAGGACAAAGTGCTGGGGGCGCTGAGTGTCTTTAGTCGTAACCCTCGCGAACTGAGTTCTCAGGAGGTACAACTGCTCACTGCCATCGGCCACCAGGTCGGCGTGGCTGTCGAGAACGCGCGCTTGGCCGAGGAAGCAGCCGGGATAGAAATCCTACAGGAACTGAATCGTCTGCGGTCAGAGTTGATCGCCAACGTCTCCCACGAAGTGAGAACCCCCCTGGGACTGATCAAGATCTCTTGCACCTCTCTGCTGGCGGAAGATGTGGACTTTGACCGTGAGACTCGGCGAAGGTTTCTGCGCGGCATTGACGAGGAGACGGACAGGCTAGAGAGAATCGTTGACAACTTGTTAGACCTCTCCCGGATAGAGAGCGGGCGGCTGCGCCTGGACATGCGTCCTACAGACGTGGGCCTGCTTGCCAGAGAGGTGATGGAGAATATGGAGGCGCAAGCTACACAACACCGCCTTGTCCACAACTTTCCCCCTGATCCGTTGGTGGCGATCATTGATTCCAAACGCGTTGAACAGATACTGCGCAATCTCCTGAGCAACGCCATCAAGTATTCACCTGAAGGAGGGACCATCGCCGTCCAGGGGTGTGAGGACGAGAGACACATCATCGTCCAGGTCAGTGATCAGGGGATAGGTATCCCGGCAGAGGATCTGGAGCGGGTGTTTGAGCGATTCTATCGGGTTGAGAACGAGGCCACCCAGAGCGCGGGAGGGGTTGGTCTGGGCCTGGCGGTCTGCCGGAGCATCGCGGAGGCCCACGGTGGACGCATCTGGGTTGAGAGCACCCTCGGTGTGGGGAGCACTTTTTATTTCACTCTGAAACGTGAAACGTAATGCGCAATTCGTAGACGGCTAACGGCCAGCATAGCCAGGGAGACAAGGTATGAGAGAAAGAGGCCAAGTTCGCATTCTGGTGGTAGATGACGAGCCTGGATACGTCTGGACTATGCAGGTCAATCTGGAGGCCAGAGGCTACGAGGTACTCGTGGCCAGGGACGGGCAGACGGCTGTGGATCTTGCTGCCAGTGAGGAGCCAGACCTCATCATCTTGGACATCAAGATGCCCGACATGGATGGTTACGACGCCTGCTGGCGTATCCGCGAGTTCTCAACGGTGCCGATTATCATGCTCACCGCTCTGGCGGAGGATGCCGACAAGGTAGAAGGTCTGAATATGGGCGCCGACGATTACGTGACCAAGCCTTTCAGCGTCGACGAGCTTCTGGCCAGGGTGCGGGCTGCGCTGCGGCGTGTCGAATTCTCAGAACAGAAGGAGCCCCGTCCCCCGTTCCAGGCCGGTGACCTGCTGGTTGATTTTGAGCAGCAGCGAGTGTACGCTGGCGATCAAGAGGTGCATCTGACCGCCAAGGAGTATCGTTTGCTCTGCGAATTGGTCGAGCACGCCGGACAGGTGCTTGTGCCGGAATACCTGTTGGAAGAGGTGTGGGGAATGGGACACGAGGAGGAAACGCTCCTGTTGCGCCAGGTCATTCACCGCCTGCGCCGCAAGATAGAGCGCGATCCGAGAAATCCGCGCTACATCCAGACCCGGACAGGGATCGGCTACGTCTTTATCCCCTCAGAATAATACCGGCGTCTAGATTCCTCGTCCAAAAATGCCACGCACTTGCAAAGTGCGTGGCATTTTTCATTGCGGGTAAATTCAACTGGTTTTAATAGATTTTTAATGAATTTATAATTGCGTTATCACCGTGGAAGAGGCATCTATAACACGTCTGTAACACGGAAAAGATATAATCTGTAGCGTACTTTACCAGCATCAGATTATGTGATCACTCAGCGTGTTCAGCGCACTGGATCTACACGGAGGTGTCTATGGAAGATAAGTTGTATCGAGAGAGCGATCTATTGGTGTAACCAAACCTATTTCTATGTGTATATGTATGAAGGAGAAAGAAACGATGAAGACTACGAAAAGCATAATGGGGCTTTTACTGATCGGGGTGATTTTGACGAGCGGCATGCCGCTCGCCTACGCTGGCCCCCCCCCTGAGCCCGAACCGCCCTGGTTTGGGGCTTCAGGCCCCGGACTGCACGTCACCGACCTCATTGCCGGACAGTATATGGATGATCCTGCCGGCACGGTTCGCGTCTTTAACTCGCGCGAAAAGTTGCACATCCAGGTTGAACCCTCGGGTGGGTGGCTGATCAACACGATCCAGATCTATGTCGGCGTAGACCCTGTGCCAACCGTTAAGAGCGGTAATCCCGACCAGGGAGCATTCCCTTACAAGCAAGAATTACCTGGACCAGCTCCCAACTATACGCTGGTACTGGATCTTGTGGATGATCTGGGTTTTAGCTGGGGTCAACCTTACGAGTACCGGCGTATCCAGAATATCGCCGTCCACGCTGACCTGGTCAAACTCGATACGGATGGGACGACGAACGGGCCGAAGATCAGAGTCCTCGAAGAGGAGGGCGCCTGGGCCTTTGGGGAGGGCGTGTTCGAAGGAGGGCGGTGGTCCTGGTGGTTCAAATACGAAATGACCCATCCCCAGCGCGGTCATTTTATCGACTCTCCAGTGGGTGGCCTGAGTTTTGAAACGCCCACCCACACGGGCAAGACCGACGAATCTGGCGGCTTTGACTACTTCCCCGGAGAGCGCGTCGAGTTGTACGTTGGCTCGGTTCCTCTGGGGACACCCCTGGCCGGCCACAAGATCTCCCCGCTGGATATCTATGAGAACGCGGACACGGATGACCCCCGGGTGATCAACATAGCGCGGCTCCTGCAGAGCCTGAACGCCAACGGTGACCCGAACGAAGGTATCGGCATCACAGAAGACGTGGTGGCTTGTCTCGAGGGCGCAGTGCAAGGCCTCGGTTTGACGGGGGTTGACTTTTTTGCCGTTGACGCCCAGACCGAAGCCGTGATCCAGGAGACCATCGCCCAGTGTGCAGGGGTTGAAGGTGTCACCCTGGTCGCAGTCTCGGCCGAGGACGCCAAGGCGAACCTGGACCGGTCGCTCGACAGCAACATGTTCCGCAAGGACATCTCCCGAACGCCGGACCTGACCAGTTCCAAGTCAAAACTCAATATCATGGGTATGTGGTTCCCGGCGCTCAGAGCGAACAATGTTTCGACCGTCATCGAATACTCTGATGAGAATGGCAACTTGATTCGAACAGCGGATCAAGCCAAGCCCGTCGTCGTGGTCTATACCGACGGCATCGAGGAGACCGGCTACGAGGACATCTTTGCCGCCATCTCGCGCGACGACGGCAACACCTTCAAGCGCACGAATATTGCGCGCGCGGCGGATAGGTCTTCCTTTACGCTGCTCAACGGCGATGCATTCTATGGCCAGGCCAAAAAACCGGTTTTCCAGGTCAAAGGGAACAATATCCTGGTCGCCTGGACGAGTAAGTTCTGCAGCGGCGGCAAGCCGGCCTACGCGATCACCACCTGCGACGATCCCGACACGGAGGCGATCGAGACCGCCGACCCCGAGACCGGCTTATGCCGGGTCACATGCCATGGCGACGGGGATAACGAAGTCTGCGAGGCCGACTACCCGTACGACGATCCTTATTACACGGAAGACATCTGGGGCGTCGGCGGCCCGCAGCGGTCTGTGGACTATACCGACCAGGGCTTTCCTGAGGTCGGCGAGGTTCCCTACAGTTGCGTGTGGGTCGCCCGCGGCACCATCGTCACCCAGGGCATGATAGACTCACAAAATGGAACCAGTTTCTGGGCCAACTCTGCGGTCGGCGACATCCAATGGTTCAAGCCGGAGCGGCTGACCTCCGGGCGGCGCGACGCCAACCAGGTCTTTATGGGCGCCTCGGATGGCGCTGGTTTCGCCATCGCCTGGCAGGAAGACCCGGATGGCTTGCGCCCTGGCGCTGCCGCCGGACCTGGCCCGGGTTGGGGTGGCGCGACCACCCACCACAAGACCGACATCTGGTACAGTTACATCACTATGGCGGATTTCCGCAAGGTTGACGCGAACTTTGAGCCCGGCGGCGATCCCCAGCACGACCATGGAGACCTTGTCGGACGCCCCAAGGCGCTGGTTCCTATGGCGTTTCCGGTGCGGCTGTCGGACAATGACGCGGTCAACACCGACAACCTACGGGTTGAGCTGGATGAGGATCTTACATCCCCCGGTTATGGCTACCCCGTGGAAGATGGGGATGGCAACTGGATCCCGACAACGAACCCTGACGCACTGGCCGATGACGCCGATGGCACGCACGCCTATGGCTATGAGATCGAGGGCCTGTGCGAGGATTTCTACGATTTCACCAACTATGCGGGCGATGAGAAGAGTGTCTGCATCACCGCTGACGGACGGCTGCTGGACGGCAACACCGGCGCTTCGCGCCCGAACGTCTTCCTGCAGACCTACACCAAGCCGGACGGCACCAAGAGCGCCTGGGCGATCCTGGCTTACGAGGAGACCAAGGGGGCCGGCATCGGCCCACCTGACCACACAGAAGACCCCCCGTACGGCGATGAGCCGCTTCCCGAAGCGGGCAAGAACGCCATCTACCACAGTTTTGATTTCCAGAACCCGGACCTGGTCAGCGCGGGGAACATCATCAACCTGCCCGAGAGGGATGCGGATGGGAACCTGATGTACCAGCGAGAGGTCAGTTTGGATGGCGACGGCAATGTGGTCTATGGTGATCTCATCCTCGACTACCTGGGCCTGCCGCAACTGGCGTACGAGAATGCCCGCCGGCCGCGCTTCATCATCCAGGGCAAGGCCGCGATGGGTGACTCGAACACGGTCATGATCGTCCTGTACAAGGAAGGGCAGGAAGGCATGGGCCGTCCATCGGACATCATGCTGCGCCGCGTGGTCTCCAATACGTCGGGCAACCCCTATGCCTTTACAAACTTTGTGTGCAACACGTGGGAGGTTGCCGACAACGGCCTAACCGTCTGCGTGGACGGCACCCAGAATATGAGCACCGTCTTCCCGACCGTGGTAACTGATTCAATGGGCGATCCCATCAGTGATGATCCATGGGGAGCCGTCAAAGTGGTGCAATGGGAGCAGACGCCGGAGATCCTGGCCAACGCGTCGTGGGTCAATCCCTACGAAGAGGCGCGCGCCCACCGTGGCGCCATCCGCGGCGACTTTATCGTGATGGGCTACTCCTACACGCCCAACTGGGCCGCTGCCCGCAACGGCAACGACAAGTACGACTTTTTCATTCGTCGCTCCTTCGACGGTGGCCTGACCTGGACGACGGACCCCGCTGGTGAGGGAGTCACACACTGCCGCACCTCTACTGATCCTGTAGCCAAGATAAAGACAGAGGTCTGCACCTTTTATCCCGCGGGCGATTTTGAGCAAGCGCGCAACCTCTCTCAACTCCCGAACAGCAAAGAGAGCGTGATTGAGCCGCGCATCGTCGGCGCGCCGGGCACCATCAAGGTGGACGGCGTGTGGACGGGCATCGCTGAGGACAAGCAGAACCAGAGCGTGTTCTACGTGAGCTATGGCACGGCCACCAACCCGCCCGTCGTCCACGGCGACAGTGAGGAAGTACAAGAGTATCCGGCGCCGCTGGACCTCTACTACAGCTTTAGCCAGGACAGAGGCGAGAGCTACTGGGAGTCAACGTGGGTGGTGAACCCTGACAGCGAGGGGAACTACCCCGGAGAGACGGTCACCGGTATGCCCTGGCTGGCCAAAGGCGAACCGGAGCAGGGCGAAGCACAGTTGCGCATGACGCCCGACGGCTCCCGCTTTTACGCCACCTGGCTGCAAGACGCGGAAGATAGCAGCGACATCTTCTTCCGCCGGATCACACCGAGTACTTTCCCTATTAACGTAGCACCAGAATAGTACGACGGGAGTATGGGCGCCAGCACAACTGGCGTCCATACTCTCTCCAACATATCAGAACAAGAAATTCCGACGCACGGTCGGTTTCTCAGAAAGCGAATAAACCAAAAGGAAAGGAGGTGAGATGAGATGAAGAAACTGCTGATTTTAGTGCTCGTGTTGTTAGTGTTGCTGTCCGCGGTTGTGCCGGTCTTTGCTTATGGCGCCACCGGCGACGGTGAACCGCCAGGTTGGTCTCAGGCAGGCGCCACCGGCGAGGGTCCGCCTGGTTGGTCTCAGGTGAATCCGGGCGAGGGAGGTAGCGATGGCCCTAGTGTAGGTCCATTTGGCCCATAGTCGAGTAAGTGAGGGACCCAAATCCGGCGCTGCCCAGTATGAACGGGCAGCGCCGGATGTCTGGCTATCATCGTTTTTGGTGCCCATAAACATAAACGGGACGTAACTGCTCAGGCTCTTCCCAAAACAGGTACAAATAGCACACGGATACACACGAATGAAACGGGTTCGCACAGGTTTTTAATCTTTATCTGCGTACATCCGTGTTGATCCGTGTTCTATTTATGACTGGCTGAGCAGTTACAACGGGACAACAGTTGGCCGAACAAAACCCCCGATTTCTCTGGCAATGTGCACTCACTGTTCATTGACAGACACACGCTGCTGGGCACAGGCGATCTGCTGGCCAATAGCCCGGAAGATACGAGGGGGGTCTTGCTGTCCCGAGAGTTCGACGCGCCGCAGCACAGCCTGCATCCTGGCCAGCAGCTCGGCGATGTTGAAAGGCTTGGTCACGTAATCGTCGGCGCCCATGTCCAGGCCCTTTACCTTCGCGGCGTTCTCCACCAGGGCGGTGAGCATGATGATCGGTACCGTGGAGAACTCGCGGATACGATAGCAGACCTCGTAGCCGTCCATGCCGGGCATCTTGATGTCCAAGACGATGAGGTCAGGCTTCTCACTCGCGGCGAGCTCTACGGCCGTCTGCCCGTCACTCGCCACGAGCACCGCATAGCCTCTGGCCTCCAGATTGACCTGTATGGCCCAGACATATCCAGGCTCGTCATCTACCACCAGAATGCGAACTTTGTTCATCATCTGCATCCAGAATTGGCCGGTCGGCATGGAACGCCAAAGCGGCGCACTGCGATGGGCGCGCCGCCTTGACGAGTATTGTGCCTTATCGGCGGGCGACCAGCGGCAAGTAAGCTTTGTACCTGGCCTCGCCAAACAGCGCGAACTGGGAGAAATGCATCGTCGTGAAGGTCAGCGCTCCAGACATCACACGGGCCGGTTCGCCCAGCATCGCCCAGGAGGGTCCCTCTGCTGTGCGCGTCCACAGGCGCAACGTCTCGCGCTTCAGCCCGAGCACGTCCGTATCCGTGTAGTTCAGTGTGATGGTGAGCGGTTGGCCGAACTGACGCACGTCTTGCCCGAAACGGAAGGCAGTCAACTCGAAGGCGCGATGGGCAAACAGCAGGCCACCGGGTGGGCTGATGGGTCGCGTGTCTGTAAAGAGTGGCCTGAACTGGAAGCGCGTCGTGTCGGTTACAGCGCCGGGCGGGACGGTGAGCGTGACGCCGTACTGGTGGTGCAACTGGCCGCCCTGGTACGGACCCAGCGCCATCGTGCCTTGGGGCAAGGTGACCACTGTGGTGACCGGCCCGAGTTGCATGTGCCGCCCTTCCCAGCCAAGCCGGGCCATGTTGGTGATGACTGTGCCCGGTGTGACCACACCCTCTACACCCAGTTGGTATTGGATCGTGAGCGGCTGCCCGGCGTACACCTGACCCTGCCAGCTCAGCATGTGGCCGTCAATCTGCGTGCCGGTCAACATGCCACTCCAGCCCAGGAAACGCACCTGGTGGCTGAAGGGCAATGTGTCTGTCAGAGTGACCCACCGCGTGTTCGCTCCTCCGCCAAGTCGGCGTGCGGGACTGATGGTGATCGTGTACGTGAGCACGTCGCCTGGCATCACGTGCCGTGCCTGGACCTGCTTGGCCGAGCCAGCCATATCACACACCATGCTGGTCACGCTGGCCGAGTTGTTCGTCGTGTCGGACTCTGCGGCGGTCGTGGCGATGGTGGCCGTGGTGGTCAGCAGTTCCCCCTCTGGCAGTGTCTCGTCCGACTGCAGGGTGATCAAGATGTGGCCGCAGCACGCATCGCCCGGCCACTGACAGAGCGGCCTGACAAAGTACCAGGTCAAATTGTTGCCATCGGTCACGTCCGGCGGGAGTGGTGCCCCCCAGCGATTCGTGGCAGTGACAAACTGTGTCCCCACGGGCAGCGTGGCCGTCACCCAGGCATCCGGCGCCATTTCTGTACCAAAGTTAAAGTAGCCAATTCTGACCACGTAGGTCAAGTCGGCTGTGATGTGCGCAGGAGCCTGCATGTCCAGCGTGAGGTCTATCTCACCGGCGGCAGCCGCCGGGGAGAGGCCTGTCACCATCAAAAGGACAGCAGTTACTCCAAGGCCCATAGCCAGTGCGAGCAATCCGATGCGAGTAAGGCGTTTCATAGCGGTCTCCTTTTTGGTAGTGGTAGACTATTGACTGATGGCTGGCATCAGCTTCAAAACAAATTACCGATTCTTCCTCGCGGCGCCAGGACTCGGACCTGGGTTTGGGTAAAGAGGTTTTGCAGACCTCTGCCTTCGCCCCTCGGCCGCGCCGCCCCATTGGTGGGTCAGGTGAGACGCAGTGTTGATTCCGCTACCTGAGTTGCTGCCGGCATAGGCGCGCCGGTCAGTGGCGGCCTCCACCACCCTGGCCGCCGCTGTGGCCGCCGTCACGGTCGCGGTCTCTGGCGGGGTCACAGTCGTCGCTGTCACAGGTGCGGTCACGGTCGCGGTCTCTGGCGGGGTCACAGTCGTCGCTGTCGCAGGTGCGGTCACGGTCACGGTCCCTGGCGGGGTCACAGTCGTCGCAATCGCAGGTACAGTCACGGTCACGGTCCCTGGCGGGGTCACAGTCGTCGCAATCGCAGGTGCGGTCACGGTCGCGGTCCTTGGCGAGGGCACAGTTGCCGCCGAGGTAAGCGTCGTCCCGGCCATCGTCTGCCAGTCGTTGCATCCTATCCGCCTGCTCTTGAGCAAATTCCATTTGCGGTTTGGTCTCGGTGACCTCACCGGCAGTCACGGTCAGGCCCATCTCCCCGACGGCCATCCCGACAGGATACAAGGACGAACCCGGCTGGCTACCAGACGAAGCCCCAACCATTTCCCCCATGGATCCGAAGACTAGAACCAGGGCCAAAGCTGCTACTTTCAGTAGTTTGTTGTTCATTGTTCATCTCCTTTCTGTTCGGAGCAACTCACCCGTGCGTTGGCCGGCAGAATCCAAACCGGCAGTGCATGGCATCTACGGCCGAGAGATTCCGGCAGGGGGAGCCACCCCAATAAGGCGCGTCATCTACTCGTTCCGTGTCAATATCCACTTCTGCCATGGTGGCAGAAGGTTGCTCCAACTTTGCTCTTCCCAGAAGGAATAAGCAAATGCCAAGCCCGGCGAACCTGTCGTTCAACGTCTGGACGGTGATCGTGTCGTTGCCGATAGCGGTGATGGTGCCCACGAGAGTGAAAAGTTGCTGCCGGCCGCCTCCTCCGCTTCCACCGGACCCGCCGCGTCTGGCCAGCGCTGGCGTGGCGACAACCAGCGTAATCAGCGCAACCATTGCCAAAATAGCCAGTTTCTTCCTCATTTATTTTGTCTCCTTTCGATTTTCTCTGACGCCCGGCTCTACGTGGCTCCACCTACCGGAGTCTCTCAGCCGTATTTCATATATCATGACGCAAGATACCCCAAAACCATACGGGCAAGTCGGGAAAAACGTGGTATACTCAGGTGCGGGCAGCCCCGTATGGTTTCCGGCTGTTTTTACGTCATTAGAAGTGAAAGATCAATCGTTACGTGACAAACGAGCGCATCCTGCTGGAACGAGCGAAGCAATACGACGAAGCGGCACTGGGGGAACTCTATGATCATTATGCCCCCCGCATCTATGCCTACATCTATCGGCGGGTGAGCAATGCTCACCTGGCGGAAGATCTCACGGGGGATGTGTTCGTGCGGGTGATGCAGGCGATTCAGTCGGAGCGGTTCTGGCACACCTCGTTCCAGGCCTGGCTCTATCGCATCGCGCACAACCTGGTGGCGGATCACTACCGCCGCCAGCCGTCGGTGACCGAGTTGGAGCTGGATGAGTGGCTGGTGGCAGCCAAGGATGACCCGGTCTCTGCTGTGGCAGAGCGGCTCTCCCACCGCCGTCTTCGTGCTGCCATCAGCCGCCTCACACCGGACCAGCAACAGGTGTTGGCTCTGCGCTTCGGCGAAGGGATGACCGCCCGGAAGGCGGCCGAGGTGATGGACAAAAGCATGGGTGCAATCGAGGCTCTCCAACATCGAGCTCTGGCCGCACTGCGCCGTGTACTGAAGAAAGAGTAGACTGATGGCAAGAGTCTCTTTCAAGCGATCGCTAGAACGTTGTTTACAAGAGCTGACCCGCACTGGCGATGTCGAAGCCAGCTTGCGACGTTATCCCCAGTACGCTGGCCAGTTACGCCCGTTGCTCGAAATGGCCCAGGCAACCCATCGCTACTACGAAGCCGTACCGGAAGC
This sequence comes from Anaerolineae bacterium, assembly GCA_016783285.1. The sequence goes on from JADHWW010000102.1 coordinate 46,717, forward strand.
GCCGGGGGGACTGGCGGCCGGCAGGAAGCGGTTGTTGGCCATGGCCGCACAACAGCGCGCCAGAGGTGTTGGGGCAGCCTCAGCAACCAGAACTGCAACCACACGCACAGCAGGTCGGAAAATAAAACTCATCTTTGCGACGAGGCTCATCGCCGTTCTGCTGGTCGTCGTCGTGGGCACGGCTGCCCTCGGAGGCGGGGTCGTCTGGGCTGCTGGCGATAGTCTGCCGGGCGACCTGCTGTACCCGGTCAAGCTGGCTACGGAGGACGTTCGCCTGGCGCTCACCTCCGCGCCGGCGGATCAGGTAGATCTGGCGCTGCAGTTCGTTGAGGAACGGGCGGAAGAGGTGCAAACGCTGGTAGTGGCCGGGCGGCAAGTGCCGGACGAGACTGTCACTCGGATGGAACGGCATATCGAACGCGCGTTGACCCAGGCAGCCTGGGCCTCTGATGAGGAGATAACCGGCCTACTAACGCAAATCGCCGGGTGCACGCGCACCCAGGCGCAGGTACTGGAACAGGTGCAAATGACGGCTCCACAACAAGCCCAGCCTGGGCTGGAGCATGCTGCGACTGTCTGCCGGCAGGGAGCGGAGGCGGCGGAGGATGGGTTGAACGATCCCCAGGCGTTTCGCCGACGTTACCGTCACCAACGAGGAGCCCGCCCTGAGCCTGCCGAAGGGACACCGGAGCCGACGAGTGTGCCGGAGCAGGTGACCGTCACCCCAGGGGGCGATCAGGAACAGGAACAGGATCAGGAACGATATCAACAGCAGGACCAGGAGCGCACGTACACACCAGTTGGTGCGCCGCATATTACGCCCCACGGGCCGCGGGCAACTCTTGTACCACAGGCCACGCCCCGCGACGCGCAAGCAACTCCCAGGCTACAGGTCACACCCCACGGGCCGCAGGCGACTTCCGTACCGCAGGCCACGCCCCAGGGCCCCCAGTGGACTCCTGTGCCTCCCGCTACGACGCCACAGCTCCAACAACCTGGTGGTGGGCAGAGTGGGGGCGGACAAGATGGTGGTGAATACGGCGGCGGTGGGCAAGGTGGCGGCGGCAAGTAGCCAGTACTTACACAGTTTCCGCATCATTCCTTCAGCTACGTTTCGGGTCATAGTAGTGCCTCCAGGTAGGGTCTCGTCTGGCTCAGCGTTTCCATCGCTACACGAAGCGCGATGTCCTGCCGTTCGATCTCCGCCGGATCGGAGGTAACGTGCAGATCGGACTTGATCTCGCGGGCGAAGGCCGCCGCCTCGTTCCAACTGGGGCCACGCGCAGGGATGAGGGCATCGAACCAACGGTGCAGTCTCAGTTTCCAGTCCACATCCACCACGTTGGTCATCGTCAAGGCTGGCCTGGGCAAGGGCTGGCCCTTGCGTATAGTCAGCGGGTGGCCTGGCTTGAGTCTCAGTTCGACCCATGGTGGACCGGGCGGGATGGACCAGGCCCAGCTCTACGTCGTAGTTGCGCAGGGCTGTGCACGGGCAACGGAGGTCTCCTGGCGACCGAAAAGGCCCCAGAACAGTTTGAATGGTTCTTCGCGGTGCGCGAAGGGCTCAATCGAATAACTCTGGCTGATGGCCGTCCAACTCTTCAACCAGTTCTCCGAAGATCCGAGCACTGCTGGCGTCAAAACACCTTTGCGGCACCTTCAAATAACGCCAGGTCTGGCGGGTTTGGGCAGAGACCTTTCCACACCAGTCGCGGATGCTACCGTCTTTGTGCGCCACATCCTCGTACTCGCGCCCCTTGGTCTCGACGATCCAGTTGACCTGACCCTCTGGTGTCTGTTGCACGGCGACGAAGTCGGGGTAGTAGAACTTGATGGCGCCAGTGGTGCTGAGGTAATCCACCCGGAACCGAGTGTAGGATTCCGCCAGGGCGGCGAAGCGGAGGACGTCGGATGCACCGTCCAGGAATTGGGCGAAACGGGCTTCCAGGTCGTTGAACACAGCGCACTCGTTGAAGATGGTCTTGTCGCAGGCAAGGTGCAAGCGAGACCAGGTGAAAGGTTGCGTTTGCGAGAGATGGAACGCCGCGTCCTCGAACTCGATGGCCCGCTCTTGGGTGGCCAACTCGGCGATCCTCCGGCTCAAGAAGGTGGCGATGCCATCCTGGAGCATTGGATCCCGCAGGCGGCGCTTGATGTCGTCCTTGTCCAGATGGACCTCAATGCCAAAGCAGCGATGCTGCACATACCCCTTGACGATTCTGTACAGTTCGGAGAAGTGACCGTTGAGGCTCAACCGGTGCTCGACGGCATGGGTGATGTCGCGCAGGAAGTCCTGGCTGAGCAACGGGCGTTCGGGGATGACGACGGCCTGGTGGACCGTGGTGCCCGTGGTGGCGAAGGCCATCTCAATCTCAATGGCCAATTCCTCCGCCAACACACCAGCATCGTAGATCGGCGGCAACCCTAGCGGATCCAGGTGCTTGAGGTTGCGGTACTCGTGGGTGTATTTGGGTTTGGTCAGGGGAATGGCGATGTCGAATTCGACCCTCTCTCGTATCGGATAGACTTTGATCGGCAAGGGCGGTGGCGTGCCAACGGTATCAATGCCGACGCCCTCCTGCTCCAGTTCGCGCACGAAGGCCTCAAACGCCTCAGTGCCGATGACCTCGAGCGTCTGGCGGCGGTCGGGGCTGATGCTGTGCATCACGCGCAGCCCGCGTCCCACGGCCTGTTCGGGCAGGATGGCGGCTTTGGACGTGAACGGCCGCAGGCCCAGGGTGACAGTCACGTTGTGAACATCCCATCCCTCACGCAGCATGAGCACGCTGACGATGATTTTGATGTCGCTATCTGGCTTGTCCACGTCGCGCGCACCATTGCGTGCCTGGTGGAGGTCTTTTTTGGTAATGTTACCCTTGCTGTCGGTGTGGATGACCAGTACTTCTTTCTTCTTGAGGCGGCCGGCTTTGCGAATGTGCCCGGCGATGGCATCGGCGTAGGCGGTGCGCTCGCACATGATGAACAACACCGGCTTCTGTCCGACGCCCCGGTAGACCCGCGTGTGCTCCTTCCAGCGCTCCAGGGCAACGACGATCCAGTCGTGATAGGCCTGCACGACGTTGTGTTTCGTGACCCTCTTGGGGTCTGGTTTGTTTACGCGATGCACAATGAGAGGAGCCTTGACGATCTGGTCCTCGATGGCCTGGGCAAGAGGGTAGTCCACGACAATCCAGGGGTAGTAGGTGCCCGCCTGAGTCTTGGGCGTGGCGGAGAAGTCGAGCCAGGCGGTGAGACCCCTTCGGCTTCGCTCAGGGCAGGCTCCTTGCCCGGCTTTATGCTTGAGGTTCTCGTGCAGGGCCTGCAACGTCCTATTCCAGGCCAGGTCTTCATCGTGGACGTGGTGTGCCTCGTCATTGAGCACCATCAGGTTGCCCAGGCCTTTGATCCGCTCTAGCATCGAGGGTTGGTAGGCCGCCAGGTCTTGCTTGGGCGGACGGCCTAGAACAGCCTCCACGGCATTGGCTGGCGTCCATTCCTCCTCGCGCGATTCGTAGATTTGCTGGATGTTGACCACGAAGAGGTTGCCGGCCGGGTCGGGAACGGCGCTGTCGCCGCGCAGAATGATCCTCATCCCCCATTGGCCGCGCCACTCTGGAGGAATGAGGGGGAGCGCGTGGAAGATCTTGTTGCTGGCAAAATCCCGTTCCAGTCGCTCGAAGACGATGACGTTGGGAGCGACAATGAGGAAGTTGTCAGTGAAGCGATCAAGACTTCGGAAGTCTGTGCCCAGACGGCGATTCAGATACGACCAGACGATGGCCATCGCCATAACTACCGTCTTGCCGGCGCCGGTGGCCATCTTGAAAGCGTAGCGTTGGAGATTCTCCTCGGGCAGTTCCTGAACCGCGTCCTTCTCTACCTCAGGCACCCAACGGCGGAGAAGTCGCTGGCCATCCATTGTCGTCTCGACGTTGAACTCCATATCCAAGAAACCGCGTTTCGGCTTCTCGCCAAACTCCTGGGCGATGGGAACGAAGTCCGCAAAGCCCCGCACCTCGACCAGGTAGACCAGCGTCTCGATCGCCTCGCGCTGGCACCACCAGTACCGCCACACGGTTCCATCGGCCAGCAGGTGATCCTCATCGAACCAGAACCGGAAAAGGCGACGGGTGACGTCAGAGATGCCGGGGTATTCGTCGTCACGCCACTGGCCCACAGCCTGGCGAAGTTTGTCCACCAGGAACATCGTGCTGGGACGGCGGCCCTGGCGCACGGCGTAATCGCCCTCGCCTAGTTTCTCCAGGTAAGCGTCCGGTTTGGTGTAGGGGGTGCGTCCAGGCACTTCCGGCAGGGTGCGGTCGTAATGTATTACTGTTGCCACTGGTTTTCTCTGTGAGCGTTCTCGCCACGAATCATACGAATTCCACTGTTAACGCAAGATATCGTACACTTCACGCCGGTGCTGAATACCATACAGAGTCAACACCCCGGCTTCGCGATCTACCCACAGCAGCACCCGGTAGTCTCCCACCCGGTATTTGTGCAGCCCCTTCAGATCCTCGGGCAAATGACGAAGTGGATAGCGAAGGACCTCCGGGTGCTCGGCTAGCCACTCCACTTTGCGGATGACACGCTGGGCGACGGCGCGGTCAAGGCCGCTCAGGTCCTCGTCGAACTCGGGAGTAGCCTCTATTCGATACACAGTTCTTGTTTCACCACGTCCAGTGAGCGCGTTTCTCCCTTCAGATGGTGCGCTCGAGCCTGGCGCATCCGTGCTAGAAAAGCGGTGTCCTGAGATAGCAGATAGTCTTCCATTTCGTCCCCAAAGGCTTCAAAAGCCCCGGCCGCCTCCGACATCTTCTGAAGCAAGGAGATCGGAATGGACACCATGTCGGTAGCCATATCCCCCTCAATGTGTTGGCTTGTTTTGACTGGGTTGCCCATCAATCTTTACCTCCACTTGGCTTACAACAACTTGGATTATAGCATAATGAGTCGCAAAAGAGAAAGCACCGCACGCGTCGGAAGTCTACCATGGCACCTCCAGCGCGAATACCTGCGACGTGTCGTTGCCAAAGATGTCAATGACCTTGACCAGGATGCGGTACGTTCCCGGCGTCTCGTAGACGTGCGGATCGGTCTTGAGTTGCAGCGTGCGGTCGCGACGGGTGCGGTAGGACGTCCAGCCGTTGATGAAGGTGTCGTTCTGGAAGTCCCAGTCCACCGCCCAGTAGTCCACGTAGTCCGACCACTTCTTAATCTTCTCGCGCACCTCGGGCGGGATGAGTTCGTCGTTGGGGATGACGAAGTCAGTCAGTGCAACCCGGAAGGAGCGCTTCTTGCGCGAGGGCTTGATCTCCACCTCCAGGTAGGCCAGTTCGTAGAAGTGTATGTCGCCCTTGTCAACCGCCTGCTGCTCCATCACCTCGCGAGGGATGGCGAGGAGCAGAAGCCTGATGCCCTGCGCTTTGGCCTGGTCCACCATCAGGTTAGCCAGCCCCATCTCCCACTCCCAGCCCAGGACGTGGAGTTCCTTCTGCTTCATCGCCTTGCACTCGGCCAGGCACTCGTTGATCTCGTCAATCGTGACCGGCGCGTCCACCGCGCCGACGTGGACCATCGCGCTGCCCTTTTTGCCGTGCAGGTGCTGGGTGCCGGCCAGCGGCTGCGCGCCGTAGAGATTGAGGATGAACTTGAGATACTCGAAGATGAGCATCTGGCGGGGGCGTCTCTGACCCTCGAAGGTGACACCCTGCCAAACCTGGCGCTCGTACTTGCCCAGGTTGAGAATCTCGAAGGGGCGACACTTTGGGATGTCCATCAACCGCTTACGGGTGACGTGGATGGCGTAGCGGCTCATGTCGCAGCCGATCCAGCGGCGACCCAGCTTCTCGGCTACGGCCAAAGTAGTGCCGGAGCCGCAGAAAAAGTCGGCAACGAGGTTTCCTTCGTTGGATGAAGTCAAGATGATTCTCTCAAGCAACAACTTCGGTTTCTGTGTCGCGTATCCCGTGCGCTCGGAGCCTATTGTCTGTGTAGACATCTTGTCCCAAATATCCTGGATAGGACGTCCCGGCATATCTTCCAAGTAGTGCTTCAAGCGTGGCGTTCCAGTCCGCGTGTAGTAGATGCGTGCTTGTTTCTCCCATTCAACCATGTTGGCTTTTGAGTACCCCCAATATCTTCCCCTATACGGACGAACGCCCTTGTACTCAAAACCTTCCACTGGTTGCTGGCATTCGTTGGTTAGGTCGGCTTGCCAAGTTGATTTCCCAATCTTGCGTTTGATTCGCCATTCGTACTCAGTGTCGCCCCCTGGCTTTGCAGCGGTCATGTCGCTGTGAGTAAAGCACCTACCTGTTTCGGGCTCGACGTGTCGATAGTGGGCCTGTACATATTCTTGGTCATATTCTTCAAACTGGTGATTCCAAGTGAAGTCGGTTCCTCTTGCGTAGAAGAGTATTACATCATGGACACGCCCATAATGAGTAGCGCCCTGGGCGACGTCGCTATGTGCGGATTGGCGCTTCCAGGTGATTTCGTTGATAAAAGAGCCTGTGCCAAAGATTTCATCTGCCACAACTTTGACATACTGCGAGATGTCCCACCCTAGGTGAATGTAAATTGAGCCAGAAGGGCTCATTAACTCCGACATCAGGCGCAAACAGTCATACAGCATTCGAATGTATGAAGAAATGCCCTCACCCCACGTGTCTCGGTATGCTTTCTCTTCAAGCAAAGATTGATTCTTGTCAACAAATTCATCACCAACTTCCGCCCTAAACGAAAAATCTGCCCCCGTTGCAAACGGCGGATCAATGTAGATTAAGTCAATCTTGCCAGCAAAATGCTCCAGCAGCGACCCCATCACGTACAAGTTGTCGCCCCAGATGAGCTTGTTGCGCCAGCCGTCGCCGGGGGCGGCCTTTTGCTCCTCCTCGGCCCGCCAGTAGTCGAAGAGGGTGGCAACGTGTCCAGCACGTTCCTCCTCACGCTCTTCGCGGGTGGCGCGGGTCTCGTTGACCCGCTCGATGACCTGGAAGGGCAGGCTCGCACGGCGGGGTGGGACCAGGTTGCCCTCGTCGTCATATTTGCCGGGCCAGACGAGTTCGGTGCGGGTGATTTCGATTTTGGGCATTTATTCACCTCTCAGTTCATTCGGACTTTAGAAGTCTGCCGGACTTCCGAAGTCTTATCACGCGGCAACCATGGGCCACCGGGCGACCAGTACCGATCAAAGCGCCGCCCTTTCGACAGTGCCTGGATCACGGGATGGAGAAACGGGGCAATGACCTGAAGGGCCTCGTGCAGGGTGGCGGGCGTCTCCTTCTCCTCGAGGCGATGGCGACGGATGAACGCAATCCACTGGGTCTGCTTCTCACGATTTTGGGCAAAGGCATCGGTGAATGCGACTGGGGTCAGGGGGAGAGTTGTCTGTCGCCAGCGGAACGTCTCGTGGATCGCCTGAGACAGGATGGAACCGTCAAAGTCAAAGTGGTTGGCCAGCAACCAGACGTCGTAGAAGTCCTTTATCCGGCTGTTTACCTCCCCCATATAGACCATGATCTGTAACTTTTCGGCGATCGCACTTTCGCGGCTGTAGCCCTGCAGTTCAGGTGGGGGAAAATCCAGGATGGTCGGCAGCCGGACGAGAGATGGGCCGGGTACCAGCGGATCACCGAAACCGGTGTCAATCTGCATAGGGACACGCGCAGTGCCCAGATAGGCGGTAAAGCGCACGCGCACGCCCGCATAGTTTGCCGCCTCAATAATGCGCTCACCAAGGGCATTCTCGGTGTCAAAGCGCATCCCGTCCTCCGGTGCTGTCTCCTGGCAAATCGCCTGGATCACAGATACGACGTGCTCGACCGAGTTATCTAGACGGCCCAGCAGGTCAATATCGCGGGTGGGCCGGGAGAACGGCGACTGCCAGGCGGTGAACATCAATGCCCCCTTGAGCACAAACTGGCGGCGATAGGATGAGCGTCCCAGGCGGTAGAGGAAACGTTCCAGAGCAAAGTACTGCAGCACCTCATTGAATGGGCGTCCCTCTGTTCTGGCGTGGTTTAGCAACCGCTGGCGGACGGAGGCAGCTACGTCTCGGGTCATAGCAGCGCCTCCAGGTAAGGTCTGATCACTTTTTCGACCCGGCAGACGCGGGCGTAACGCAGCAGCCTGCTTACATCAAAGTCCTGATGCTGGCGATAGAATTTGAGCGCTTCGAGGGCCACATCCAGGCCAATCTTGCGGCGGTACTTGAAGCTATCGGCTATACTCTTCTCCGGCCCGTAGATGCGAACGGGGATGCCGTCAATCAGGGGGGTCTCAATTCCCTCGCTCCAGGCAGGGCCTGAGAACCAATAGATACGCAAGGGGGGATAGTCCAGACGGGTCCGCTTGGCCCCTCTGAGCATAGCGATGTCCACAGCGTGGGGAATCTGGGTGGTCAGTTCGTGGAAGGCCAGGGCAGAGATCAGACAGACCACAGATTGAGGGACTTTGAGGGCCACAGTGACCAGGTCACGGTTGGATAGGGGCGGCAAGTCGGCCAAGCGGTAGAGCCCCCGACTGAGTTGCTCCACCACCCCGGAGTCGCGCATCGCGTAGAGGGTGCGTGGGTGGATGCCCAGCCGTCGCGCCTCAGCGGTGTGCATGGTGCCACCATGTTGCTGGAAAAGTGTGATTGCATTTTGAATAGGCTTGGATGTTTCCATCGCCATCGAATAGGATAGAATGGTATACAGTTATGTTTATATGTAGACAATTCTATCCATTAGGCTGTGTTTGTCAAGAGGACTCTGCATCAAGAACTCGCGTTCTGGCTTTTCTTCAACAGGAGTGATGAGCACCGCTACGCCCCCGTATTTCTGGCGTACCCGCCGAGACAGTACATGGCGGTCGGCGTCGTGATCCACCAATTCCCCGTTGTGAATGGCCACGTACTTGCCCAGGAAACGCTGTTTCAATTCGATGTGCATAGTGCGGTACGTTTCCATTTCCCGGTCTATCTTGCGTTCTTTGGCCTTCCATAGATACTGTCGCAATGCCTCATTGACCAGATCGCTGATTTCTTTGTTTTCCTGTTCCGCTATTGGCGTCAGTTCAGTAAACATTTGGTCCGGTATCAACACACGATGCTCTGTCATCAGTCTGAACTCCTTCCTCAATTCAATCGGTGCGAACAACTGGCTGGGCGCAGGGAATAGCGTTGAGCAAAGCCCGCAGACATGCTTTGCCAGAGTTATTATGCGCCGGAGTGGACCAGATGTCAAACTGGGTATTCTGCTTCCACTACTCGTGGGTGGCGCGGGTCTCGTTCACCCGCTCGATGACCTGGAAGGGCAAACTGACGCAGCGGGGCGGGGCCAGGTTGCCGTCTTCGTCGTATTTGCCAGGCCAGACCAGTTCGGTGCGGGTGATTTCGATTTTGGGTATAACGTGCCTCCTGCTTCCCAATCAGGTTTCAAATCCAGATTTCGAGGATCGCCGGCTAGTATTCTTCGTCAGCGACGGCTTTCCAGCGGTCGTCAAGCCGATAGTCATTGACCTTGTCAACGGGATTCTGGAACACGAACAACCTGCGCAAATTCTCATCCAGGGCATACTCAACGACATAGAGATAGTATTCTTCGCCGTGGCGCTGCGCCGCCCGGTATTCCGGCGCAGTGAGACCAATCCCCCAGCCATCCCAGCCGTACTTGGTGGCCTTGACTTCGATACGCCGTGCCAGTCTATGCTTTTCGCCTTTGTCTAAGATGGCGGCAACCGGGTCTTCCGCGTAGGAGTCTATGTCCCAGCCTTCATGGTTGGGCGGCAACTCTTTGGGAATACGCCCGCGCCGCTGTTCATAAGCCAGCGCGACCTCGATTCCCGCTCTCTCAATGGCTTTCCGCTCCTCGGACAATTCGCTTTCATCGGGTGAACCTCCGCCTCGACCGCTACCATCTGGCTCTATGTAGGAGCGCAACCTGGGACGGCGGTGGTGTGGTTCAGGCTTCGGTCTAGGCTTGGGTTCAGGCTCGGGTTCCGGCTCTGGCCTTGGTCCAGGTTGCGGTGCAGGCTTCGGTGCATACTTGGATTCATGTTCGCCTCTGAGTTCATGCTTTGACCTGGGGCTAGCTGCTTCAGTCTCCGGTTCGGTTTTCGGTTCCGGCTTTGGTTTGGGTTCGGGTTCAGCCTGCCTGAGTGACGAAGCAAGTACCTTGTCTATCCATTCTTTCTCCTCAGCGGGCAGGGACCAGTTGTTCTTGTGACTGATTCCGTCAACCTTGACCTCAGATGCACCAAGAACCCTGCCGATGAAGTTCTCCAGCGCGTTGGACGTGCGACCGCCAGTGAGTCGTCTGGCGAGAATAGCCGGTGTTTCAATCTCAAGCTGATCTTGCGAGTGCGCGTCTGATCGATAGAGCAAGCGCTTGTCCTGTTGCCAGTAGGCGCTACTATCGCAGACCTCGACAGCGGTCCAATCCAATTCATAGCACACTGTCAGGCCCTTGACCACCTGTTCCCGGGTCCTAAGCAATGCTTCGAGGACACCAGTCTGCTTTGTGCGTTCATACTGATCACTGTTCACGTTCCAGAGATAAACGCAAATCGCCTTTTTTGCAGCCGATGTCAGGAGAGGGTGAAAGTCGTCGGTTTCAGCCACTTGCTGCACTTCAGCAGTTGCCTCGACTGTCTCCACCAGCGAACGAATGCCAAGGGCACGATACAATGGTTGATACTCAGCGAAACTGGCTTTCTCGGGACGCCAGGCAAACTCAACTCCTTCTTTGGCAAAGAGTCGCTTTAGCTCTCCGTCGTCGGGGACATATACCCTGTCGGCAACCTCGAAACGGTCATTCTGCGTCCACACCTTGGCGTTAGCACGGAATCCCTGCCACCATTGCGGCTGATCATTTCCTTCGACAACTTTCAGCAATTCAGGATAGATACGCTCAAGCGCATCCTCCGCTGTCCCAGCTTGAATGTGCTCCACTTCGGTCAACTGAGTCCATGCTTGAGCATACAACTCCTGGCTGAAGTGCTCTCTTACGCCTACTTTCTTGACGAAAAACTCCTTCAAACGACGATCGAATTGCTTCTCTAGATACGCATATGTTACACCGGAGACAGCCGATAGATCGCGCCAGATGGCCTGCTTTGAGGTGATCCACCTCGGATGAGGTTTGGAGACTAGGATTAGGGGGTGTTCTTCAAAGAGGTCTTTGACATCAGAACGCCACCTCTCCACCAGAAATGCATATATCTTGCTGACCACCTTCTGATCTACTTGGTCGGCAGGTCGAGAACTGAGTTCTTGCAGATACTGCAAGAACTCGTCTACTGTGGCCGTTTGGCGAAGCCCGAGCCAGTTAGCCACCTTCTCACCGGGATTCTCAAGCACATACGGCAGTGTATCACCAAAGAGTTCACGCAACTCAGGTTTGTTAAGGAAGACTTCACCAGGCCTCGTAGGCCCTTGGGTGCTCGGGAACCATGGGGCCTCCAGGAGGCAGTGCTTGAGTTCTGAATCTCGCTGGTAGTGTTGCCACTTCCGATAGTCGCCTTCATAATGGGCTGTACAGAATGATGGCTCCTTCCAGTATCGCTCACGTAGCTTTGCAGCCAGCCAACTGACCAGTGCTTTACCCCTCCTTCGCAACGCTCGTTTCCCCAAGCGACTTGTCCCTGTCCATAAGTCAGATAGCCAGCCTGGTGGACGGTAGTCTTGTACTTTTTCTGGCCAGGGCCAAGATCGGCTGCGAGGGTACTTTTCGTCAAACTGGTCGCGAAACGCCTTGAATAGTCCACGCTCATACTTGGTCAACTCGGGACTTCCATAAGTAAGCCCAGATGCTAAACGAGGATGAGGGGCGTCAGTGGCTCCCACTTCCTCAAGAAAACCTTGCCAACTTCTGAACTCCCCCTTCCCCTCACAACTCGCTAGATAGGCATCGGATAGCACTGCGATGTGAGCACGATCGTCCGGATCAGCAAACACCAATTGCCAGCCAGTCTTGGGATTCATTGCCTCTGGCATGGCCAGTGGATGGTCATCATTCCACTCTTGCGGTTCTACGATTTCCCCGTCAGCCAGGGCAAGAGGCAGTACATCTATGATCGCTTGTTGAGTCTCATCATCAAGAGCATCGAATTGGTCTCGAATGTATGCGGTTAGATGTACCAGTTCAGACACACTGACTTCGGCCCGATGTTCGTTGAGTCCCCGGGCCAAGTCAAGACAGAAATTGGCCGGTGTCAGATCCCGCACTCCGAGCGTGTCAACAAGCCATTGGGCAAGTCCTTGGTTGTCGTCGAGTAACGCGTAGAGTCTCGGATTCAGAAAGGCGATGGTGAGTACAGAAGAAACCTGGGTCTGTAGTTGCCTGATCTCCTGCACATCTTCTGCTGGGAAGTAGATAGGTTGTTCGGTTGCATTTGACCTCCTACCCTCTTCAAGAGGGAGCAAATTCAAGCCCTGGAGACGCTTCTCTGTCGCCCGTCGTAGCTGGCTCAGGTATTTATAAAGTGCGACGAACCACTCCAGGTCTTGAGACTCAAGCCAAGTTTCGTCTCTTAGACATTCGATGATCTCGCTCGAACTCAGGTCTTCGACGCCAATAGCCTCGAGCTGTTTCCGGTAGGTCTGAATCTGCGGGTGAGCAAGAGGCGTCTTCTGCAACTGAGTTGGCATATAGGCAATGTTCAGCAGTCTGCGAAACTCGTCAGAGGCTAAGCGGGCTTCTGATGGCTTCACCAGCGTCTCACCGTCAAGCGTCCAAATCACGGCCCGACTGCTCAGTTCGTTGTGAATGGCCTCGACAGTAGGCTGGAAAAACTCTTCCTGGTTATCACTGGCCAACGGAATGAAGGCATACGCCCTGGCCCTGTACTTGGGCTTGTCGAGAAGGCTTGTAAAAGCTTGTATGAACGCTGGAGCCATACAATCGCGCAACCAGAGATTCCACGGGCAGTCGTACTTAATGCCCTCACGTGATGTTAAAAGAATGAAGTCCGCATTGATTATGAAAGGGAAACCGCTTTTCTCTTTTGTGGGCAGAAAAGCGAACACTTGTCCTTCGGAACTGACTTCTGTTGTCAGGGGTAGTGCGACGCTAACTTTCCGAGTAGTAATGCCTTCGCGCTTCTCCTCGTGGAGGTCAGGTGGCATGGGGATCTCCTGCTCGACTAGCCAGAACTCCACATACTGGTCACCTGTCATAAACTGGACCAGCGGCCTGTTCGTATCATCTCGTATTACCTCAATAGGCTTCTGGTTCTCAATGTGGATGGCTAATCCCTCCAACTTGGAGAGAAACAAAATGGTTTCGGGAGCAATTGTTTCAAGTTCCTTGGTGACCCCTTCTCGCTTACCAGGTTTCAGAGGAAGTACGATGCGTGTTCTGTTGCTGTGCTCCTTCATCTCAGGCGGTATCTCAGATACCCAATAAGGTACGATATAACCGAGTTCAGCTTGAGGATCCGGCTCTTCCTGAAATCGGAATTGATAGCCACCGGAGAAAATGTGGGGCTGACTGCTTACCACGAACACGGACTTGAAGCCGATGCCTTTCTCGCCAACGTATCCTTCCCGCTTCTCCTTGGTCGTCGCCCCAACAGCGCACAGTGCCTGAACATCCTTGGGGCGAAATCCCACTTCGTTGTTTATGACAAGTAGAGCGCCCTCGGCTTCTGGGGTTCCAGTTGGGTCTCTGGATAACAGGGTGAATGTTAGGTCGGGCTTTACATTCTCGTCATAGCGGTTATCTTCGGCATTCTGGATCAGCTCCAGGATGAAATGGGTCTCCTTGGAGTACAGTCCCTCTGATAAATGCGAGATGGCACGCTGAAGATCATCCGACAGCGGGTTCTGCTTGGCGATAGTCCCATCTGGCGCGAGGCCGAATTTCCGGCTGCGTATCAAGTCAATGTGCTCTTGGGGTGGCGTGTAAGGAGATTGCATCGTCAGAACCTCACTCAACTGATCTTGATCGTCCCCTGCCCCTGACAATAGGTCCGAAAGTCACATTCAGAGCAGACCTTGCGCTCCGGCGGCTGTTTCACGGCGAAGTCGCGGGCCAGAATCCGGGCCACGACGCTATCGAAGTAGGCCCCGGCCTCGGCTACTTTCTCTGGTTCGTAGGGGAAGAACATCAGCGCGTCCTCACGGCGGGCTTCGCCAGTCCAGTACAGCGCCAGCCGCTCTGGGCGCTTCCCGTAACGCCGCTCCAGGATGTGAGCGTAGATGAGCAACTGCTGGTAGTAGTGCGACAGCCGCCGGTCGTCACCATGGGGCCGGGGCTGGGACTTGAAATCCAACAACTCCAATTTGCCATCCTCGCCCAGCAGCAGATCCACGCGGCCTGTGAGGATGTAGTGCTCCTTCTCCAACGAGACGTCCACTTCGGTCTCAATCACCTGCGCCATCCGGTCCTGGTTCTGCCCGAAGTAGTTCTTCACCTGACCTAGGGCCACTCCTCGTTGGGCATCGCTGATGGGCCGGTAGCCAGCATTGACCAGGCTGCGGAAGTTGGCATCGAACAAACCTGGGATCGCCTTTTCGATCAGGCGCAGCGACTGGCCCTCCAGCACCCAGCGATGGACGTCTTCTATAGTCTGGTGGACCAGAGAGCCGAAGAGTATCTCTGCCGAGCGCGAGGGGGCAAACTCGTACTCACGGAAGAACTGGTACTGGCGCGGACAGGTCTCGTAGACCTTGAGGTGGTTGGTGAAGGAGAACGTCTTTTTCAGAGGCACCTGTTCCTTGAGTTCAAAGTGCTGTGCGGCGAGCAAGTCTTGCTGGACGTAAGGCCACTGGGGCAACCCCTGCCAGATAGGGTCGAAGTGTGGCTTGGGTGTGTCGGTGGTCGTCAGCACCAGCGCCTTCTCAGCCCGGGAAAAGGCCACGTAGTGTAACCGCATGCGGTCGAACTCGGTGATGCGCTTCTCCGGCTCGAAACGTTCGCGGTGGTAAAACGGCCCTAGCAGCCGGTCCACCTGCTTCGACGAACTTATTCGAGTCGCCAGGGAGCCCACAATCACCACCGGAAACTCCAACCCCTTGCTCTGGTGGATGGTCATCACCTGGACGTGCCCGGAGGGGAAGGGGCGGTCGGGGTCCTCGTACTCGTTGATACCGCCCATGTACAGGAAGCGCAGAAAACTGTTGAAGAAGTGCAGGCGGATAAAGCCTCGGTTGGCGTGGGTGATCACAGTGTAGTGGTAATAGTGTTGGAATATCGCCAACAGTTGGCTGAAGATGGCAAGATTACGAGCGCGATTCTCGTTGCCCATCATACTTGCGAAGGGCTCGTGGGCGATGAACTCGTAGAGGTAATCGGCCAGGTGGCGATTGAGCGTTTCGCCCTCCCGCAAATCCTTTATCTCAGCAACCCGTCGCTGTAGTACCCGGGCCAGAGGGTGATCAGCCACGACGCCGGCGCGGGCCAGTCCGGTCAGACAGCCATCCACGTAGTCAGCCAGGTCCTGCAAGGCGTAACCAGGCAGGTTGCCCCGGTTGTCCCCATACCAGCCCAGCAACACGGCGAAGCAGCCCACGGTCAGGTGTACTTCGTCGTTGTCGAAGTAGGTCCGGGCGCGTGGTGCAAATGCCGGGATGCCACGTTGTTCCAACGCCTGGACGAACGGATCGGAGTGCTGGCTGCGTACACTGTGCAGCAACAGCGCCACCTGGTTGTAGTCCTCGATGACTGCGCTCTCTTTGAGGAAGCCCACCAGGTCTGCCATCCGATTGGCCTCATCGGTCCGGTTCGCGCCCCAGATGGCGAACACGGCGGGGTAGTCGGGGTGGTCATCACCCTCGTTTGGTTCGATGGTCTTGGCGTAGCGGAAATCAAAGGGTGAATTGGGGTTCGACCAGTCGCAGCCGGCCATAAAGCGGTTGTAGCCCGCGATGATCCGCTCGTGGGAGCGGTAGTTCACAGTCAGGCGAACCTGGGGGCAGGAGTTGAAGTGCTTGCTGAATTCGAGAATGTTGCGGACCGTCGCTCCCCGGAAGCGGTACAGGCTTTGGTCGTCGTCGCCCACTACGCAGAGGTTGTCCTGCGGGTGAGCCAGTCTCAGAAGCAGTTGCTCCTGGATGTAGTTCGTGTCCTGGTACTCATCCACCATCACGTAGCGCACCTCCGCCTGCACCTGTTCGCCGATGTCAGGATCGTGCAGAAGATCGTAGAACAACTTCTGTTGGTGGGCGAAGTCCATTCGGTCCCGCTCACGCAGGGTTTCTTCGTACCGCTGATAGGCTGCGCCAAGTTGCTGTAAGAACCCATCACTGCTGCTTATTAGAGCCTCAGGGTCCACTAACTCCTCGGTAATCTTGTTGAAGAACCCCGTCAACCCCCTGATAGTTGTCCAGCGGGTGGACCACTTTCCCAGGTACTTGGCCTCACCCCCGCCTTCGGCACCCCCTCTCCCGAAATCGGGAGAGGGGGACGGGGGGTGAGGGACGATAGCATCAAAATTCTCGAACAGGAACAGGGCCTGTGTCAGTTCATCTAACACCTCGTAGCCGGCGCCCAGCCAGGTGTGGTGACGGAAACGAGTGAGGTGATCGTTGCAGATTCCGTGGATGGTGCTGACCTGAAGTCGCGAGAGGTCGCCCGTGTAGCCGAGGGTACGGGCTGCCTGGGCGACCCGGTCCCGCAACTCGAAGGCGGCCTTCTCGGTGAACGTGCAGAGCACGATCTCCTTGGGCTCAGCCTTGCCCTGCAGCAGGATGTTCAGCGTGCGCACCACCAGCACCAGCGTCTTGCCCGACCCAGGCCCGGCGATGATCAGCAGCGGGCCATCAACGCAAGCCACAGCCTCCCGCTGGGCCTCGTTGAGAAAAGGATAGTGTTGCTTAATGGCAGGGTGTAGTTCCAAACTTGTAGTATCTCCAAGACCTCCGAGGTCTTTGAGGCTTCGGAAGTTCGAACTCACGAGAGTTCTGCATAAAAGTTCTTTGCCAGAAACACAACAACGGATTTAGAATAAAACGGATTTACGCTCCACCTGAGCAATTAGAACTCGTCCGTTGCCCGTATTCAGTCCTGTTCCCGGGATTTCGCGGCGTGAAACAGTTCATCCGTTTCTTTCCCAATCCGTTGTAGTGTTTCTGTGCAGAACTCTCGCTCACAGCAAACCATCCTCTCGGAAGCTAAAATAGGTGTCGCGCGACACGATGATGTGATCGTAGACGGAGATGTTCATTGCCTTTGCCGCCAGTACCAAACCGCGTGTGAGTGTTTTGTCGAACTCCGAAGGTCTCACGTTGCCGTCGGGATGGTTGTGCACAAACACCAACGTTGTAGCATGCGCCTCCAGGGCGATCTCCATGACCTTGCGGGGGTACACGGCCGCCTGGTTCACTGTGCCTTCAGCGACGTCCCTTTCATCCACGATGGCGAAGTTGCTATCCAGGCAGATTACGCGGAACTTCTCATTCGGCCCAGCGCCCATGCTGAGGATGCAGTGTTCGATCAAGGCATCAGGGCTGTCTAACGAAAAGCGAGTCTGGCTCATCTGCTGCAGGTAACGCGCAGCCGCCTGCTTGACAAAGTGAATCAGCGTGACCGCTACCGGCCCGACTCCCTCGACGTCTTCCAGTTCTTCAGGAGAGGCGTCGAGGACATCCTTGAAGGGACCAAAGCGCTCGATGAGAGCCTTGGCCACCGGTTTCATATCCTTCTGGCGGGCAACGAACAGTAAGAGCAATTCCAGAGCCTCGTAGTCCTGGAATCCCTCCAGTCCTTGCCGGAGAAAACGCTCACGGACGCGCTCACGGTGGCCGTGGTAGTGCTGTTTTCGCATAGCGGTCATTATAGATAGCCAATATAGAGACTTCAATCACCTCAGATTATAGCACAGACCCACACGAGGGACAAAAACAAGTGTCTGGAGGAGTCTAGTAGAGTAGTCCAACGCGGGCAGGGGCGCGGTGACCGCGCCCCTGGTGGCGCCCAAGCCGGCCGATAAGCCGGGTTCTGTCGTGGGCAGTCATCTATCTGGGACGGCGGTTACCCGCCGCCTCAAGCGGCCTACCCGAGGCTCGGACGGGACGGGCCGCCCCGTGCCCGCCGAAGCGGGCTCGCCTCTGCTTGGCCTTGCTCCCGGTGGGGGTTGCCTGGCCGCCCGTGTCGCCACGAGCGCCGGTGGTCTCTTACACCACCTTTTCACCATCACCGGGGCAGTCGAGGCTGCCCCGGCTGTCTGCTTTTCTGTGGCCCTTTTCCGCCGGGTGTCCCCGCCTGGGTGTTACCCAGCACCGTGCCCTGTGGAGCCCGGACTTTCCTCACCCCGCGCACGGGGCGCGACCGCCTGGCCGACCTGGGCGCCAATTCTATGATAACATACTGCCAGTGGCTGTCAAGGGGCCAGGAAAGATGTATCTCCTTACTTACTCCGACGACACGTAGTAGAGGATGTTGAAATCGGCCGTGCGCTGTGCGACGTTCCCAATGTAAAGCGTCACATTGTAACTCCCGTTGGGCAGCACACGCCCCCGTTCGTTGTAGTAGGCTACCCAGCGCGTGCCCGCCGTCCCGGCGTCCTCCACGTTCCAGAACTCCTCTTGCCGCGCCACCTCCTCGCCGTTGCCCGTCCACACCGCCGTCCAGGCCAGTCCATCGCTCATCCCCACGTAGTCGAAGATGGCATAGACCATTTTGGTGTTCCAATCGAAGCGGTTGTCTGGCGCGGTGAGGATCGGCGTACCGTCCGGCTGCACGCCCAGGGCGATGGTGATCTCCCCGAAGGCAGGAGGCACGCCTCCCAATGTCGCCTCTCGAACCGTGAGCCCCACGAGAGCGGGCCCCTCGCCTGCTACGGCCACCGCCACCTCGTAGTCACCAGGGGAAAACGGCAGATCGCCCGGGGCCTGGAAACTGACCTGCGCTTGCCCCTGAGAAGCATCGCCCCACGTCTCCACGCTCTCCTGGATCGATCCCTCCTCGTGGTAGTAGAGCGCGTGCGAGACGTCCAGCCCAGGGCACATCCCCTCGTACTCGTAACTCAGGTAGATCACCCGCACGCCGGCCTCGAACTCGTTTCCACCTCGCTTGTCTGACGCTTCTTCGGCCAGCTCGGGCACATCCGACACCCGCAGGCTGAAAACGCGCGTGGCCACGTCCAGCACCCGAAACGAGTGCGTCCCCACCACCTGCCTGTCCGCGTAGACCAGCAATTCGTACTGGCCCGGTTCCACACCCGCCGGGCCGCCAGTCAAGACGCGGACGGTGATGGGCTGCTGCTCCTGTCCCCACGGCGTCGCCATTCGGGCGGCCACAGGCTCGCGCTCGCCCTCGCGCCGCACTTCCCAGTACCACACCATCTCAGGCTCAATCCCGTCCAGCGCGAACTCGGCAACGATCTCAGGGACACCCAGGCAGAAGGTGTCGGCAGTCATTTCCAACGTACCCTCCCTGCTTAACTCTGCCCCTACCGCCGCAGAACCCACCACGAAGGGGGCTGGCGTCAGCGTGGGCGTGGGTGTCTCCTCAGGTCCCTCGATCATTCGGGGTAGCCACCCGATGGCGGCCAGGCCAACCGCGATGATGATCACCGCCGCGCCACCGACGAGCACCCAGGTGAGAGGGGGCGACGGGCGGCGGGCCGGCTCCTCTGCCGGAGGGGCTCTCGTGGGGTCGAGCGGCTGGAGCATAGTATCGGGATAGACGTCCGTGTGGTCGTAGATGACGTTGCCCCAGAAGTGCATCAGCGCCCGCAGTTGGCCGCGTTCGGCCGGGTCGGCGATGACAACGCCAGCCTGACGCAGGTCGGTGAGCAGCGCCTGTACCCCGTCCAGGAAGGCTTCGTCCACCTCGCCACGCCTCAGTTGGTCTAGTCTCTCCTGATGCTGTTGTTGAAGGGTGTCCAAGAAGTCACTCATAGTATTCCTCCCAGCAGGCGCGTGGACAATCGTTGCAGTTTGCCCACGACCACCCGTAATTTACGATCGACCAGGGCCAGATGGCGGTGACAGGCGCTATTGAACTCCCCGGCCAGTTCGAGCAGGCTCTCGGGGCTGGGACGATCTTCCTTCAGCGCGTCCTCCAATAACAGTTGCAGCGCGACGATTTCCACCACCCAGCGCTCCCCACGCAACTCACGCCCCTCCCGCCGAAATGGGCGGCCGATGTGCTCGATATCCTCGGCGAAATCCATCAGTATATCCAACTCATCCTGGCACACTCGCCAGTTCTGCAGCAGTGCCTGTCGCACGGTCGCACCGAGGCCGTCGTCACCGGGCGGGGTGAGCCGGGCGTGGAAGGGAGCGAAGGCAACCAGCACCTCGTGCAGCAAGTGGTGCAGCTCCTTCCACTCCGCCATCTGGGCCTGGAGTGCGGTGAGTTCCGTGATCACCTCCCGCAGTTCGGCCTGCGTCTTCTCGTCGGCCGACAGCGAGTGTTGAAGAGTCTGGCCCACCCTTTCGGCCATCCACTCGACTTTTTCAATGTGAATAATGTCGCCGCTCCCGGTGTGCACCGGGCCAGAGACGTCGTCGACTTGTGTCTCGTGGCCGCTGCTTGCGGTCGCTCCTTCTGCATCGCTCATCTATCCCCTCCTCTCTCAGGCCGCGTCAGGCAGTCAGCCAAGGTGCGGCGGTGATGCTTGCTCCTGGTTTTCACGTGCACCTGGTTATTATAGGCCAGACGCCAGGCTTTACAAATCGGCTGAGTTGTTGTAAAATAGCCTCCAGTAACCTGGCAATTGGAGGGATTAGGGTTTGGCCAATACAAAGTCGGCGATTAAACGCCTCCGTAGCACGGAGCGCAGGCGTCTGCGTAACCGAGTGTCCCGTGGACAGGCTCGTACTGCCATCAAGAAGGCTCGGCTCTTAATGGACAAGGGCCATCTTGAAGAGGCCCGCGAGGCCGTGCGTGTGGCAGTCGCTGCGCTGGACAAGGCTGCCAAGAAGGGTATCATCCATAAGAATAACGCCGCCCGGCGCAAGTCACGCCTGATGAGGCAACTTAATCAGGTCGAACGTGCCGCCTGAGTGACCGTGTTGCGACCGGAGTGGCTGTGATTCAATCGCAAGGGCACCGTTGTATTATACAATGGCGCTCTTTGTTGTGGTACTTTCTGACTAAGCCTGACCTCTGTTTGGAATCCTGCCACAAGTAGCGTACAAAGGGAACAGCGCCGCCCTGATGGCAGGCGAGGAAGACTGAGGATGAGCACATAACTAGGAGGTGCAACAATGCAGATCAGCGGCTATGAGTTCCCCGACGGCCTGTACTACGACAAACTCCACTCCTGGGCTCAGGTGGAGGGGAATGTCATCAGACAGGGTTTGACCGAGTTCGGCCAGGCCATCGCTCAGGAGATCGTCTTCGTCGAAGCCCCGCGCGCCGGGCGGGACGTCGAGCAGGGACAGACTTTCATGTCCATGGAGTCAGGCAAGTGGGTAGGCCGCATCGCCGCCCTGGTTAGCGGGAAGATCGTTGAGGTCAACGAGGAGCTGGAATGGGAGCCTGCGTTGGTCAACGAGTCCTCCTACGAGGATGGCTGGCTGGTCAAGATTGAGATGACCGACCCCGCCGAACTGGACAACCTGATGAAGGCCGATTCCCCGGAGTTGAAAGCCTTCATCGAGGAGGAGGCGGAGAAGTACAAGGAAATCCTGGGCTAACATGGCAGTGCGCGTGCGTGCGGCGCACCTCGATCTATCAATTTAGCGATGGACAGCACCGCTTGGCTGAGTTTGCGATAGACTCAGTCATGAGAGGCTGCCCACACTGTCATCCGGCCCCCCAACGTGGGGGCCGGATGCGTTCCAGGGGAGCGACTTTCCGATCCGTTCCACTTCGTTTTCCCATCAGCAAACCTTTGCGTGAGTGAGAAAGGTGCGGTATAATGATGTCATCCCATCGGTGAGGCCTGTGATGACCAATAACACTTCCAAGACAACAATCCCTGGCCAAAATAACGTCGCCGTCCTCCGTGAAGGGCTGGCCAACATCGCCCGCGTTCTTACACGGTACCGTGAGACTGGCACACCGATGGCGGTGGAAATCTCGCAACATCTCTCGGCCCTCCAGGGCGTGCTGGCACACCTTGAACAGGAACTGACAGCCCAGTCACTCGAGCGGGACGAACTGGCTGCTTTGTACGGCGTCACCCAGGCGATCGGCTCCTCCCTGAATCTGACAGAGGTGCTGAACGAGGTGATGGATCAGATTATCCATCTCACAGGGGCCGAACGTGCCTTCCTGATGCTCGTGGACCCGGACACAGGTGAGCTGGAGTTCCGAACCGCCCGCAACATGGACCGCGAGACCATCGCTTCATCCTCATTCGAGATCAGTCGGAGCATCGTTGACCAGGTAGCCACCAGCGACCAGCCCATCGTCACGACCAACGCGCAGATGGACCCCCGCTTCAAGGCACAGGAGAGCGTCATCGGTTACAACCTGCGCTCCATTCTATGCGTGCCGCTCAGAGTGCGCGGGCAGGTCACTGGCGTGATCTACGCCGACAACCGCATCCTCACCGGCCTCTTTGCCGACCGGGATCGTGACTTACTCACTGCCTTCGCTGGACAGGCAGCGGCGAGGATCGAGAACGCCCGTCTGTTCGAAAGCGTCGCCAACGCCAAGGCACTGAGAGACAACGTCTTCGCCTCCATCACCAGTGGCGTCATCACCACTGACGGTCAGGATCGGATCACGTTTTTCAACCGGGCCGCCGAGCGCATCCTGCGGGCGCCAGCGACGGTCATCGTCGGCTCATATTTCGCCGATACTCTTCCGATGCTGGAGAGCGAACTGCGATCGCTGATCGAAGCGGTCAAGGCATATGGAACGCCCGTGGTGGAGTTTGAGACTGAGATGTCACTCCCCGACCGTGACCAGGTCAACCTCCGTGCCAGCCTCTCCCCCCTCAAAGATGCCAACGACGAGACACAGGGTATCGCCATCGTGATAGATGACCTCACGGAACAGCGCCGGCTGGAATCACGCTACCAATTGTTCCAGCGCTACCTCTCGCCGGTCGTGATTGAGCGCCTCCCGGACGACCCCCATGAGCTGAAACTGGGCGGACAGCGACAGGAGATCACCAGCCTGTTTGCAGACATCCGTGGCTTCACCGACTTCAGCCAACAGCACGATCCTGAGACGCTGGTGGATGTGCTCAATCAGTACCTGGCCATCGGCGCCAATGCGGTACTGGCTGAGGAGGGGACGCTCGACAAGTTCATGGGGGATTGTGTGGTCGCCCTTTTCAACGCGCCGCTTCCCCAGGCCGATCACGTCCTGCGCGCAGCGCGGGCAGCGCTGAAGATACAAGAAGGAATCGTCCGCCTGCACGAGCGCATACCCCCGGCCTACTGGCTTGCTTACGGGGTAGGCATCAGCGTCGGCGATGCAGTGGTGGGCAACATCGGCACCGCACAACGGCTGGACTACACCGCGATCGGCTCCACCGTGAATCTAGCCCGCCGTCTACAAGAGGCCGCAGCACCGGGGCAGATCCTGCTTTCGCACACAGCCTACCAGCGGGCACGAAAGCACATCGAGGCCCAGCCGCTCCCGCCCATACAGGCAGAGGGCTTCAGCGAACCGATCACGGTGTACGAACTGCTGGGACTGAGGTGACACTCCTCGTACTCATCCACGCCCTGGCCGCCCTTTGGCTGGCGATCTACGGGCTGCAATCCTTCATCCTGGCGTTCCTCTATCTGCGCCACCGACAGGCAGCGGTCCCCACCCCACCGATAGATCGATCCACCCTGCCGCCGGTCACCGTGCAGGTGCCCGTGTACAATGAACTCCACGTAATCGAGCGGGTCATAGACTGTATGGCCGCGCTCGACTACCCCCGTGATCGCCTGCAAATTCTGATCCTGGACGATTCGACCGATGGGACGAGCCACCTGGCCTGCACGCGGACGGCTCTCCACCGCGAGCAAGGGATAGACATCGCGGTTCTGCGGCGGCTTGACCGCAGTGGCTTCAAGGCCGGGGCGCTGGATTGGGGTTTGTCTCAGACCCGTGGTGAGTACGTCGCCATCTTCGACGCCGATTTCTGCCCCCGTCCCGATTTTCTGCTCCAGACGGTTCCCCACTTTCTATCGCACCCGCGATTAGGTCTGGTGCAGGCACGCTGGTCGTACATCAACGCCGATTACTCCCCTCTGACCCGTGCCCAGGCGTTGGCGTTCGATGGTCACTTCGTCGTCGAGCAGGCCGGCCGGCATCGCTCTGGATTACTGATGAGCTTCAACGGCTCGGCTGGGATATGGCGACGGCGCTGCATTGAGGAGGCCGGTGGGTGGCGGGCCGACACCCTGTCTGAGGACCTGGACTTGAGCTATCGAGCCCAGTTAGCCGGGTGGGAGTGCCTCTATTTGCCAACAGTAAACGCGCCAGCCGAGTTACCCCCCCAGATCGCGGCGTTTAAGCGGCAGCAGACCCGCTGGACGCAGGGGTCGGTGCAAACCTTGCGCAAACTGGCTGGTCCCCTGCTGCGCAGCCGGCGGCTGAGGTGGTGGCAGAAAGCGATGGCGCTGGTGCACCTGAGCAGTTACCTGGCCCACGCACTGATGGTGGTGCTCCTGCTGGTCTCACTGCCCCTGCTGCTGGTGCCTGATTCTGTGCAGCCCCCGCTGGGCGGTTTGGGGCTGATATGCCTCGGACCTCCGCTGGTCTACGCTATCTCACAACGGCAGTTGTATCCCGATTGGCGGCGGCGGCTGCGCGCCTTCCCGCTGCTGGCGCTGATCGGGATCGGCATCGCGTGGTGCAACACGCAGGCGGTGTGGCGTGGACTGACTCGCTGGGGCGGCACGTTCGCCCGCACGCCCAAGTTCCGGCTCGAAGGACAAGCCGGCCGCTGGACCGATAGCGGTTACCGGCTCCAGGCCGACCGCAGCACCATCGGTGAGGCCTTGCTGGCACTCTACGCACTGGTCACAGCGATCGCGGCCCTGGTTACCGGCCGCTACGGGTTGATTCCCTTTATGCTGCTGTACGCGGCTGCGTTTGGGACGGTCGCGGGGATGGGGTTGGCGCAGACGGCCGCGCCCCGCCGGGACCACCCGCTGCAGCTCGCCCCAGTGCTGGAGGGGGCCCAGCGCGGACAACGACCACCTTAACCTACCACACGCCGCCCCTCCCAGAATGCCTTACGGTTCATTTCAACGTACTTCGGCGGGACACGCCGCTCAATGACCGCCAGCCACATCTCCGGCGGTACGTCCAGCCGCGTGGAGAGCGCGCCCAAGAGGACGGTATTAGCCAGCCGGGGGTTGCCGAGCCGCTCGGCCGCGGCAAAGCCCTCAATCACTGTCACGTCGTCGGTGCGGGCCTCCACGGCGGCCAGGATGCGCTCGTCGGCAGGGTATACCGCATCCCCCACTGTGACCGACATCGGCGGGATACGCTGGTGATTGACGAGCACCGCCCCGCCGGGACGGAGCCACTCGATCCAACGGGCTGCCTCCAGCAGTTCGGTGGCGATGAGGAAGTCCACGCTACCCTTCTCGGCCAGGGGCGCGGCCACATCGTCTCCCCAGCGGACGTGGCTTTCGACCACGCCGCCGCGCTGGGAGAAGCCGTGCACCTCTGACTTCTTGGCATCGTACCCCGCCTCCAGCCCCACCCCAGCAGCAATGTCGGAACCGGTCAGGATGCCCTGCCCGCCGACGCCAACGAATAAGAAGTTGATGTTCTCCAGTCTCACGCTCATAATCAGTTCCTCCTGCGCGTTACCAGGCTTTACGGATCTCTGTCAGTTCAGCATCCAAGTCCAAGTCGGGTAGGTATCCTCTCAATAAGTCGGGGAAGGTGGGGCAAATTGCCAATTTGCCCTACGTTGGCCCCAGAATATTGAGATGGTACTCGGGTAGGAACTTGCCCTTCCTTTCGCCACAATCTCATTATACCACAAACGGCGAAGCCTGCGGCTATTCCCCCACCTGGTAGATCGCCTGGCGCGGGCATACCTGCAGGCAGACGGTGCAACCGGTGCACAGGAGCGGGTCAATCTCCGCCTTGGGACGTTTCGTCTTCGCGTCTGCCTCCCCCGACTTGAGGATGGCCGGGCAGCCGACGCGGAAACAGAAGCCGCAGCCGTTGCAGACCTGGAGGTCAACCATGACGGCTGGACGCCGTTGGAACTGCGGGGTGAAGACGCAGGCCCCGTTGACGATGATGACAGTGGGCCGGTCCTCGATTCCGGTCGCCTCTCGGATGGCCCGCTCCACTCCCTGGACGTCCAGCGCGTCCACCACCCACAGGTCCTCGACGCCCATCGCCCGCACCACTGCCTCAATGTCAATCGCCTGGGTGGTCTCCCCTTGCAGCGTGACTCCGGTAGCGGGGTTGTCCTGGCCACCAGTCATCGCCGTCGTGCCGTTGTCCAGGATCATCGTGCAAGCCACGCCCCGGTTGTAGATGGTGTTCGCCAGTTCTGGGAGGCCGGAGTGGAAAAAGGTAGAATCGCCAATAGTAGCGACGATCTTGTCAGGGCAGCCAGCCTGCTTGGCCCCGTGGGCCATCCCGATGCTTGCCCCCATTGAGATCAGCGTGTCCATCCCCTCAAAGGGGGGAAGGACGCCGATAGCATAACAGCCGATGTCGCCCGACACCAATAGTTTCAGTTTCCGCAGGTTGAAGTAGACGGCACGGTGGGGGCAGCCAGGACAGAGGGCAGGAGGGCGGGGAGGGATTGAGAGTGTGGGAGTATCGGGGTGTGGGAGTGTGGGAGTGTGGGAGATGGGGAGGCCGGCTTTGATGGCACCCTCCCGAACGCGGGCCAGCGTTAGTTCGCCAGTCGCGGGGAAGAACTCCTTGCCGATGACCTCCAGCCCCAGCGCGCGGACCTGTTCCTCAATGAAGGGATCCAGTTCCTCAACGACGACCAGCGCCTCAACCTCAGCGGCGAAGTCGCGGATCATACCCGCTGGGAGCGGATAGGTCATCCCCAGTTTGAGGAACGAAAAACCAGCGAAGATCTCGCGGGCGTACTGGTAGGCCACGCCGTTGCTGATGACGCCGACGCGCCTATCCCCCCACTCCATCCGATTGAGCGGACAGGCTTCGGCATACTCGACCAGGGCCTGCAAGCGGGCTTCGACCTCCGGGTGGCGCGGCCGGGCATGGGCAGGGATCATCACATACTTGCGCGGCTTGCGCTCGAAGGGAGGCAGGGGTCCGGGTTCGCGTGGTCCAGCGGGCATCCTCACCTCGACCGCGCTCTTGGAATGGGAGAGGCGCGTAGTAGAACGCAGCATCACCGGCGTGTCGAATTGCTCGCTCAGCTCGAAGGCGAAGCGGGTGAAATCCTTCGCCTCCTGGCTGTCGGCCGGTTCCAGGCAAGGGAACTTGCCGAAGCGGGCGTAGTGGCGGTTGTCCTGCTCGTTCTGGGAACTGAAGGCTCCGGGGTCATCGGCGCTGACCAGCACCAACCCCGCCCCCACGCCCGTGTAGGAGAGAGTCATCAGGCTGTCGGAGGCGACGTTGACGCCGACGTGCTTCATCGCCGCCAGCGCCCGCCCCCCGGCGAAGGAGGCCCCGATGGCGGCATCCAATGCGACCTTCTCATTGGAGGCCCACTCGGCCCGCACGCCGGCGTACTGGGCCAGCGCGGGCAGAATCTCCGTGCTGGGGGTGCCCGGATAGGCAGCGGCGTACCTGACGCCCGCCTCCCACGCCCCCAGCGCAATCGCTTCGTTGCCCGAAAGCAGTCGCTTCATTGGTTCACTCCTCGGTTTACTCCTCAAGGCATTGATCAGTGTTTCCAGTGTACCGCAAGAATGGCAAGGGGACAAGTGACGGCCCTCCCCCTAGTCGGTGACAGAGATCACGAAAGAACACGAGACCTGACAGGTTTGGCAAACTTGCGTTGGGTGATGGTGCACATTAGGACAGACTTGAAGACATCAGCTCAGCACGTGCACTTGCGGTTTAAGCGGGATGCGCTCAATGAGGTCAACAAAGTCCTCAGAGGTGATCTGGTCGTCGGGTTTGTCCACCAGGCAACGGCAGACCGCCTCCATCACATTAGTCCCAAAGGAGCGGCCCGCCAGACGAGGCGTGGTCGTCACCAGTATGTGCAGATTGCGTTCCTGGAGTTCCTCGAAGTTCCGGGCCGTGGTCGTATTGGTGATGATGATCTTGCCCATGAGGTCATCGGGCATATTGGACCGGATCTGGATGAAATCGCCCGTAATGATATCGGCCTGCTCGTAGTAGCGGGAGTATTTGGTCGAGGGCTGTTTCTCCTGCTGCTCCCCTTGCGCGTAGAATACCGAGAAGGGCAACTGGGTGAGCAATGGCAGGAGCAGTGCAGCAAGAACGTGAACGGTTCGCAGGCTGCGGATGGGGATGGGCAAGCCCAGCGTGAACATAAGGTCACCGAAGGTGACGTCGCACCCGGCATCCACCAGCGCCTTCGCCATGCCGTAGCGATCCACAGCGGTCGTCTGAAGCACCCGCTTGCCCTTGAGTTCGATGCCGTGCTCCTCCAGAGACCGCAGCGCATAGGGGGCCAAGAGGTGCTTGATACCGTTGCCGTCGCCAACTTTGGAGATTCTGATCGCCTCTCGGATGCGGCGGGCGTCGCGCCAGTAATAGCGACGGCCGGCGACGACCTGATAGAACTCGGTGCCCCCCACGCCGAAGGCATCCACCTTGCCATCGTACTCGCGGTACAGTTGGAGCGCTTTCTCGAAGTCGCCTTCAGTGCCCTGGCGGCTGATCCAGAAGCGCTCCCCCAGGAATTCGGCTTCGGTGGTGTGATCGCGGGTCGAAGACCCCAGGCTGATACTAAGTACCTTTTTCATCAAAACCCTCACTTGTTCTATGGATGCTGCTCCGGCCACACCGGGACGAACATAGCCCACTGCTCCGGCCGGGCACGGATGAACTCCTCCAGCCAAGCGGTCACGCGCCGCGTGTTGACCCGCAGGTCCTCGTCCGGGTCGCCGGTGCGGATCATCTCCAGCGGCGGCGAGAGGCGCACCACGTTGCCCCTCTGCGCATCGCGGTAGAATCCGGCGACGAGGATGGTCGCATCAGTCTTGAGCGCCAGCCGGATGTGACCCGTCGGCAGCGGGGCCGGGCGGCCGAAAAACTCGACCCATCGCCCCTCGTCGCCCACGGGCCGGTCCACGCCAGTCAGCACGATCCCCCCGGCGCGCAAGCGCTTGATGGCCTGGCGCAACGCAGTAACACTGATGGACGTCAGGTGCACGCCCGAACGCGCACGCATCTGATCCATCAGGTCGAAGCCGCCAGCCGGAGGGGCCGCCAGCCCCAACACCTGGACCTCCAGCCCATGGGCGGCCAGCGCCAGAATGCCCAGGTCGAAGTTACCGGTGTGGGTCCCGACGACGACCACTCCCTTACCACGCTGCGCGGCATGATCCATGTGCGCCCGGGCATCCGGTGAGAGGTGCACGGCCGCGTGTATCGCCTCCTGTCCCTGGCTCACCAGGTGCCAGAGGTCGTAGTTGTTGCGCGCGGTGTTGCGGAAGACCTGGCGTACCAGCCGATGTAGTCCCTTCTCACCCACCTGCGGCCCCACCACCTGGCGCAGATTGGTGTGCACGATCCAGTAGACGTCCGGCTTGAGCCAGTTGATCAGCCCGGCAATGAGACCACCTATGGCATACCCGACAAAGGGTGGTACATATTTGCTGAGGAACATCCCCGCACCGGTGACCAGGCTGCTGTTGAGCAAGCGCTGGAGTGGTGTAAGTTGAGATTGCTGTTCAGGGTGGTGGTCTTGGGACATCAGCACACCTCATCTATGGATGCCAGGTGACCGGCGGGACAGTCGCTGACAGCGCGTAGGGACCAGCAGCAAACTCGTCCCAGTAGTCGTTGTTGGCAACCAGCCGCGCGGAGAAGATGGCGTGACCGGGTGCGCCCAGGTCGCGGGCGACGGCGATGCGCTGGGCGATTTCGTCAAAGTCGGCGTACTGGGCGCTGATGCCGGGAAAGACGTGCCGACCACCATCGTGCGCCAGGAAGTCCGACACGAGTATGGAAAACTGGGTTGGCGTGAAGACGTTGGGAGTGGAAAAAACGCTCGCCGGATAGATCATCGGCATGATCGCGTCAATGGTGCCGCCGAGCACCCAGCCCTGGGAATCCTGGTAGTAATCGCTGTACCCCTCACTGTAGCCCCACCCCCAGTAGTCCTGGTAGACCGGCCACACCGCTGCCGAAAGCCGCAGCCCCGGCCGGAGCGGAAGCACCTCCGAACACACCCGGTTGACCAGCAGCGTGACCTGCTGGCGCTGCCACTCATCGCGGGTGAGCGTGGGGTCTTTGGCAAAGGCCGCCTCGTACCCGGCGTTGCTGAACGGATCGTAGGAGTACTGCCAGTTGTTGTAACGCACCATGTCGAGGTGCACGCCATTCACGTCGTAGCGGGTGACCAGATCAGTCGTGACGGAGATGACGCGATCCACCACGTCGGTGAGGGCAGGTGTGGCCCAGAGATACACCGTGTCGGTCAGCGTCATCGTCACACCGGAACTGTCCACGTGACGCCAATCGTCCCCGTGACGGTGCGAGAGGGTCCAGAACAGGTGCTCGGGCACGGTGTCTGTGATCGGCGGGGTCTCGCCCGCCCACACCGTGTAGACGTTCACGTAGGCGTGCAACTCCAGACCGTGGGCGTGGGCAGCCTCGACGGCGGCCTGGAGTGGGTCCCAGCCAGGGTCCTGGCCCAACGTGCCGCTCAGCCGGGCGGCCCAGGGTTCCAGGCCAGGGGTATAGAAAGCGTCGGCGGTACCGCGCACCTGGAAGAGCAGCATATTGAACCCGGCCCCGGCAGCGTTTTCGACCAGTGTCTGCACGTCGGTGATGGTGCTGTAGTCCCAGCGGGTCACCCACAGCGCACGGGTCTCAGTCATCTCGCTGGAGCCACCGACCCGCACCAGCGGCAGGTAGGCATGGTGATCAAGCGCGGGAGTGATGACAGTCTGCGGTTGTGAGGGGGATGCAGGGAAGCAGGCCGGGGCGATGGGCGGGAGGACAGCAGCCTCGTTGGCGTAGCCATGTTGGACGTACCACGCCTGGTTGAGGCCAACCCGTGCGGCGAAGGCCAACGGATCAGGTGGAGACGGCTGAGCCTCGATGGGCCGGCTCAGCAACACCAGCAGCAACGCCAGCGACGCCAGCGCCACCAGCAGGGGCAGGCCAATCCGACGCAGCCCCGTCATGCTACCCCTCTGCCTCCGGACGGAAGATGGCCTCGGCGTGTTCCAGCAATACTCTGGCTCGCTCCTGGTCCACATTCTTCACCTCCAGGTACTTCGCCAGCAGTTGGCGGTCGGTCATCTCCTCCGGGGCCAGATTTCCCAGCCGCACTCGCGCCTCCCGTTCGACATCGCGGTTGATGGAGCCGACGAAGTAGGCGTCGGATAACAGGGCGCGCACGTCCCGGTCACGCACCAATGGCTCCTGGTCAGCCCGCAGTCGCAGGATAAGCCGCACCACGGCCTCCCGCAGGTCGTGGGCTGCAACAGCCTGTTGCAGCGCCATCAGCGGATTGAGAGCCTCTCGCACGTCGGCGCGCACGGTGACGAAAGGGCGAGCATCCACTTCGACGAATTTATACCTCGTCTCCCCCCGCGCCAGTTCCACCCAACAGAATCCTTTCGGCTGCCCCTCCTCACCGAAATCGATCCGCTCCAGGCTGCCGGCGTAGACCACCGGCGGATAGCCACCTCCATTGAGACTCTGGTGCTTGTGGATGTGGCCGAGCGCGACGTAGTCCCAGGCCGAGTCGGCCAGGGCCGATTTGAGCACGACCGCGTCCCGTCCAATCATCACGCTCCGCTCGGAGCCGAAGGTCGCGCCGGAGACGCTCAGGTGGGCGGTCAGCACTGCCGGAACATCCGGGGCCAGACTGGCTGCCAGGGCACGGATGTTGCCGGTGACAATGCTCCGGAGTTCCTCGTCTAACTGCTCAATAGAAAGGCCCCGGTATTCGTCGCGAGCCAGGAGCCGCTGGCGGGCCGGGTAGGGGGCCGTGGCGACCTGCACCGGTCCACGGCGGGTCTCGATACGGTGCACATCCTCGACCCGCCCCACGATGACGTTAGGCACGTCCAGAGCGCTGAAGATATCCACACTGGAGGCCCGCTGGACCATCGTCGGCAGGTCGTGGTTGCCCACTAATAGGACGACCGGCACGCCGGCGTCGGCCAGCCGCTTGACCCGGCGGGCGAAGGCCCGCTGGTAGGTAGGGTTGGGGTTACGGCGTTTGTAGGCGTCCCCGGCGAAGATCACCAGGTCCACCTCATGCTCCAACCCGTAGTCAATCAGTTCGTCGAACCGATGCAGGAAGTCTAGCACCCGCCCGTTGACGCCGGTGGCGGGGTCCAGCCTACCATACGTCTCCATACCGACGTGGAGGTCTGCGAAGTGGAGCAGGCGGATTTTTGTCATCGGTGTTCTCGCTGCGCCCACATCCGCACGAACTCGGTCAACAACCGCACGCCAAAGCCAGTCGCGCTCTTGTCGGGCACGTACGGATTGTCCTCGGCTCCGAACGCCAGCCCGGCCATGTCGACGTGCGCCCAGGCATGATAGGCGACGAAATGTTTGAGGAACGTCGCTGACGAACCGACGCCGCCCCACCTTTCACCGCTGTTCCTGATGTCCGCCGTCTGCGACTCGATGTCCTTCTCATATTCGGCGAACAGCGGTAGCGGCCAAAGCCTCTCGGCGGTGGCATCGGCGGCAGCCAGGAGCACATCCCGCAGCGTCTCATCGGTGCTGAACAACCCCGCCGCCACCCCCTTGCCCAGCGCCACGACGCACGCCCCGGTCAACGTGGCGATGTCCACCACAGCGGCGGGTTGGAAGCGGCCGGCGTAGACGAGCGCGTCGGCCAGCAACATCCGCCCTTCGGCGTCGGTGCTGTTGATCTCAATGGTGACGCCGTTGCTGGCCGTGACGACTTCCTGCGGACGGTAGGAGTGACCGCTGATCATGTTATCTGCGGCGGGGGCCAGGCCGACCACGCGCAGCGGTACGTCCAGCGTGCCGATGGCCCGCATGACTCCGATGACGGCAGCCGCGCCGGCCATGTCGGTCTTCATCCCGCCCATACTTTCCTTCGATTTGAGAGTATAGCCGCCCGTGTCGAAGGTCACGCCCTTGCCGACCAGAACAATCGAACCCAATTCATCGGCGCGTTCCCCGTTATGCTCCAGGATGATGAACCGGGGCGGGGTGTCGCTGCCCTGGGCCACGGCCAGCAGCGCGCCCATGCCCATCTGTTCCATCTGCTCCCTTTCCAACACCTCGATGCGCAGGCCGGCCTCTTCGGCGACCTCACCGGCGATCTCTGCCATGTGGGTGGGAGTGCAAATGTTGGGCGGCAGATTGACCAGGTCGCGCGTCAGCGTGACCCCGGCGGCGATGGCCAGACCGGCGTCCACGCCCCGCTGCGCTGCGGGTACGTCATGCTCGTCGAAGACCATCAGTCCAAGCGACTGGGGCAGGGATTCCGGAGGGTCGTCTGTCTTCTGACCGCGATAGTCGTACAGCCCCAGCAGGCTGCCCTCGGTCGCGGCCTGAGCCGCCGGTTCGACCGATAGGCCACCTGCCCCGGCGCCGTGCAGGATGCTCGCCACGCGGTTGGCCTTGAGTTCGCGCGCCCTCTGAATGGCGCGGGCTGCCGCGCGACGGACTACATCCGCCGCGTCCGCGTCGAAGTCGTCACGCGGACCTAACCCGACCACGATCACACGGCGGGCCGGGATCGCACCGCGCGGGTATAACACAACGACCTGGCCGGCCTGGCCGCTGAAATCGCCGCTATCAACCAAATCACGAATCGCACCGCCCAGCGAGCCGTCAACAGCCTTGGTCGCGCCGCCGGGCTGGACCCCCTCAAACAGGTTGACGATGATCGCATCGGCGTCACTCTCCTGAATCGCGCCGGGGATCGCTTTCACGTCCATAGGCAGATTCCTCCTTGTGTGCTCGTTTTTCGATAGTACATCACCGAATGCGCAGGGGCGCGATACCCCCCGCCTCGAACCCGCTGGCCTGATAAAAGTCACGGGCGGCTGCGTCGCCCCGCGAGGTGTCCACCAGCAGGTGAGTTGCCCCCCGCCGGTCTGCTCGCTGTATTGCCGCCTCCACCAGCGCCGCGCCGATCCCCTGCCGCCGGCACATCGGGTTCACGGCCAGGTCGTCAATCAAAGCCCGCAACCCGGAGAGGACGAGCATAAACGAAAGGGCCAGAAAGCCCACCACCTGTCCATCCACCTCCGCGACCAGCACGTCCATCGCCAGGCTCTCGTGGAAGCGACGGGCTGCGGCCTCCATCTCGACGGGGCTCATATCTGCATTGGCGGGGATCAGCGGCAGCAGTTCCAGCACCCGGGCTTCGTCCTCAGGGCGGGCCTCCCGGATGACGATGCCGGGCGTCCGAGTGCGAAACTCCGGGGAACGGCTGCGTATCCAGCGCTCCAGCACCTCACGGTGGGTGCGGAAGGCCAGCGGATCGGGCAGTTCATCGGGCGGGAAGACACCTACGTCCTGGGCATCGTCGCCGGCTCGCAGTTCACCGCCCACCGGCCGGGCGCGGTAGAATATGACGATACCACTCTGTACCGGCCCCTCCGGGAAGGAGTAGACGCCGAACAACTCCAGGAGTTCAACGTCAAGCCCGGTCTCCTCCTTACACTCCCGCACCGCCGCCTGCTCGACGCTCTCGTCCGCCTCAATGTATCCGGCCGGGAGCGCCCACCAGCCTACGAACGGCGGCTGTCCCCGCTGAACCAGCACAACGCCCCCCTCCATCTCCACCAGCACGCCGGCGCCAGGCACCGGGTTGCGGTACAGGACAAAGCCGCAGGCAGGGCAAAATTCGCGCACGCGCCCGCCTACCTCAGCCGTCTCCATCGGCATCCCGCAGCGGGGGCAAAAAGTCGCTGCCTTATCCTCCATCTCCAGCATGTCCCCGGATCATCCTGGCAGCAGTTCGGCCCGCAATTCTGGCGCGTAGGCGTCAATAACCTGGGGGGTGATACCGTTGGCCCGGATGACCTCGGCGTAGAGGGCAGCGCTGCGGCGCGGCGTGCGGGCCTGGGTCTCGGGATCAAGCCCGATGAGACCGAAGCGCAGCGCCCACCCTTCGGCCCACTCGAAGTTGTCCACCAGCGTCCAGTGATAGTAGCCCATCACCGGGTAGCAGCGCTGAATCGCGTGCCACATCTGATGCAGATGAGTCAGGAGGTAGCGTGGTCGCTGGTCGTCGTCAGCGTCGGGGATGCCGTTCTCCGTGACGTAGATGGGAAGGCCCAGGTGCGCCAACCGCTGGAGGCAGCGGAACATCCCACGGGGGTAGAACTCGCCGTAGCCACCATCGAGCAACTCGGAGCCTCCGGCATGCAGGCGGCGGTTGAAGAGTGTCTGGCGCCGCGTGCGGTCAAAAGCGACCAGATCGCGAGTGTAGTAATTGAGGCCAATCCAGTCGAGGGTACGTCGCAGTTTCCAGGCCAGACCAAAGCCCAGGGGCAGCATCCAGCGGCCCTGAGTCAGCGCGGTCAGGATGGCCTGGTTGTAGGTCCTGTCCACCATCTGGGTGGCGCGCCGGTCCAGCAGCGAGCGGGGGTTGGCCGGGTCGAAGATGCGCACGTTATGGGCGAACCCAACGCGAGCCTGGGGCTGGATGGCGTGGATCTCCCGATAAGCGGCAGCGTGGCCCGCCAGCAGGCGGCGGATAACGCGCAGCGCCGCTTTGAGATCGGATTGGCCGGGAGGGAAGACATCCTCCAGATAGCCCATAACGCCATAGACATTGGGCTCGTTGATGGTACACCACAGATCACAGAACTTGCCCAGCGATTCGACCACCCGGCGCGCGAAGCGGGCGAAGAGCGCGACAGTCTCCGGGTTCTCCCAACCGCCCCGCTCGGTCAGCCAGCAGGGATTGGTGAAGTGGTGCAGGGTGACCATCGGCTCAATGTTACGCTCGCGCAGACCCTGTAGCATCTGACCGTACCGTTCCAGGGCGGAATCGTCGAACTCGCCGGGGCGAGGCTCAATACGCGACCACTCGACCGAGAGACGGAGCGCATTCAGACCCAGTTCAGCGGCGCGGTCGAAGTCGGCCTCAGCGTTCTCCCACCAGTCACAGGCCAACCCGGACGTGTGCCCCTGACCAATGCGGCCCTCCTGCTGTTCCCAGGCCCACCAGTCGTTGTTGGCGTTATTCCCTTCGACCTGGTGAGCGGCAGTGGCGACACCCCATTTGAAGCCGGCAGGGAAGTGGAACGTCGCTTCGGGCATAGAGACTTTCTCTTTTGCAACAGCGACATCGGCTGGACGGGCTGCTCGAAGCGGTTCCAGGGGCTTGGGTTGGACCAGCGGTTCAACCTCTGCAGCGACCTGCTCAAAGGCAAACTCTTCAACGACTCGCCCAAGAGTAGTCCCTTCGGCCGCGCTCAGGGCGGGCTCGGCCTTGATTTCGCCAAACGCGACCTTGATCTCTTCCTGAGCCAATCGGGGGGATAGTTCATCCCTCTCCTGGTACACCCATTCCACATCCATGCCCTCGAATGGATCATGACCCAGGACCTCAATGGACATCTCACCCTCCTCCCGGTCCATCCATTCCATATCCAGGTCTTCGAAGGGGTCGTGGCCCAATATCTTCTCGAACTCTTCCGTCTCGTCTGACTTTCGCTTTCCTTTAGCCATCGCGAAGGACCCTCTCAACCAGACGTTTATAGTCAGCCGCTGCGCGGCTGCGGGGTGAATACTCAAAGATAGTCTTTTGATAACTGGGCGCTTCGGTGAGCTTTGAGTTCGTCCGGATCGGCTCGGTCACTCTGTCGGCAAAATAACGCTGCAAGATCCCCAGAACCTCACGGTCCTGTCGCCGCCGGGCGTAGTAGAGCGTGGGGACGATCAGGTAAAGGCAAACGCGGTGTCCGGGTATCCGGCCGACACTTTTCAACGTCTTGATCACCTGACGGGTCCCTACCAGAGCCATATAACTCATCGCGACCGGCACGATGAGTTCTCGGATATAGTGCAGCCCACCCTCACTTAGAATGCTGGCCGAAGGCGAGAAGTCGAGAATGACGTAATCGTATGCGTTCTCCAGACCGTCCAATTTGCTAGCCAGCATTCGCCGTGCCAACCGGTCATCATTCAATCGCCACATCTCTCCCTCAGCCTGAAGTAGACTGCTATCGCTGGGGATGAGATCGACATTGCGCCGCGCCTCGACTATGCAGGCTCGCGGTTCTGCCTGTCCTAACAACATGTGGGCCAGGGAATACGTATAACGCACCCCCAGGCACGCCGCCAGACTGCCCTGGGGGTCCAGGTCAATGCAAAGAACGCGCGCCCCACGCAAGGCCAGGCCGACGCCCAAGTTCACCACCGTGGTCGTCTTGCCCGTACCGCCTTTGTAATTCAGCACACCGATGGTTCTGCCCATCTTGATTTCTCCCTGTCCCCACCCACAGGGGGTGTTGGAGTCCCCAGATTGCCAGGGCGCGATGCGACGAACCCGAAAAAATCAGGCCAAAAAGTCAGCCAAAAAGTTAGAATGAATCGCGCCACCCTAATTGTACAGCGAGTCGAAGAGAGGGGCAAGCGTGATACAATCCAGACTCTATCGCTGCCCAAAAACGAGCAGGCCGGGAATCAGACCGCCGTCCATGCCATATGGCGGTCCCTCTCCTCGGGCTTCTCGGGTCAACTGGGGGCCTCGAAGGAGCGGAACCCCTTCCCTCGCACCTCCTCCGCCGGGCTGACGATGATGAAGGCCTCCGAGTCGGCCCGGCGCACAATCTCCTCCAGATGTCCCACCTGCACCTCGGTCACAGCACACAGGAGCACGTCCCGCGCCTCGCCTGTGTACACTCCTGTGCCCTCCAACGCCGTCACCCCGCGTCCTAACTCTGTTAAGAGCCGCGAGGCAACCTGCTGCCCACGGCTGGTGATAATGGTCGCCAGTTGCTCCCGGCGACACGGCTCTGGCACCAATGGGCCCGCCACCCGGCCTCGCAGCCCACTCAGCAGCCCCAGCGGCCCCGACAGGGCCTCCCGCCAGCCGCTGGGGAGAGACGCAGCCACTGCCAGCGCCGCCACCACCCCGTATATCACCCCGACGGCAGCCACCACCCATGCGCCGGGAATGTGGCCGACGGCGGCCCGTCCGATCATCACCGCCCCGTCCCGCGTTGGCTCTGGGTGGAAAGCCAATTTAGCCATCCAACTGACGAGCACCAGGCCGGTCAGCCAGACGTAGTTGCGACGGAATCGCCGGCCGATCGCCTCCCACCGGGTGATCGGAAACGTGGGTTGAAGCAAGCTCTCCACCAGATGGTCGGCCCAGTCGGAGGAGGGGTGGAAGGGAGGAGCGAGCATCGCGGCGAAGAAGTCAGTCTCCATCAAGCGCACCCGGTAAGACCAGAGAACGTAGTACCTGTAACGGCGGGCCTCAATATACAGGAAGGTAAGGACCAGCAGAAACACCAACAGGAGCACGAAATGGGGGTTCTGCGGCGCACTGAAAACGAAGGGGAGCGTCGCCCCCACGGTGACCACCGCCCAGGTGGTGGTCGCGTCCAACCGGGTGCGCCAGGTGTTGGCCCGGGTCACCTCTCCCCGGTAGAAATGAACCATCGCCGTGGTGAAATGGGCCAGGTCTAACCGATAGCCACGAAAAGTCCACGTGCAGGTGTCTTCCTCGCCCACAGGTTCGGCATCCCGACGTTCGGTCTGCTCAGTCACAATTCCTCATTCTCCAACCCATATCTCTGGAACCACACTCCAGGCCACTGTCTCACCAGTCGCCCGCTCCAAGTCCAGGAGACATTGTACCTCAGATTGAAGCGGAAGGGAAGCGGGACATTTGCCAGGCATCACGTTTGGGCATATAATCAGCCTGCACCCACAAAACCATACTGGAATTATGATATAAGCTCACGGGCCAAGGTCAAATCTCGCCAGGATGTCAGCGGGGGTTCCCAGCTCAAGCGGGATCTCTCTGAGGCGCAGGCCCGCGAGTACAGCAAACTCGGCCAAATGGAAAATGCCGTAGT
>JADHWW010000110.1 GCA_016783285.1 Anaerolineae bacterium
GATCTATGGTGACCCCAAGCGCCGCTGGCAACCACGCACGCCTGCTATGGCTGCGGGACTAACTGATCACATTTGGACTGTTAAAGAGCTGCTGAAAACCGTTGTGCCGCCCTAACAACACTCAACGGGGGGACTACCGGCAAATGGCTGCCCCGTTAACGCTGGGCCTGCGGAGCCCTCTACTCAGGCGCTTGTGCCCGTTCAAGGGTCGGCTCAGGAGCGAACTTCAGCGGGCTTCCTCCGGGCGGGGCTCTCAGTCCATGGCCCCACCTCCCTGGCGGTCTCCCTCCGCCTACTCTTCTCCATCACAGCCTTTCCGACGATCCGTCGTGCTTTGTATTATGTCGCAAAAGCCCCCTTTTGTCAAGCAGTGTTGTCAAGCCACGCCGGGCACTCTCGCCATTCTCTGACGCACCACCTCGAAGAGGGTCACCGCTGCTGCCACCGCTGTGTTCAGAGACTCGACGCCCGCTGCCATCGGGATGGAGACCTGTCCCTGCGCGAGCGCCAGGGCTCGCTCCCCCACCCCGGTTGCTTCGCCTCCCACGATGAGTGCCACCGGCCGCGTCCAGTCCACTGCCGTGTAGAGCGTTTCGCCACCGGCCGCCGCCAGCCACACGTCGCAGCCAACCACCGCCTCGGCGATAGCCTCCCACCTGAGTGCTGCCACCGGGAGAAGCAGATGCGCTCCCATGGCGGCACGCACTACCTTGGGGTTGCTGGCATCCACCGTGCCTGGTGTCAGCAGCACTTGCTCCACTCCCGCCGCAAGTGCTGTGCGCAGGATGGTGCCCAGGTTCCCTGGATTCCGCACACAATCGAGGATGAGCGTGAGGGTAGGATGCTCGGGGCGGGAGAGATTGGGTATGGGAAGCACGGCCAGGATGGCCTGCGGAGTCTCAGTGTCGGAGCAGGCCGCCATCACCGGTTCGCTCACAGCATAGCAGGGGATATTCATCTCGCGGAGTGTTTCCAGCAGTCTCCCGCCTCGCTCGCTGGCCTCTACCGGCTCGGCGTAGAACACGTGAACGGGAGGGACACCAGCACGGACAGACTCCTCGACAAGCCGTGTCCCCTCGAAGACGAAGCACTGCTCTCGTTGGCGAACGCGCCGCCGACTCTGCAGTGCCCGCACGGTTCTAACCTTGCTGTTCTTCAGGCTAGTGATCATCTCTGGTAAACAAAGGACCGTGGGATACCCCGCGGCCCCCTATATCTCTCACAGATTCCCCCTCGGTATAGATACGTGAAACATACCCAATGCACGGGTAAGGTCAACCCACCCTTACGGGGTGCGTGGGCCATACCTGATGCGCGGGCAGGGTTACCCCTCCCTATGGAATGCGCAGTACCTGTCCGACGTAGATGCTAGATGGGTTGGCGATGCCGTTGTACTGCGCCAGGTACAGGTAACTCATGTTGTAGCGCAATGCGATGCGGAACAGATTGTCACCGGGCTGCACCACGTATGTGGTCGCACCTGTGGGCGGCGAGGGGGGTTGAGCGCCTGGCGAGGGAATAATCAACACCTGTCCGGCGTAGATACGGGCCGGGTTGGCGATGCCGTTGGCGCTGGCGACGGACTCCACCGTCGTGCCATAACGCAGCGCGATGCGAAACAGATTCTCGCCCAGCTGGACCACATGAGTAGCCTGACCTGTGGGGAGCGACGTTGGAGCCGGCGTGGGCGTAGTCGGGACAGGCGTGGCGGGAACAGATGTGGTGGGCACGGCAATGGGACTCGCGGTCGTCGGAGATGGGGTCGGCGTGGCCGGCGGCGTGGTGGGCGTTTCGGCCGCCGGAGTTTCCTCCGTCGTCTGGGCTACCCGAGTCGACTCTGCGGCCGCTGTGGCCAACAGATCGGGCGTCCCCTCCTCCTCCGGCAGAGCAGCCTCCGCCCCGCTTGCTGGGGTCGGCGTCACATCAGGAGCCACTGGTCTGTAACAGCCAGCCATCATACCGAGCACGATCAGCAGGCTCATCGTGATCAGAAACAAAGAGCGCCGGGTTTCCTTCATCAGGCTACCTCCTTCGTCTGCGCCACACCAGCAAAGCCGCTACATGCTACATGCTTTGGGTGCATTGCAAGTGGGCTGTAGGACGAATTGTTTATACACCACTCTGTCCCAGGGGCAACTTGCTAAATTGCCCTACAATTGAAGTGAAACACATCCATGTGCTTTACATAGTACCACAACAATCCGGTAGCGTCAAGCGGGCGGATCACGAAATCACACCAACAACCCATACGTTGCCCCCCCACCAGGTACTTCCTGGGCCGCCTCTGCTGCCTCCTCTTCCCCCTCAGGCACGGGCCAGATTTTCTCCGGGTCTTCGATGTGGTCAATGAAAAGAATGCCGTCGCAATGGTCAATCTCGTGCTGAAGAACGCGGGCCAGGAACCCTTCCGCCTTGATGCGTACGGCCCGTCCCTGGGGGTCCAACCCTTTGACAGTGACGGCGCGATGGCGGGGGACCTCCCCGACCCAGTCGGGAATGGAGAGGCAACCTTCAACACCGTCTTCTATCTCGTGGGATTTGCGCGCCAGTTTGGGATTGATGACGGTGTATAGTGTACCCCCCTCGGGGTTTTCCTCATCTTCGGGCAACTGCGCCACGATGATGCGCTCAGGCACTCCAATCTGGATGGCGGCGAGGCCTATGCCGTTGCCTGCATGCATCGTTTCGACCATATCGTCGATGAGTTGTTGCGAAGCCGGGCTCACACGTCGCACGCGGCGCGATTTCTTGCGTAGCAGTGGGTTGTCGGAAAGCACGATTGGACGAACATGCATAGGATTAGGTCTCCTGTTGATGTGAAGATGGTGGGGGGTTTGCAGAGTCCTTCGAGAGGTCAATCTGATCGTAGACGGTGAACCAATCGACCAACTCGGCCCGACGGCGTTCGGCTTCCTCCTGACGTTCCAGTTGCTGGAACGTCTCCACCCGGCGGAAGATTTCGGCCTGCACGTCACGGGGGTTCTTGACGCAGTCAAAGGTGAAGGGCTCGGCCCCAGCCGTCTCAATGGTCACTGACCCATAGTTGAGCAGCTTCCCCAGAACGCCTGGGATCTCCAGGCTGACATTCTGAATCTTACCCAGGCTGGCTTCGCGGCGCTGCTCGCGCAGGTAGAAGGGCCACCGCTCGATATCAATGATGCGCGTGGCTGTCACCTGATAGATGTCGTTCTGCCAGTCGTCGAATCTCCATAGCCACCAGGGGAACAAGAAAGCCATCAGTGTCCCGTAGCCAATCAGGATTGGGGCCAGGTTGGAAGGGTTGAGAGAAACCAGGTAGATGGTGATGAATGTGGCGGCTACGGTGAGAGTCGTAGGAATCGCGATGGGCCGAATCATGGCAATCCAATGCTTGCGCCAGATGATCGTGTCTCCTTGCTCGTGGCGCAGCGAGGGTAAGAAATAGGTGAAGATGCGCAAGGGCGCAAGAAGCCACCCGGGTACGGCCAATTTGAAAGGTCGTTTCTCAGGGGGCCGGGGGGGCACAGTGACTGGTTCCTCAGGAGACTGAATGCCGAACTGACGTCGCAAAGCGTCGCGGATGGCGGCCCGGTCCTCGGCTCTGGCTCCGGCCTGCACACGCCGGATCTGCTCAAAGATGGCATCTCGCGTCTCTGCTGGGTTCGAAATCTGGCGAAAGATCACGTGCCCACGTTCTCCTGCCGTCTCAATGATCAGATCGCCGAAGTTGAACAACTGGGCCAAGAGCCCCTCCTGTGACTGCTGAATGTCCTGCACAGTGCGCAAGGGGGCCTCGGCGCGGGATTCGTACATGAGGGGAACGCGCTCCTCGTGCACAACTCGCTTGTTTGTCAGGATGTAGTTGTCGTTGTACTGATCCACAGTCAGGTACAAAGCGAACAGCAGCGGGATCAGAGCCAGAAGACCTCCCGTTATCAAGACCACCGTTCCTCCAGAGCGTAGGTACCAGCAGCCCACCAGATCCATCAAGAGCATAAAGGAGGGCGCGGCGAGATTACGGATCAGTATCGCGTTGTGCTTGTGTAGGCGGGTGACGATGACCTCGTCTGGATCCTGCCACTTAAAACGCCGGGTGCGCCGCTTTTCCGCCACATCGGGCCGCATCTGCAACGCCTTAAGCACCGAAGGTCGCTCGTGCAGCAACTGATCGAACTCATCCTTGTTCAGGTACAGGAGTGTAGCGTTTTGGACGACCTCGACAGTGGCATCACGCGGCTCGCCCAATAGGAGTGATGTCTCGCCGAAGTATTCGCCCGGCCCCAGCCTGGTGACCTCTCGCTCGACGCCCTCCGGATCGATGTGTAGGACACTCAGTTCGCCGCTTTCGACGAAGTAGGCCGTGACGCCGAGTTGTCCCTGGCGGCATATCTCGCTCCTGGTCGGATATTGCACGCGCTTGACCAGTTTGACAACCGCCTTGAGATCGTCCCGGCTGAGTTTGGCGAACAGCGGGATTTGCTTGAGTTGCTTCGTCAGATCGTTGGGCATCTCGGTGCGCTCCCTTGGCATAATTGTAACACATTCTGGCAGGAGAGGGAAGGGAGGGGGTTGCAGGTTGTAGATCGGGGGGCTATGGGGAGACGACGGCCCAGGTGCCGAGGGGGACGATGGGGCCCAGGCGCTCATCAAGGGGGGGGAGCGGGGCCTGGGTGAAGTGGTCGTAGATGACGAGGGAGCCGATGACCGGGACGGGCGGGGCATCGCTGGGGGTGGATAGTTGGTGCGGATCGTAGATGACCGAGCCACGGATCCACTTGAGGGTGGGAATGGCTCCCTGGACCGGGATGGTGTCGTGGGCGTCGCGCCAGGCCCAGGTTCCATCGGGGTTGAGGCCGGTGAGGGCTGCGGAGACGACGTAGTCCCGCTCCAGGGGATGCGCGCCAAGGAAGTG
Organism: Anaerolineae bacterium; assembly: GCA_016783285.1. The sequence goes on from JADHWW010000110.1 coordinate 4,892, forward strand.
AAAACCCAGCGTGATGTCGGTCCCTGGCTCCAGGTCTCCAGCAGGTACATCGAGGCCGAGCAGGATTAGACTGCTACCGAAGGGAACGTACCGCTCGCCAGGAGCGGGCGAGGGCAGTGGTACGGCCTTTCTGAAGAGCAGGTTCCAGCGGCGAGGACGGTCGCCGTCGAGCAGCGCGACCCAGGCAGGCGCGGCGGGGAGATCAAGGGCAGTGGTGGCGTACTGGCCGCGCTCCAGCGCCGGAACCTGGCTCTGGCCAAGCGCCGTGCCACTCTCGTCCAGCAGTTGCAGAGCAGCCCCTGTGCCCAGCCCCGCCCAATGGAGATAGACCCGCACCTGACCAGGCACGCCGGTGTCATAGTCGGCGCCGATCAGGGTGGGGCCACCGGCAAAGCGAAAGAAGGCCGGATGACGCATGACGGGCCGCCGGGTGGGCGGCCGGAGGCGCACGGTGCTCAACCGCACAGCGTCGGCTCCGCCATCAGTGGTGAGGCGGGGCGCGCCCGGCTCGGCAGGCAGGTAGGCACCGACGGTGAGGGTGTAGTCACCTGGAGGGGCGTGAAGCAACGGATAGACGACGGACTGCTCGACGATGACCTCCCCTGCGGCGAATCGGCCGGCCGGGTGAGAGCGGTCCTGCGTGGCGCTCCACAGCCGCCCGTCAGGGCCGAGGAGTTGGGAGAAGAGAGCAAGGTCGGCCGTGGGGGTGACGGTGGGTGACCAGGCCAGGGTCAGCACGAGCGGACGGGAGGACTCAATGTCGTCTGCTTCCAGCCGGTAACCAAGAAGCACAATCTGCTCGCCTAGTGGACCGTCAAGCGGGGTCAGGCCAGGGGGCAGTGTGAAGTTGGATGTAGCCCGGACGAGGAACGCCTGGCCCAACGGCTCGAAGCAGTAGGGCAGGTCACTGTACTCGTGTTCGAAGTAGCGCACGACGACGACCGGCCGCTGTGGGATGTACTCCTCAATCATGGTCACCCAGTTCTGTGCCAACGACTCGCCACGGGGAAAGACATACTTGACGGTGACATCGGGGCGCAGTCCCTCGACCCGCTGCAGGTACCACATCGGCGTGGCCCAGTGCCAGTTGGAGAGGATGATAGCGTCGGCGGGAGCCTCGCGCAGGATGGTCTCGGCATAGACGCGGGCGTCACGGCTTTGGGAGAGAACGCGATAATTGGGGAGGTGGGCGGTGAGGTTGACGATACCAGCGGCCACGAAAATGACAAATGACAAATGACAAATGACAAATGACCAACGTCCACTGTCCAGCGTCCAACGTCCGATGTCCAATGACGGGCGGGTTGGGATTTGAGATTTGAGATTTGAGATTACCCCGAAGGGGACTGCTACCAGTAGGGCGAGTGAGACGTAAGCCGGCATCTCATACTCGACGGTCTGGGGAGCGTCATAGGTGAGAGTGGCGACGGTGTGGACGAGGAAACTGCCGACCAGGAGAAGCGCCAGTTTGCGGTCGCGCCAGAGGAGGAGCAACGCACCGAGAAACGCAGCCAGCAGGAGCGCTGGGTTGAACTGGAAACGCAGCAGTGTAGGAAGCAGCACCAACCGGTCGAAGAGATTGAGGGCGAACACGTCACCCCGAAAGCCGAGGGCCAGGATGTGCTCAAGGAAGCCGGGCAGTGTGGCCAGGTCACGTGGAGCCAGGGGAGCGCCTGCTGCACCGCGCAGAGGCAGGTAGAGAAGCACGAGCAGGCCGAGGGCGAAAGCACCGATGGGCTTGAGCCAGCGGCGAGGTTGGCGCAGGAGAACGGGGTCAACGAGGATGAGGTAAACGAGGAAGGTGGAGGAAGGAAAAAGCAGAGAGCCATCGTGAGTGAGGCCGAGGGAGAGAACGAGGGCAAAGAAAGTGAGGTAACGGTCGTTGGAGGGCTGGTGGCGTGGTGCGTGAAACGTAAAACGTGAAACGTGAAACGTGTTGCGTATTGCGTGTTGCGTGAGAGCGTAGAGGCAGAGGGCGGTGAAGAAAGCGGTGAGGGGACGGATGCTGGCGGTGGTCGCTGTGGCCCAGAAGGTGGTGGCGGAGCCGAGCGTCAGCGCAGCCGCTAATCCGCCCCAGGCGGAGCCAGTCAGCCGACGGGCTGTATGAAACACCAGGGCGACGGTAGCGGCGGCGACGACGGCCGAGAAGAAGTTCACGCGCCAGGCCGGGTTGGGGCCCAGGGGCAGGTGGGCGAAAAGCCAGCCCAGCATAGTATAAAGCGGGCGGCCAGGCGGGTGGGCCACGCCAGCGGTGGCGGCGACCAGTTGGAACTCACCGGAGTCGGCGGGGAGGACGTCGGGGAGGAGCGTGGTGGTGTAGAGGGCCAGGAAGATCAAGAAAATGACAAATGACAAATGACAAATGACAAATGCAGAGATTGCGCGGGGCAGCCCTGGAGTTTGGGGTTTGAGATTTGAGATTTTAGATTTGGTCATCAGGGTTGCGTGGGTGGCGCAGGATGTTTGAGCACCCAGAGGTGCTCGGCCCGGGTGCAGAGTTCCTCGTAACCGTGACGGCCCCGGTCGGTGACGACGCGAGCCAGGCTCTCCGGCACGGCCTCAATGGAGTTGAACGCGCCGCTGATGGCCCCTGTGATCGCGCCAGTGGTGTCCACGTCGCCGCCCTGGGCGATGACGAAGCGCACCGCCTCCCGGTAGTCGGCGGGAGTACGCAGAAAGGCGTAGAGGCACACGATAACGGTGGGGATGACGAAGGGGCTTATGCCAGGCCAGTTGGGCTCCCGACCAGGTGAGAGCCCGGCGTAACGGATCTCCCGCGCAGCAGCAGGCTCATGTATCTCCAGCCAATGGGGCAGATGCTCGATGAGGGCGGCGAACTCGGCGTGGTAGGGCCGCGCCAGACCGGCGACGAAAGCGATGAAGGCGTCGGTCTCTATCGCGTCGTGGCTGACGGCGTAGGCGACGGCGGCGGAGATGGCGACCGCCCCGGCCAGGCAGCGCGGGTCGGTGTGGGTGATGCGGCTCACGTCAGCAGCGGCCTGGGCCAGCGCGACAGGGTCGTCGTAGAGCCATAGCCCCAGCGGTGCGGTGCGCATCGCGGAGCCGTTGCCAGCCTGGGGGGCCGGGGCGCCCGACTCGCGCCAGGGGACGCCGGCTATCAACCGCTGGACCGCCTCGGTGGTGGCCAATCCCCGCCCGACGACCTCGCCCTCGCGCCAGAGGGGGACGAAGCGGGCCGCGATGTTCTCGGGGTCCACCCGGCCTCGCTCGACCAGCGAGGCCAGAATGGCGCACATCATCTGCGAGTCGTCAGTGTACTGGCCGGGCGGGAAGAGACCGCAGGGGTGGGAAGTGAAATGGTCGGGGAAGGGGGTGACGGCGGCCGAGGTTTCCGCAGGCCCGCCCCCCTCGACAGGAAAACCCAGCGCGTCACCGACCGCCTGGCCGAGGATGCATCCGGTGAAACGGCTAACAGCTGGTATCGCAACTGTTACTGTCATTTCTCCCTCGGCCTCCTACACGCTAACCCGCATTCGGTCTACGCCCATTATATCCACTTCGTCTGCAATCCGCAACCTGAAATTTGTAGTCTGTAATTCAGCCCACCACGTCCCGGTATGCAGCAAGTGTCTCCTGCGCGGTGCGCTCCCAGGAGAAGCGGGCGGCCTGGACCAGCGCGCGGCGGCTTAGTTCCGCACGGAAGCCATCGTCGGTCGCCAGTTGGATCAGTGCGCCTGCCATCCCCTCAGCGTCATCCGGCGGTAGCAGCACCCCCGCATTGCCCACGACCTCGGGAATGGAAGCAGCGTCGCTGCCCACGACTGGCGTGCCACATGCCAGCGCCTCCAGTACGGGCAGGCCGAAGCCCTCGTAGCGACTGGGGAAGATGAACGCCACCGCACCCCGGTAGAGGGCAGGCTTGTCGGCCTCGTCCACGAAGCCGATAAAGCGCACGCATTGCTCATCTACTCCCTGCTCCCGGGCCAATCGGCGTGGATCAGGTGCGAAAGGAGTATCTCGTTTCGGCAGCCGTCCGGCGATGACCAGTGGGCACTCCTCGCCGATGGCCGGCCCGGCCCAGCAGTAGGTACCCAGTGCCGTGGCGACGTTCTTGCGCACGTCGAAGCCGCCCAGATAGAGCACATATCGCTCCGGCAGGGAGTAGCGCCGAAGGGGCTCGGTCGGGAGACCTTCGCCCAACGCGGGAGTCGGGGTGTAACGCTCGTCGGCGGCCAGGGTGACGACGCGCACGCGCCCGGCCGGCAGCCCCAGGTGGGTGACGATGTCCCGCCTGGAGGCCTCTGAGTCGGTGAGCACCAGTGCGCCGCTCTGAGCGGTGGCGCTGACCAGCGCAGTGTAGAGCCGCACCAGTGACCCACCCTGGTACTCACGCAGCAACAGCGGGATCAGGTCATGGATGGTGACGACGGTGGGAACGGAGGAGGTCAGCGGCGGGGCCCAGTACGGCACGTGTGCCACGTCGGCCTCCAGGTGACGGCAGGCGCTGGGGAAGGCGATCTGTTCGAACCAGACCTTCCTCAGGCTACCAGTTTCAGATTCCAGGTTCCAGGTTTCAGATTGGGTGCTGCGTGAAGCGTGAGGCGCGAAGCGTGAAACGCGAGACCTCCAACCCCTGGGTGTTACCAGCACTATCTCCAGGTCCGGCGCGACCGCAGCCAGATGTTCCACCAGCCACCGGGTGTACTGCCCACTGCCGGTGGTGGGGCTATCCCAGAACCAGGCGTTGACGGCGACGCGCATCAGTCCCCATACCCGTGCGGATGCGTGCGGTGCCACTCCCAGGCGTGCTCGACGATAGTCCGCAGGTCAGGGTACTGCGGCTCCCAGCCCAGTTCACGCCGGATCTTCTCGCTGCTGGCGACCAACTCAGCCGCATCGCCGGGGCGACGGGGGCCGACCTCAGCCGGGATGGGGTGACCGGTCACCTCGCGGCAGGTCTCAATGACCTCTTTGACAGTAAACCCCTCGCCATTACCCAGGTTGTAGGTGCGGCTGCCCTCGTCGAGCGCCCCCAGAGCCAGGATGTGGGCCTGCGCCAGGTCAACCACGTGGATGTAGTCGCGCACGCAGGTGCCGTCGCGAGTGGGATAGTCGTCGCCGAAGATGGTGATCCTTTCGCGCTGGCCCAGCGGTACCTGCAGGGTGAGCGGAATCAAATGTGTCTCGGGATCGTGGTCCTCGCCCCGCTCGCCGGAGGGGGAGGCGCCGGCCGCGTTGAAGTAGCGCAGCGCCACGTAGTGGAAGCCGTAGATGTGGTCCAGCCAGTGGAGCAAGCGCTCCAGGATGTTCTTGGACTCGCCGTAGGGATTGGCGGGAATGATGCACTCCTCCTCGTCAATCGGTAGACGCTCCGGGTCGGCGAAGAGACTGGCGGAGGAGGAAAGGATGAAACGACGCACGTCGTGGGCGACCGCCTCCTGCAGCAGGTTCAGGCCATTGGTGACGTTGTCGCCCAGGTACTTGAAGGGCTGCTCCATAGATTCGCCCACCAGAGTGTGGGAGGCGAAGTGCATCACCGCATCAATGTCGTGGGTGTCGAACAGGGACCTGACGGCGGCCCGGTTGGCCAGATCCCCCTCGACGAAAGCAGCCTCTGGGTAGACGGCGGCCCGGTGGCCATAGTACAGGTTGTCGAAGACGACGACACCGTCGCTTTGCTTGATGAGTTCCTCAGTGACGATGCTGCCGATGTAGCCAGCGCCACCGGTGACGAGGATATTCACGTGTAGACCCCCTTAATCTATTTGTCCCACTTCCGTACGCTCGCCGCTTTCGATTCGCTTCTCAAGCGTCGTTCGTAGTCCCCGTTGGGTCGTAGTCGCTTTCCTCCTCTTGCCCAATTCTAGCACAATCGCGCTATAAGGGAAACCCCCGCCGGAAGCTTCTCGTCAGGCAGGGATGAGTGTCCAACTGACGAGCGCCACAGCCAGGATCAACACCCCCCTGGACCACCAGCACCAACACCGTACGACGCAGTGGACTCCGTCACTTCTTGGCAGTGTTGGTGTTTTATCTTTTGACCGATCAGGGATAGGAGGCAAGGATGAGAAAAAACGTGGTCATCACCGGCCTGGGCGCGGTCACGCCGCTGGGGAACGACGTGCCCACGCTATGGGAGGGACTGCTGGCGGGCCGCAGCGGTGTCGGTCCCATCACCCTGTTCAATCCGTCCCACCTGGAGGTACGGATCGCCGCCGAGGTCAAGGATTTCGACCCTGTGGCCCTCTTCGGCCACCGGCAGGCCCGCCGACACGACCGCTTCGCCATCTTCGCACTGGAAGCCGCCCGGCAGGCGCTAGCCGACGCGGGGCTGCAGTTCAAGGGAGATGACGGGCGAGAGGCTGGCGTGCTCATCGGAACCGCCATCGGCGGTGTCCTCACTCTATTGAAGAACTACGACGTCCTCCAGATGTCCGGCCCCCGCCGCGTGAGCCCTCATATGGCACCGATGATGATGCCCAATGCCGCTTCTGCTACTGTCGCCATCACCTACGGTCTGCGAGGCCCTAATCTGTGTATAGCCTCCGCCTGCGCTACAGGCTCTCACGCCATCGGGGAAGCAGCGGAGGTGATCCGGCGGGGACACGCGGAGGTGATGATCTGCGGCGGAAGCGAGGCGGTCATCTGCCCTCTCACCCTCTCTGCCTTTAGGAACATGGGGGCGGTCTCCACCCGCAACGACGAGCCCGAGCGAGCCAGCCGCCCCTTCGACGCCGAACGGGATGGGTTTGTATTGGGGGAGGGAGCCGGAGCGCTGGTGCTGGAGAGCCTGGAGCATGCCCGGCAGCGCAGCGCCCGCATCTACTGTGAACTGGCCGGCTATGGAGCGACCGCCGACGCCTGGCACATCACCGCGCCGGAGGAGACGGGGCAGGGAGCGGCGTGGGCAATGGAACGGGCGCTCCACGACGCAGGCCTGTCCCCCGAGGAGGTGGACTACATCAACGCCCACGGTACCAGCACGCCCCTCAACGACTCCATAGAGACCCAGGCCATCCGCGCCGTCTTCGGCCCCCATGCCGACCGGCTGGCGGTCAGTTCCACCAAGTCCATGCTGGGTCACCTGATGGGAGCGGCGGGGGCGGTCGAGGCCATCGCCTGCGTCAAGAGCCTTGAGACCGGCTGGGTCCATCCGACTCTCAACTACGAGCATCCCGACCCGGAGTGCGACCTGGACTACGTGCCCAACCAGGCGCGACAGATGGAACCCCGGGTGGTCCTTTCCAACTCCTTCGGCTTCGGCGGTCACAACGGGTGCCTTATCTTCCGCCGCTGGAAAGAAGCCACGTGAAGGCCCATACCCATGTCGTCGGCTGGGGGAAGTACGTCCCGCGACGGGTGCTGACCAATGATGATCTCTCGCGGATGGTGGACACCTCCGACGGGTGGATCCACGCGCGGACCGGCATCCGTGAACGGCACATCGCCGAGGACGGTGAGACGACGGCCAGCATGGCGACCCAGGCCGCCCAGCAGGCGCTGGAGGTGGCGGGACTCAGCCCGGTCCAACTTGATCTGATCGTCGTCGCCACTGTAACGCCTGACTACCTCTTCCCCGCTACTGCCTGCCTGGTCCAGGACGCGCTGGGAGCCACCCGGGCTGTCGCCTTCGATCTGTCGGCGGGTTGCTCTGGTTTCGTCTACGGCCTCAGCGTCGCCGCGCACCTGCTGTCCGCCGATGTCTACCAGACGGCGCTAGTGATCGGCGCGGAGACCCTCTCCCGCATCACCGACTGGACCGACCGGGCCACCTGCGTCCTGTTCGGCGACGGGGCTGGGGCGGTGGTCCTCCGGGCGGGCGAGAACGAGGGCGGGGTGCTCGCCACGGTCCTGGGAGCGGACGGTTCCGGCGGGGACCTCCTGCGGCTGCCGGCCGGCGGGAGCCGGATGCCGGCCTCCCATCGGACCGTGGCGGAGAGGTTGCACTTCATCCAGATGAAGGGGCGGGAGGTCTTCCGTTTCGCTGTGCGCGCCATACCCGCCGCCACGCGGGAGGTGCTGGAGGAGGCCGGGCTCTCGCTGGCCGATCTGAACCTGCTGATCCCCCACCAGGCCAACCAGCGTATCATCGAGGCGGCGGCTCGGTCCCTGGGCCTGCCCCCCGAGGGGGTCTACAGCAACCTGGAACGATACGGCAACACCTCCGCCGCCTCTATCCCCATCGCCCTGAGCGAAGCGGTGGAGGAAGGCCGTATCCGGCCGGGCGACCTGGTGGTCTGTGTGGGATTCGGCGCGGGGTTGACCTGGGGTGCAGCGGCCATCCGCTGGACCCGCCCGCAGCCAGCGCCAGCCCCGCTCTGGCGGCGGTTCTTGCGCCGCCTGCGCTACAACCTGGCCGCGCTCCGCTCCTGGCTGCGACGGTTGTTGCGACGGCTGGCCGCCCTCTGGGTGCGGGATGTCCTGGACGATGGACGGGGGATGTGAGCCTGCTCCTTGGCCTGGGGTGTGACGGAGCAGGAGGGGTGTTAGTGCCGGGTAGCGGGCGTAGGAGATTGGGACCCGGCCAGGCGTCGCCTCGCAGGCCTTCAGCCTTCGGGCGCATCGGCCCAGGGATAAATCTCCGTCCCCTGGGCGGCAGCGCGGATAGCCGGATCATCTGAATAATGACCGCGCCGCTCTGGGGAAATCAGATCCGCAATGTGCCGCATGATCTCGTGGCCGATGGCCTCCAACTGCTGGCGACGTGCTCGTCCCCGGCCCGTCGCGCGGAAGGGACCAAAAGGCTTGCCGATCCGCACCGTGACGCGGGCACGCCGCCCCTTGCGGAGGCGCGGGAAGACGTCGAGCAAACCATCAAAGCCCATCGGGAGAATCCGCGCGCCGGTCCGGACGGCCAGGAAGGCCACGCCCGGACGCGCCGGGCGCAACACCGTCGCCCAGTTACCGGCTTCCGGGAAGATCCCCAGCACGCCACCCTGCGCTAACACTGACTCCGCAGCCCGCAGCGCGTACCGCGAGGCTGTGCCCCGGTAGACAGGGTAGTACCCCCAGAGTTTGGGGATCCAGGTCACCGAAGCGGGCGCGTTGGGCATCTGAAAGCCCCCTACAAACTCCAGCGGCCAGGGGGTCACCCGCACCATCGCCACCGGGTCTATAAAACTGAAGTGATTGGCGACGACCAACAGCGGGCCTCCCTTGGGGAGATTCTCCCGACCGATGACCTGCAAATCAGTGAGCACCGCAAGGGACACGTAGGCCAGCCGCCGCAACAGACCGCGGATCAAACGCCGTCGCGGATACTGGAACTCGGGGTCAACTCTCTCCATAATTGGATTGTATCCTGCTCTGCTCCTCCCGTCAAACTGCAGTCCTTCATTGCTCTCTACCAAATTCCCCGGCTGAACAGCCGTTGACGGCAAGCGAGTATTTCTCCTCAACTCAGTGACGGATCACCTCGAAGGTTGTCTTCTCTGAACATCGTATCAAATCGTAGTAGTACATTCAGATCGCCGGTGGCACGGTAAGCCCCAGTCAGGAAGGCTTCGGTACCGTTCATCCACCATCCGACAACGCCCAGTCTCACGACACCCCTTCCAGCAGCCGGTGCAGCGCGGCCCGCTCATCGGGGCCCAAAGAGGCCAGCGCCGTTTCGTCTCCCGCCAGAATCGCCTGCCCCAGCTTTGAGCGCCGAAACGCGGCCAAGTCCTCCTCGAAGGGGGTCCCCACCGTGTGCCTGTGCACGATACGGCCATCCCGCATGATCAGGATGCGGTCGGTCTGCCGGGCCACCGCCGGGTCGTGGGTCACGACGATAACGGTGGCGCCCAACTCCTGGTTCAGTTGGTGCATCAAACCGATCACCTCCGCGCCGCTCTGGGAGTCCAGGTCACCGGTGGGCTCGTCGGCCAGGATCAGCGCGGGCTCGTTCGCCAGCGAACGGGCGATAGCCACCCGCTGCCGCTCGCCGCCGGATAGTTGATTGGGCAAGTGGTTCATCCGCTCCGCCAGTCCTACCAGTCCCAATAATTTCGTTGCCCTCTTGCGACGGGCCCGCGCGTTAATAGACTGGCCCCGCATCGGCACCTCCACGTTCTCACGGGCGGTCAGCGTGGGGATCAGGTTGTGCAACTGGAAGACGAACCCGACGGTGCGGGCGCGAAAGGCATCCAGATCGCGCACTCCTGCCAGGTCCTGCCCGTTGACCAGGGTCTGCCCACTAGTGGGACGATCGAGGGCGCCGATCATGTTGAGCAGCGTGGACTTGCCACTGCCCGACGGCCCCATCACGGCCACGAACTCCCCCCGCCCGATGTGCAGGTTGACCCCGTCCAGCGCCCGCACCTCCGTTCCATCTCCGTAAACCTTCACCAAATCGCGAGTCTCAACAATGATCTCATCTTTCACTGCTCCACCTCAATATCCACAAACGCTGTCATCCCCCACCAGATCGCTGGGTCCATCTCGTCCAGTTCGATGGTCACAGTGTAATTGACTCCGCCCGCGCCAGGCTCGGCCATAGGGGAGATATGGGTCACGTAGCCGGTGAAGACCCGCTCCGGGAGGGCGTCAAAGGTGACCATGGTCTGCTGACCGACCGCCACCCGCGCCACATCAATCTCGTCCAGATCGGTGGTCTCTACCCGCAGCGTGATCAGGTCGCCCAGGGTGATCAGGGACTGATCTGGCACAACCAACTCGCCTACCCGCACGTCCACCGCGCCGACGGTGCCATCAAATGGGGCACGCAGTTCGCACCGCTCCAGCGCGACCCGCGCTGCATCCAACGCCGCCTGGGCTTGGGACACAACTGCTTGGGCCACGGCGACTTCCTCGCCGGTGACGCCCGCCAGGAGCAGGTCGAGCTGGGCCTGCGCGACGTCCTGCTGGGCTGCGCCAGCCCAAACGCTAGCCTCGGCCGCGCGAACCTGGTCAGCGTTCGCACCAGCCAGCAGTTCGTCAAGTCGAGCCTGGGCAGCAGCCAGTGCCGTATCTGCAGTGTAGAGATTGTGGCGCGCATGCTCCTCGGGCGTGCCCAGAGCGGGACAAGTCTCATGCTCGACGCCGCCCCGCTTGACGTAATAACACTTCATCGTCTCATCGTGGGCCTCGCGAGCCACCCATTGCTCTGCCTGGGCCGCCGCCAGTTGCGTCTGGGCTGCGGCGATCTCCGCCTCCGTTGCTCCGGACTTGAGATAGTCCCGCTGAGCGGCTGCCTGCGCCAGCGCGGCCCGGGCGGCCTCTACCTGTGCCTCGGCGGCGGCAACCTCTTCCGGGCGCGGCCCGGCCCGCAGGAGCACCAGTTGAGCCTGGGCGGTCTCCAGCGCCGCCTCCGCCTGTTGCACCGCCAGTTGCGCGTCGGTGGAATCGAGCCGGACCAGCAAGGCATCTGTCGCCACCTCGTCCCCTGGCTCCACCAACACCTCCACCACCGTGCCGCCGGCCTGGGCGCTGACGGTGGTCCGCACTGCCGGCACTACCTCCCCCGTGACGGAGACCACCGGCACGAAGTCCGCCTCCATCTCCGGAGTTGGGGTCTCCTCCGCGCTGGCTCCACAGCCAGAGAGGATCACAGCCAACACCACCAGCCCTGCAAGACTAGATTTCTTCATCATCATTACCTCCATTCGTGTTGCGTATTGCGTGTTGCGTGTTTGATCATTTGTCATTTGTCATTTGTCATTGGACATTGGTCATTCATACCTGAGCGCTTCCACGGGCCGCATCCGCGTCGCCCGCCAGGCCGGGTAGAGCCCGCCCACCACACCGGTCACCAGCGCCACCACTAGCGCCCGGACGAACAGGTCAGGGCCGTAACTTGCTCTCAGCATGTCCCCCACCAGCGGTATCTGCATTACCCCCCAGGCCAGCCCTAGCCCCAGCAGGATGCCGCAGGCGCCACCCACGGCACCCAGCGCCAGGGCCTCCTGCAGAATCATCCCCAGCACACGCCGCCGCCGCCAGCCCAGCGCCCGCAGCACGCCGATCTCCCGCGTCCGTTCCAGCACGCTCATCAGCATCGCGTTCAACATCCCCACCGCGCCGATGAACACCGCCAGGAACGAGATCTGTCCTGCCATCTGGTCCATCGTCCGCATATCGGGCATGATCTCGACGAACTCGGAAGAAATGGAGCAATCAATCTCCGTGAATCTCTCGTTCAGGTAGTCTTGCATCGCTTCGGCCCGCTCAGTCGAGCCGTCGCGCAGCTTGATGGCGTACCACGTCACCTGGTGGGGCTTCCCGGCCAGGGCCTGGGCCTCCCGCAGGCCGATGACCACCCCGGCTTCCTCGTAGCCTATGCCGGTCTCGTAGATACCGACCACGCGGAAGTTGCTTTCCAGGATGCGGAGTGTGTCCCCCACCTCCAGCCCCATCGTTTCCGCCGCCTGCCGGCCGATGATGGCCTGGTGACGAGCCGCCAGCGGTTCCCCCTCGGCAATATAGAAGTGACGGATGGCGAACTCACGGGGATGATAGCCGAACACGATCAATAGCGGGTTCTCTTCGGTGCTGGCGATGGTGATGATGACACCGGAAACCGCCTCCACGTCGGGCAGGGCAGCGATGCGTGCTCCCACCCGCTGGTCAATGGCGCTGTAGCCCGTGTCGGAAACGTCCGCCTCGATGGCCAGCAAGTCGGTCTGAGCGCTCGTCATCATCGCAGTAAGAACGTCGGCCATCCCCCGCGTGATACCGCCCAGGGCGACGATGGCGGCGATGGCCACACCGATTCCTAACAGAGTGAGCGTCGTGCGCGTCCGCCGCCGCCAGAGATTGCGCACCGTCATGCCGCCAAAGGTAGGGGCCAGGATTGTCCTTGCCCCGCCCCCCTCGTACCGCAGCGCCTCCAGCGGCAGAAGGCGGCTGGCCCACCAGGCCGGGTATGCTCCGCCCACCAGCCCCAACACGACCACCGTGATGATGGCACGGGCGAAGAGTTCAGAGGAGAACTGCACTCCTAGCACCCCCATGAAAGGAATAGAGCCGCGCAGCAGGTAGATAGCTGCTACCCCCAGGCCGGTGCCCGCCAGTCCCCCCAAGAAGGAGAGGGCCAGCGACTCGCCCAGGATGAGACGCAGCACCCGGCCCCGTCGCCAGCCCAACGCCCGCAGTAGCCCGATCTCCCGCGTGCGTTCAAAGACCGACATGAATAGCGTGTTGGTCATCCCCACCCCGCCAATGATCACCGCCAATGCGGCGATACCCCAGGCGAACCCCTCTATAATCTCCACCATCTGCTGCCGGTTGGCGAACTCGGAGGTGGTGGAGAGGGTCAGGTCGTCGAAGTGCCGTTCCGCCCGCACCCGCAGCCGGGCTTCGTCGGCGGAATCGCGCAGCCGGATGTAGAACATAGAGACGCGGCGCGGCTGCAGCAGGAGCGACTGGGCCTCATCCAGCGGAATGACCGCACCCCCTTCCTCGAAGGCATCCCCCGTCTCGTAGATGCCGACGATGCGGAAAGTGCCACCGGTGATATGCAAGGTATCGCCCACATCTTTGCCGAAACTCTCAGCGGCGGCGCGGCCCAGCAAGGTTGGCTTTCCCCGCACGCCCCTGCTCTGGCCGGTCTCCGACCGGGCTAGCCCCTGCCCGTCCACGATCTTGAAATGTTCGATGGCAAAGCCCTGCGGATCGTAGCCGAAGACGTAGAAGTAGGGGACGCCCTCGGCTTTCACGTTACCCATCAGCATGCCGGTTACGTCGGCGACCTCAGGCCAGGCGAGCAACTGTTCGACGACCACCTCCTCGACGCCGCCCATCGTGATGTCCATCATGCCAGTCTGGGCAAGCACCAGGTCGGCCTGGCTGCCCTCGGTTACGGCGGTGTAGCCAGCACGCAGTCCCTCGGCCATTGCCCCCAGCGCGACGATAGCCGCCACGCCGATGGAAATGCCCACCAGCGTCAGGACCGTGCGTCCTTTGCGGCGGAAGAGGTTCTTGAAGACCATTTACCTTCAATGATAGCCGCTGCTCGCGGCTATATCCTGCGGGCGACGGCGGCGCAATGTCCCATCAGCCCCGCCAGCATACCCTGGCCGCGCTCGTAGTGCTCCAGGTGCAGGCCGTTTTCGGCCAGGCAGGCGTGCAGCGCCGTCTCCTCCAGTGGGTCCAACCGGGGCAGCAGGCGTCTTACAAGACGACCGGCGCGCGGGGCCGGAATCATGTCGGCAAGGACAAACCATCCGCCCGGCCTCAGCACGCGGGCTGTCTCAACTACCACCTGTCGCCACCCGCCAGGAATGTGGTGCAACACGTAGAACGAGAAAACGCCGTCGAACTGCGCGTCGTCGAAGGGCATCGCCCTGGCATCCATGACGCGGAACTCGACCCGTTCGTCGAGGTCGGCCAGCCGCTCCTGGGCCACTGCCACCTGCTCAGGGTCGTAGTCGCTGGCGACCACCCGCGCGCCGTACCGTTCCACCAGCAGTCGGGTCACCGCTCCCTGCCCACAGCCAATCTCCAGGCACCGTGGCTCCGGCGGCAACGTCACCCGCTCGAGCAGCGTTCCGGCGACGCGAGCCACCCGCTCCGCGTTGGCAGGGTCGTTGACGAACCGCCTCTCCCCACGGGTCAAGCGCATTATCCGCCTGGCGAACCAACTGTCCGAAGTCGTTTTCTTCATCATCACCCTCCTCAATCTTGCTTTCCAACATTTACTCTTCAGAAAACATGCTCAGCCAAAGGAAGTAATTCTTTACCTTCCAGTTTTGCAACTTTGATTGGCTCAATAAGTCTTTTACTTCTTTTGGCGAATATGAAGCCCTGACGTGTTCCGTGAAGATTCCCAACCAAGATCTTCTGAAATCACTTATGAAGAACCTACCTTGGGGCTTAAGAACTCGTTGGATTTCATTGAACATCTTTATTGGGTTCTTTATCAAATGGAGTGTATCGCTGCTGATCACCAAATCAAATGTATCGTCCTCAAAGGGCATATCTTCAACATTCCCTTTTTGAAAGGAAACTCTCAAAGACACTTCACTCTTTTGAGCATTATCTCTGGCCAACTCTAATATCACATCAGAAAGATCCAAACCTACAACTTGAACACCAGGGATCCCTTTGGCAAATTCGATGGCAAGTGAAGCAGTGCCAGTTCCCACGTCCAGGGCTTTGCCATCGGTTAGTCCCCATTTTCTAGCTACGGAGACGAAACTCTTCGACACCAGCCGCATCCATTGCCTGACCTCTTTGTTGTATCTTTTCGCAGTTTCCATATCTTCAAAGACTCCGCACTCCAATGGTTTCCTTTTTATCATGAACATATCCTCCTTTAACGTGATCGAGGCTTGCGAAGTTTGCCGCGCCGCCGCTATCGAGTCGAATTCCCTTTGTCTGTAACCTCCGCTGCTCCTTCAATTCTCGTCTCAAACCAAGCAGCAAATTGGGCCGTCAGGCGCAAGCCCCGTGTTGAGTGATGTTGCCAGCCAACAGAGAGCAGAATTGGCTCTTGCCTCACAGCCTTTCGGCCAAAATGTCCCAGTGGACACTCAGGACTTGGCGACCAGAACCATCAATGAATTCCTGCGCGTCTCTTTCGAGTTCGATCACCCGAAAACCGCGCAATAGCGCTCTTGCTTCATCCTCGCTGAAAAAGTGATGCGGAACGCCTGGCTGATCAGCGTCCTCTGGGGCGAGGTAGGTGCCGCTTCCAATCTGTTCTCCTCGACCGTCTTGGTAGTCGCCCCTCGCGCACTCCGTAGCAAAAAACAACCCTCCAGGACGGAGTGTCCTTCTCATCTCTTCCATAGCGGTTCGGATATTGGCGCTGGTATTGTGATGCAAGACACTCACGCTGACTATGCCATCGAAGAAGTCATCTGGGTATGGAAGGGCGGTCATGTCAGCCTGCTGCAAGTTGGCCCGCAAACCTTCACCAGTTAACCACTGAGATGTGTGCTCAACCCCTTCCGGAGAGATATCGAGGGCATACACTTCAAACCCTTCTTGAGCCAGATAGACCGTGTGTCTCCCTGCCCCACACCCCAAGTCCAGCACCCTCTTCATCCCTCTTCTCCTCATCTCCTGGCTCAATACTCTGACTTTTTCGTGCGGCTCTTGGTAACTCCAACTAACCCAACATGGCTTTCTTGAAGTAGATCCATTCAATCCTGTCGCCATCTTCTCCCCTCTAACGCTGGCAATTTCGCCCAACTTTGTGTTTCACGTGCTCACCCTACTCATAGGCGGAAGCCCTCGCGACGTCAAATCGGCCACACTCTCGCAGCGTGGCGGCTGACCGCTGCAGCGCGGCCCGCACCGTCAGTCCTGCGACAATAGCCTTCTGCATCATCGTTACCTTCAATTGGTCATTCATACCTGAGCGCCTCCACCGGCCGCATGCGCGTCGCCCGCCAGGCCGGGTAGAGCCCGCCCAGCACCCCAGCGATCATCGCCACCACAATCGCCTGCACGAATATCTGAGGCGTGTAGGCAGACTCAATCGCCCCTCCCCATACCCCCGTCAAGCCGATCAATCCACCCATCCCCAACCCCAGGGGGATACCGCAAACGCCGCCTACCATCCCCAACACCAGCGACTCCTTCAGAATCATTCCCAACACCTGCCGCCGCCGCCAACCCAGGCTGCGCAGCACGCCGATCTCGCGCGTTCGTTCCAGCACGCTCATCAACATCGTGTTCAGCATCCCCACCGCGCCGATGAACACCGCCAGGAACGAGATCTGGTCTACCATATCCTGGAGCACCCGAAAATCGCTCATGGCTTCACTGAGCTCGGAGGTGAGGGCAAAATCAATCTCCGGAAAAGTCGCTGCCAGATCTTCCTTCACCGCCTCGGCCTGCTCCGGATCGCGCAGGCTGATGAGGTAGAACTGCACCTGGCGCGGCTTCCCGGTGAGCATCTGCGCCTCCCGCAGGCCAATGATCACGCCGGCATCCTCAAATGCCTGGCCGGTCTCGTAGATACCGACCACGCGAAAGTTGCTGTTCATCAGACGAAGCGTATCGCCCACTTCCGACCCCATCTTCTCTGCCGCCATCCGACCGACAATGACCTGGCGGCGGGCCGCCAACGGCTCCCCATCAATGATGCGATAATGGCGGATGGCGAATTCGCGTGGGTGATAGGCGGCCACGAGCAGCATAGGCATCTTATCGGTGCTGGCGCCGGTCCAGAACATGCCGGAGACAGCATTCACGTCGGATCGGGCGGCGATGCGCGCCCCTACTCGCTCGTCAATGGCGCTAAAGTCCGCGTCAACGTCCGCCTCGGCGGCGAACAGGTCGGTCTGGCTATCCCGCATCATCACGTTGAACGCGCCCAACATTCCCTCGGCCATTCCCCCCAGGCCAATGACGGCGGCAATGCTCACGCCGATGCTCAGTAGGGTCAGCGCCGTGCGCGTCCGCCGCCGCCAGAGATTGCGCACCGTCATTCCGCCAGGCAGCCGGGACGCCCGCGCCTTGCCGCCACCTTCGTATTGCAGCGCCTCCACCGGCAGCAACCGGCTGGCCCACCAGGCCGGGTACGCCCCGCCCACCAGTCCCAGCACGACCACGGTGACCAAAGCGCGGGCGAAGAGGTCGGGCGTTAGTTGGCCCCCGAACACGCTCAACACGGACCCGGATTTGCTGATCGCCGCGAGAGATAGCACCCCCAGGCCGCTGCCCACCAGCCCGCCCAACAGGGCCAGGAGGATGGCTTCCCCGAGGATCATGCCTATCACACGCCGCCGCCGCCAGCCCAGGCTGCGCAGGACGCCGATCTCGCGCGTGCGCTCAAAGACCGACATAAAGAGCGTGTTGGTCATGGTGATCCCGCCGATGACGACCGCCAGGCCCGCGACCGCCATCGCCATCCCATCCAACATCTCGAGTATCTGCTCCTGGTCTACAAATCCCGCCGAGGTCGAGACGGTCAAGTCGGAGAAACGGTGCTCTATCCGGTCCCGCAGCCGGTCGGCCTTATCGGGATCGCTCAGCTTGACGTAGAGCATTGAGACGCGGTGTGGCTGCAGGGCCAGCGCCTGAGCCTCTCGCAGCGGGACGACCGCCGCGCCGTCCTGGAACCCGCTTCCCGTCTCGTAGATGCCGACGATGCGGAAGACACTGCCGGTGATGCGGAGTGTATCATCTACCTGCAAGTCCATGCTCTGCGCCGTTCGCCGGCCCAGGATGAGGGGCTTGCCGCGCACGCCGCGCGCCTCCGCCAACGATTGTCCCTCGACTATGCGAAAGTGGTCTATGGCAAAGCCATCGGGATCGTAGCCAAAGAGGAAGAGATAAGTCTCGTTATCAATCAGGGCATTGGTGAAGAGCATGCCATCTACATCGGCCACCTCCGGCAGAACGCGAACTTCGTCGGCCAGCGCCTCATCAACACTGCTGATCAGGGAACTCATCGCGTTGGCCTGACTGAGCACCAGGTCAGCCTGACTGCCCTGCGACATGGCAGCGAAGCCTGACTTTAGTCCTCCGGCTACCGCCCCCAGCGCGATGATGGCAGCCACGCCGATGGAAATGCCCACCAGGGTGAGGGTGGTGCGTCCTTTGCGGCGGAATAAATTCTTGAATACCATCAGTCGCTCCTCGTGATGCGGGGTATGTACCGCCCCGTTTGGGCGCAATACGCCGCGTACTCGGCTCCGTGCGCCTGGCGCAGGTACGTTTCCTCGGCCTGGACCTTCAAGTGGTAGCCGACAAAATGAGGACGACGGATGCCAGCGCCAGGAAGCTGGGAGCGATCAGGCAGGTCCCCAGCACGCAGAGATACACCCCCAGCGCCACAGGATTACGCACGTAGCGATAGATTCCCCTGGTGACCAGGCCGGTCTTGTCTCTGGGAAGAGCCACGCGGAACGACTCGCCCAGCGTCACCTCGCCGACGACGCCCACCAGCAGTCCGCCGACGCACAGCGCGATGCCCACTCCCTGGGCGACATCGTTATCCAAGAGAGCAATGCGCCCGAACCAGGCCACGCTGTGGGCGTCAAAGACGTAGAACAATGTCACGGTCAGCCAGAGCAACGTGGCAACGGTGGTGACCACGGCCACTCCCACGTTTCCGTTCGCCACCCCCTTTGGATCGTGCCCCCGCCGCCGCACGAAAACTATGGTAGCGACGAGAGCGATGAGAAAGAGGGCCAAAACAGTGGTCAGAAAAACCTGATCGTAAGTCATTTTCGATCCTTCCGGAAGTTGAGCGTATAAAGCCACCAGTTGCCAAAGCGCTGCTCCAGGCTGAACCCGGCCGTCTCTACACGCCGGATGGTCTCGCAGGCAAACGGGTAGTCAGGGTCGAAGAACTCTTCGGTGATGGAGAGCACCCCGCCTGGTTTTATCACGCGATACAACTCGGATAATGCCTGAGCCTGGTCGGGGATCTCGGGCAGCACCGTGACCAGGAAAGCGCGGTCTACGCTCCCATCCTCCAGGGGCAGGTCGTAGGCGCTGGCGACGTGGGTTTCCACGTTGGTCAGCCCGGCCTCCTGAACCCGTCGCTCCACCTGGGCGATCATCTCCGGCTGGATGTCTACGGCGATGATCTGTCCCTCTAGCCCCACGCGGCGCGCCGCGTCCAGGGTGAACGCCCCTGGTCCGGGGCCGAGTTCCAACACCCGCTCACCGGTCCGGATGCCAACCTGGTCGAGGACGGGGCGCATATAACGGCGGCGGACAGGGTTGTTCACCAGCCCGGCCAACGACGCCGGACAGGGTGTCGAGTGGCCGAACCGGGCCGCCAGCCGGGCGATCAACTTGAGCGGGAACAGCCAAAAGAATATCAGCCCGCCGGTGATGCCCAACGCGATCCACAATCCCTTGAAAATTCGTTTCATTTGATTCCTCCCTACCACACGCCCGGCAGCAACCGATAGCGCACCCGGCCGGCGTATTCCTTGTAACCAGGCAGTTCCTCCTGCAGCGTCCTGTCCTCAAGCGCCGTGCGCACCGTAAACGTCACAGCGATCAGGGCGACGGGCGCCAAAGCAAACCACGACCCAAGCGTCAGCGCCGCGCAGGCCCAAGAGAGGATAGCGCCGATGTAACTCGGATGGCGCACGAACCGATAGGGACCGTCGGCGACCACGTACTGTCCGCGATCCTCCTGGATGCGTACGACCCGTGAGTAAAAGTCATTCACCACCATCGCCCAGATGCTGAAGGCGAACGAGAGAGCGAACCCTACCAGCGCCGCGACCTGCCCCCACCGCTCCACTGTATCGGACCAGTGGAAGCGCCCTACGTCCAGGCCCGCCACCACAAAGACCGCCAGCGTAAACAGAAAGTAGATCCTGAGCACGACGCGGTCCCACGCCTTTGCGCCCTCGCCCGGCCTCTGTCGCTCCTCCAGTAAGTCGCGGTTTCTCCTAAAGACCACCAGCGATATTGCCAGTTGGGCACCAGAGTGGACCGCGAGGTAGGCCCAGAACATGGGCATATCCACCCGCCCTGCCGACGCGAACAGCACCACGGCCACCATCACTGTCACGACGATCCACTGACCATATACACGCAAAACCGACATTGTTCCTGCCTCCATCACCATACACCCGGCACCAAGCGGTAGCGCACCTTTTGCGCGTACTCCTTATAGCCTGTGAGTTCTTCTTGCAGCGTCTTGTCTTCAAGCGCGGTGCGGACGACGAAAAGGCACATCACAAGCCCCGCCGGGATAAGTGCCCACAGCGATCCGAGGGCCACAGACGTCGCGAACGAGGAGACGATGTACCCGACGTAACCCGGATGGCGCGCGTACTGGTAAGGCCCGCTGGCGGCGACGGTATGGCCCCGCTCCGCCTGGATGCGGACAGCGGTCGAGAAGAACTTGTTCGACACCATTCCCCAGGTAAACAAACCCTGCCCCAGCGCGATGAAAACTAACCCAACGACGTGAACCGCAAAAGCCAATTGGGGTGACCATCCGAAGCGTTTATCCAGCCCGGCCACGAGTGGCAAGCCGAGCGAGGGGATGACGATGAGGGTGGTGAGCACTCTGTCCCAGTCTTTGATGTCCTCCCTGTCGGTCCTGCCACGCTCCACGATCACCTCTTTGGGGAGGACCAACATATTGACCGTCAAAATACCCGCGCCCACGCCGAAATAAGCCCATGCCCACACCCAGTCCAGGCTGCCCGCGGAGATAAACAGGAGCACCATCAAGATCAACAGTTGGATGACGACCTGGAGCCCCCGTCGCATAATCTTGCTCCTCATTTCAGAGTTGCCATTTGGTTGATTTACAGGTGTGTTGGTGCTCATTTTGCCCCTTCTTACCAAATGCCTGGCAGTAGTCGGTAACGCGTCTGCCGTGCGTACTCCTTGTAGCCGTCGAGCTCCTCTTGCAGCACTTTATCTTCCAGCGCCGTGCGAACGACGTACCCGATGACAGCAACTCCTGCTGGGACGAGCGCCCACAGCGAACCGAGCAGCAGCGGCGTCGCGAGTAGGGCCAGGATCGCTCCAACGTATCCCGGATGGCGCACGTACCGGTACGGCCCGCCGGTGGCGACGGTATGACCTCGCTCTTCCTGGATGCGAACGGCCTCGGAGAAGAACGCATTCGCCCCCATCGCCCACATGAACAGCGCCCATCCCAGCACAGAGCCAACCAGGCCGCCGATGTGTAGCGCGAGCGGCAATGATGCCGACCACTCGAAGCGCACGTCCAGAGCAGCCACAATCCACGTTACCATCGTGCCCATACCGGCTGCGAAAGTGGCGACCCATTTGTCCCAGCCCTTGGCGCCTTCCTGGCGAATACCCCTGGAGCGTTCGGCCAGCAACTCAGGGTTCATCGGCGCCAGGATCAAGACGTGGCTGATCAAGACGGCTGCAAGCAGCCCCAGGAAAACCCATCCCCACACCCAGTCCAGTCGGCCTGCGGAGAGGAACAGGATCGCACCGTAACCCACAAGCCCAAGAGCAGCCTGGACTATCCACATCACAATTCTGCGCCTGATTTTGGGCGTCATTGTCCGCTTTTCCGACCCCAGCCTGTCCATATCTAGTCGCCCCTCATCAGCGACTACCAGATACCCGGCAGCAGGCGATAGCGCACGCGCCGGGCGTATTCCTTGTAGCCGTCAAGCTCCTTCAGCAAGGTCTTGTCCTCCAGCGCCGTCCGCACGACGGTGAGCAGCGCCGCCAGCCCCGCCGGGATGAATGCCCACACAGAGCCCAGTATGAGCGGCGTCGCGATCTGGAACAGGAGCGACCCGACGTAACCAGGATGGCGCACGTACCGGTATGGCCCGCCGGTGGCGACGGTATGGCCCCGGTCTTCCTGGATGCGGACGGTCTGTGAGAAGAACGTGTTCGCCGCCATGGCCCAGACGAGGATGACGTCATAAGCCAGCACCGCAACGACCACCCCGGCGAGTTGGAGCGCCAGTGGAACCTGTGGCGACCAATCCCAGCGCAGGTCCAACCCGGCCACGACGTACTTGGCGATCTCGGCCACGCCCACGACACTCATGATCGCCAGGTCCCAGCCCTTGGTGCCCTTCTTGGGCCCAGTGCGTTCTACTAACATCTCCGGGTTAGTGGGGATTACGGTCAATGCGGTGGCGGTGGTCCAGATCACGTACACGCCGACCAAAACCCACCCCATCACCCAATCCAGGCGGCCCGAAACGCCGAACAGGATCGCCGCCGTGAACAACGAGCCGACAATCTCCCTGATCAGCCATCTCGTCACTCCGCTTTTCACGCTGGATTCACCACCTGGTCCTTCCACAGATGTATTGGCGTTCATTTCTACCTCCTTCCAACGAATATCGCATACCCCAGGTATTCGAAAAGGCCCTTGGGTAGGTGCTTCCTTCCTGCCATATACTTCCTGAAAGCCGGATTTTTGATGTACAGAAACAGCGTTCGGTAAAACATCCTCCACATGTCTTGGAAACGATACCGCTTAATCTGACTGGACTCGCGTCGCGCATCGAATTTGTAGGTCTCCACGACGACGTCGCGCAGGCCGGCGTTCTCCAAAAACCCCATCCAGTCCTCTAGCGTGGGAATGTCCGGCTTGATGTCCCAGATCTGTCTGACCCGTTCGACCAACGGCGCGGGGGGTGTCTCGATCCAGAGTTCCTCGTTCAGCCCCACGTATCCCCCTGGTCTGGTCACACGGGCATATTCGCTGACCACTTTCTGCTTGTCTTTGACAAACGTGGCGACAGACTCGCACAAGACGACGTCGAAAAGGGCGTCCTCGAACGGGAGGTTCTGCGCATCGGCGACCTTGAACTCGACGCGCTTCTCTACACCCTCTTTTTGCGCCCGTTCATTCGACCTGGCGATCATGCTCTCACGGAGGTCTACACCGACCACGTTGCAGCCATGATTTTTCGCCAGGTAACAAGCCGTTGCACCGACACCGCAACCGACCTCCAAAACAAAAGTATCCTTGCCGATGTGACACGATTCGATGAGCGTCTTTGTGGTCTCGAACCCTCCCAGGTGTTTTGTAGCGCCGATATAGGCTTGCAGCTCAAAGTAGGAAAGCTCTGGGTTCGACATCTCTGGCTTCTTGTTCTCCATTTTTCACTCCCACCGTAAATTCTCTACCACACACCCGGCAGCAGGCAATAGCGCACGCGCTCGGCATACTCGGCGTAGCCGGGCAGTTCCTCTCGCAGCATTCGGTCCTCCAGTGCGGCGCGGATGATGAATAGGACGACGATCAGGCCGCAGGGAACGAACGTCCACCACGAGCCGAGGAACAATGGCATGCATAACCCAAAAAAGATCGTTCCCACGTACATGGGGTGGCGCACGTACCGGTATGGCCCGGTTGTGACGACCTGGTGGCCCCGGTCGTCCTGGATGCGCACCATCGTCGAGAGGTAAGCGTTAGCGGACATGGCCCACAGGGGCATAACCATCGCCGGGATAAAGAGTGCTCCACCAATCATGTGCCAGGCAAGCGGCATCGCAGACCACTCAAAGCGCACGGCATCCAGCCCGGCGACCACCGGCACGGTAAAGAGCACAAGCGAGTAGATCCCCATCAAGACCTTATCCCAGCCCTTGATATTCTCTGCCCGCCTGCCGCGCTCGTTAATCAAGCCGGGGGACTTGCGCATCACGAACGCCGACATCAGCATAAGGAGGAGCCAGCCAGCGAGAAAAAGCCACGCCCACAACCAGTCTAACCGGCCGGCGGAGAGAAACAGCAGCGCGCCGATGATCAGAACAGACGCAAGAACCTGCACGATGCGCCTGATCCCCGAACGTTCAAGGGACGGCTTTGTGTCGCTGGATTGGGCTGACATTGTGTCAGACATGGCACACTCCCTTTTTCAGTGTCTCTTGCCCCGCAGCATCTTCAAGACGAGGATCAGTCCAGCCAGCACGCCCAACAACGCCCCGAGCCCGACCCACACGCCACGCCAGTCCAGCGGTATTTCGGCCCTGCCCTCTGGCATCAGCGGCGTGTCCGGCTCGAGGTGTGGATACAGGCGGTCAATCGTTGGCGTTGGCACGGACGTGGTGCGGGCCAAGGCCAGGAATTCGTCGGCCAGGTGTTGCACCTCATCGCGGGCCGCGTTGGCGTGTCTCACCATCGCCACTTCCATCCTTTCGTCGGCCAGCAACCGTTGCAGCAAAACGACCAGCAGCGGCTCCGGCAGCCACTCGAATATCTTGAATTTGGATGGCGTGACGGGCAGGCCAAGCGCCCGCAGCACCCTGAATCCCTCGCGGATGGCACGGATGGTGAGTACAATCGCGTCGCGCGTGCGCGCCATCCGGTAGTTGTCCGTTCCGGCCATGTAGAGGGCCGGCGCCAACGAGGGCATCAGCAGAGCGACGTGGTACTTGAGCCAGGTGTCCATATCGGTGCGAATCTCGGCCCCAAAGCCAGGCGCGCTTTCGAGGGCCCGGGCAACCTCCCGCGTCCGGGCGGTGATGCGGCCATCTACCTCACCGAAGGGGACGAAGGCTTTGTCGTCCTCCGTGCCGGTCAAGCAGTGGACGACGTGCCCCTCGCGGTATCCAGCGGAATTGGGAAAGCCAATCAAGACCCGTTCACAGCCCAGGGCCTCAACCAATTCCCCTGGCCCGGCCCCGTTGTTCATCAGAAACAGAACGTTGGGCGTATGCTTATTGGCCGCCAGGATGGGCAATATGTCCAGCGCCTTGTTCTTGCGCATGATGACCAGCGCCAAATCATAAGCGTCATCAGGCGTTAGCCGTTCGACTACGTCGACGCGCGTCACCGTTTGCTGCCCAGTTTGCGTGTCCACGAGTACGATGCCGTATTCGCGCAGGTCGGCCAGGCGTTGCCCGCGTGCCAAAAGTGAAACGTCGTGCCCGCCTTCTTGCAGCCGTGCAGCGAACAGACTGCCCAGTGGCCCAGCGCCGTAAACCAGGATTTTCATAATAGTCTCCCTATTCTATGCGACTCTCCAAAGCACGAGCGAATAACTCCCGATCTTCCTCCTGGATAAGATCCAATGCTCGATCTCCCAAAAGGGCCAGGATTTGGGGGAGATACAGGTCTGTCCGCAGGTGATGCTCGGCGATGAAGACGAGGAGGGGGCTGTTGGTCCAGGAAGCGCGCGCCTGGGTCGCGGTCAGCCACTCGCCGATCAACACCTCTTCCCCGTCAATGACCAGGACCAGCCCCAGCCCCCTGGCCTGGCCCAGCGTCTCCTCGGACACGTGAGCGACGACAACGCGACCGCCTGGCAGATCGACTTTGCTCGTAGTATAGAGCATCACCCGCACCTCTCGCCCGATGGCTTCCTCCAGCGTGGGCCGCAAGGCCGGGAATGTGACCGGCAGGAGGGCCAGGTAGATGCTTGTCTTTGCCTGGCCGATCATTTCCTGTGCCTTGGCTATGATATTCTCGTGGCCCTCGATGTTCCAGACGTATTCCAGGTCGGCGGGCGAGGCGAGGGTAGCCAGGTCGTCTTTGAGGGAGGTGGTGAGTACCCCGTGCTCGCGGTGGAGTTGGTCGAGAAACTCCACCGCCGGAACCGGCGCATACTGGGTAGAATCGCCTTTGCGCAGCGTCATCGCCGCGCCACGGGCGGTGAGCTTGCCCAGTACCTCGTAGATCATAGAACGGGGAACGCCGGAGGTCTTGGACAGTTGGTACCCCGTGACGGGGCTCTCCCTGAGCAGGGCCACGTACGCCTTCGCTTCGTACTCCGAGAAGCCGATTTTCACCAGTCTGCCAATGGGATCGCCGTTCATTTTCCCTCTGCCCTTTAGGCGTTAGTATCATAACTTAGGCGTTAGATTTATAACTACGCTATATTATACTCCGATTCACCTGGTTTGTCAAGTGCCAGAACCTTAAAAATCAGTGAGAAAGGGTCATTCTCACGAGGTTGAGAGTGACCACCAGGACTGGGATCAGGCAGTAGATGGCATCGTAACGTGGCATGATGCGCTGCGAACAAGAAACCAGGTTTTTCGGAAAAAACCTGGTTTCTGACGACCTCCCCACTGTCTTACAGTGGCTCAATCGCCAGCCGATCCACCTCCATCCATTGGCGTTCCGGCACATCCAGCAGACCCCAACCCAGCCGCCCCCACGGCGTGACCACCATGTACTGGTTGTCCAACCACATCACGAAGCCCAGCGGCCCCCGGGGGGAGGGGGCATCCTGCAACACCGTCACCCCGTCCACGCTGAAGCACGCTCGCTCCGCACCCCACTCCAGGACATAAGTGTGCCATCCAGTCATGTCCACCTGAACCACGGCCTCCCGCACGTTCAACACTTGCTGGATGGGGGGCCACAGGGCGCGGTAGAGGGGGCGGAGGTTCATCAAGAGCACTGCCAGGGGCGCGAGGGGGGCCAGTAGAAGGGTGGCGGGGCGCAGGGCGTCTATCGTGGCCGCCTTCCAGCCGTGGCCTGGTGTGTGTAGATCCAGTTTCATGTTCGATGGGGGCGAGCCGTAGAAGAACCAGACCGCGCGGGGGAGAGCCGGCATCCGCGCTCCGGTCATCAGGAAGGGATCGTTCCAGAAGCCGAAGCCGGCCGTGCCGCGCAGTCCTGTGGTGAGCCCCGCCGAACCATTCCCGGCCAGGTGGGAGAAACGGGCCCGCACAGTCAATCTCAGCGGCGGACGCCAGAGAAAACGACGACGGGACAACCCGTGGTAGTCGTCTACCTGAGCGTCGGAGTAGGAACGACGTATCCCACGATAGGGCGAATAGGACGGATACTCCCTTTGTGCCCGTGATGTTACGTTTTGCGCTTGTTGGTTACGAGGATGCGTCGCCCCTACCTTCCGGGAGGTGGCATCAGCAATGGCGAAGCGGAGGGTAGAGCCGGTGGGCTCCAGCACGCCCGTGCCCGCGACGTAGCGGTGCCAGTGGGGGCCAGGTTCTGCTGAGAAGTCCTCGTAAATAGACCTTGTGTCCATTCTCCTCCGCCTACTCCTTCTCGGACAGCCTGATTCGGGGCAAGTATCGCCCGGTCCGCGCGCAACAGGCCTCGCACTCGGCTCCGTGCATCTGTCGTTCGGGATGCTCCAGTGCCGTATCGTCACCTTCCCCCTCAGACCCGACGATGACCCAGCCGCAGACCCAAGCGCCGTGAATTAAGATTCTCGTCGCAACACCTCCGTATCCGTTCATGTCGTGTGGATGACACTCTTGACAACTATCCCCAGGGCCAGGAGAGGCGTCCCCAGCACCAACAAGACCAGTGTTGCCAATTCGCTTCCCAGGCTGCTTCCCTCGGCCGGACGTCCACGCAGGCGGCTGAGCAGGGCATCGAAAGTGTTGCCGGACAGGTTGCCAAAGGTGATCATGCGGATGTGAGCGAGAATACCCTGTGCTTCCTCCTGACCGTAGGTCTCCTCCAGTCTCTGTACCATCTCTGGGTCGGGGTGGTCGCCGCTTTCGGCGTAATGCTGGGCGAAAAATAGCGCGGGGGCCTCATACGGCGAGACGTGGCCTACCTCGCCGCTCAGTAGGAGGTCCACCTCCTCTGGGCTTATCCCACTTTTGAGCGCTGCCTTGGCGTGGCCATAGCTGCAGTAGCGGCAGCCATTGACGGCGGTGACAGCGAGCATGATCTTTTCGGCGAAAGCCCGGCTGGGGTGCTGGCTGTGCACAGCCGATCTGAATTCGTGGAAGTGGTCCAGGATATTCCGGAAATCCTGGAGCAGGGAACGTGGGGTGTAGATCCGTTTGGAGAAACGTCCTTTCCGCATCACAGTGTCTCCCATGTCCGCTGATTGGGCTAGAATGCCAATCCTCTTTGCCATTGAGTGCTCTCCTTCTGAACGCATCTGAAGCTTTTCCGACAGGAAAAACTCGGGCCAAGTGTCACGGGCGCGAAGACAGATACGATCCGTTATCTGCTGCGCCATACCTGATTTTCCTTCGTTACCTTATGCCGAATCTACTTGCTGAACAATCGTTGACAGTAAACGAATACCTCTCATCAACGCAGTGCTGCATCACCTCGTATGTCATTCTTCTGCTTCCGTAGAGGAAAAACTTTTTGAGAAATAGCAAGCCCGATTGATATCCTTCTCCCTCAAGACGATGCACGTTGGCGTCTGTCACTAACAGTTCCTGCAGATTCAACTGATCTATCCTATACGGTCTAGCTCTCCGAGGCACCCCATCAGCCCATCCTTTTGCTTCGGATACGACGGTACTTCTACAACAACGTACTCGAACATCTCTCTGGCTCGTTCGAGGTTCTCCAGTATCTTCTCTTTGTAGTTCGCCGCCGCGAGGTTAAATCGAATTTCTCCGATTCCGAGATCCCGGAGAATGCCAAGATGCTTATCATCGGCGAGGATGCCATTGGTGTATACCCAGAAGTGCAATCCGGGCTTGGATCTCCGCATTTCAGATACGCCCACTGCTAGTTCAGGGAGATATAACAGAGGCTCACCTCCGGTCAAAGAGACACCCTCTAGTCCGTCCCTGCGCCGGTGGAACTCTTTCAGAAGGGCCTGTCGGTTGTACTTCTCATCCTCGTCGGGTGTGTCCGCTTGATAGGTATGGAGAAAACAGAAGGGGCAATTGGCATTGCAGCGGAAGCCAAGCTGAAAGGACATGTGCGCTATATGCATGCATATCTTACAGCCAGGGACAAGAGGGCCTGTACTTACGGCTTGGTAAGCACCATGAAAACGTAAGCCAGGGATGCTAGCCTGAAGACACTCTATCTCTGCCATCACATCCGCTTCTTTGCGATTAAAGTCCATGGGTAACACCTCAAACTATATTCTACATCTAGCATCTATATGGTTAGCCCTTACCCAGCAGGGACTTTCACCTTATCAAACATGAATTGTGAGTGGGCTACTTCCTGCCCAGGATACCTCCCAGTCCCTTGGCGAGATCCCCCACGCTTTTTGCCGGTCCGGCGCCGCCCAACACGCTGTCAATTTGCCCAGCGATGGGGGCCGGAAGCTTTTTCTTGAGAAAGCCGACAACCGTTTCCACGGCTGTCTTGGCCATCTCTTCGGAAAGACCGGTTTTCTGCGAAACCAGCTTGACCAACTCGTCCATTGTTCTCACCTCCTCTCCAGCCGAGCTATCGCTGATCCTATGCCACCGACAGTTCAGCAGTGCAATGTGCGCAACGGGTGGCCTTGATTTGGATAGTGGACAGACAATATGGGCACTCTTTCGTCGTCGGTTCGGCAGGTGGTGCATCCTCTTCCCGCTTCAGTCGGTTGATGCTGCGGATGAGCAGGAACATCACAAAGGCGACGATGAGGAAGCTGACGATGGCATTCATAAACACACCATAGTTGATCGTCACTGCGCCCGCCGCCTGCGCGTCGGCCAACGATGCGTAGGGCGCAGCCGGGGAGCCTGCCTTTAGCAAGACGAACAAGTTGGCAAAGTCTACACCTCCCAGCAGCAAACCAACAGGAGGCATAATGATATCGTCAACCAGCGACTTGACGATTGTACCGAAAGCAGCACCGATAATGATGCCCACGGCCATATCAACCACGTTCCCACGTATGACGAATTCTTTGAACTCTTTCAGCATGTTGGTTTCCTCCCTCGATTAGGTTCTCACTGTGGGCCAGACCAATCAATCACACCCGTCGGCCACCCTTGAGTTCATCCTGCAAAACCTCGAGCGCATCCCACTTGCCAGCAGCCGCCAGCCCCGCCTGCTCCGGCCAAGTGCTGGGATCCGCCAACGCGGCAAGACCGGCCTCTGTGAGAATCTGCCTCAACCGACTCACGTCGGTCGCAGCCAATTGGGCAAAGGTCGTAATGCCAGCCGCCTGAAGCACACCGGATATCTTGGGCCCGATTCCCTCAATTCGCTTCAAATCATCAGGCGTTGGTGGTGCTGGCCTTGCTACAGGTGCCGCTGCCTCAGCGACGCGGGCAGGGACGACTGCCCCAGCTTTGGCTGTTGGGATGGCCTCTTCCTCGCGGCGACTGCGCAGCCACCACCAAAGCAACAACCCCAGCAGCACCAGGATTATCAGCACCCAAACCCACCAGGGAATGCCACTTTGCTCCCCAGCCGCCTGAAACGGGCTGGAGAAGGCTGTTAGAGCCAGACTGACTATCAACAGACCGCAAGACGACTTCCACAACTGCTGCGCCTTTGAATTCGTGCCGCGATTAGGCGGTCGGCTCCATCTGCTGGTTATGCGGGCTGCAATCGCTCCCCGAATTCTACTTTGATGCCTTGAACACAAACGAATACCCCTCGCGGTACAGGGAAGATTGGGTTAGCATCTCTATGCTCGAAAACCCAGCTTCCCTCAAGAAGTTCAAGTACTCATCATTCCAGTACCAACGAATGGGCAATTCGTCTGTGATGCACTCAACGAGACGCTTCCGGTCGTAGAACTCGTATCGGTATGTGCCGCGCTTTATTTGCTTTGGGATATCAATTTCAAACCGCTCAAGCACAATGCTGCGCTTACCATCTGGGCGAGTTACGTCCCTTGTGACGCGGTAGTTGTCACACCTCTGTTTGATGATGTCATCCCAAGGAACGAAGATGTCCACAAGAAAGAAGCCTGTCTCCGAAAGATGACCACGAATACACTTCAAGGAGTTCACTGCACTCTCAGATGAAGTGAGCAACTGGAACGACCCGCTCGCAACGAAGATGGCATCATATTCCGCGGAAAGAGCAAACTCTTCCATTGACTGATTGTGCAATCCGACATCCTTGACACCCAGCTTGGAGGCTTTCCTCTCCAAGACCGCGAGCATATCTGGTGAAGAATCCAACCCATCAACCCTGACACCCGATTCCGCGATAGGTATGAGCAGTCTTCCAGTACCACAAGCCAGTTCAAGAACCCGCCCGCCAAAACCGCGAAAGAATCCTGAGTAGTAGTCCCTGTCGTCTGTACGCTCCTTAAGCCAATCATCGTACCATTCAGCTATCAGCCCCTTGTAATGGTCATCTTGCATCCTCTCCTCCGAAACTGGGGTGGGAATCCCGCTTAGTCTCCGCAGCCCGCATAACGGTCGCGGTTCACCCGCCGCGCGGGTGCGTGAAAGAGCCTCTGCCACAAGACCGGCAACAAGCGCGTGGAGCCGCCGATTTGCGCGCGCGGAGCGCGGTCGGGTGCAACCGCTGGTTAGCGGGCGTTAGCCTGACTGGATGCTCACTGATGATCTCAAGCCCTTGAATCTATCTTCAACCATCAGAAACGCAACTGGCATATTCATCTTGATGCGCTTGACTGTTTCCTCGCGACTCGCCTCTCGTTCTTGTTTCAAGATGTCAGGCTCAACTTGCTCCCAGTACGGATGTTGATATGCCAGCCAATCTACCTTCTTTGTTGTGATTGGTATACTGTTCTTCATAGCTAACAATATCCATTCTGCCCAGACTTCATAGGATGGACTGATTGATTGGCTCAAGACCGTGTTTGCCGCAGAACAACTCAGGAGTAGAGCACACGGCATAAGCTCAATGAACTTCCTGCAGAGGAATTCGAACATTCGAGAGACCATTTGCTCTATTTCACGATAGTTGGATGGATGAGTATCCCAGGCTGATTGAGATCGTTCAAAGATCAGGAACTCACTCGCTTGATAAGCTTTGATGTCTTGGAGGAAACTCGTTCGCCATTCGGTTTCCAAAGCAAACAATATCCGACCTAGAAACCCAAAGAAGATTGGTCGCTGACATTGGGCTTGTTCCGTAGCTAACCGCAAAGCGGCTCGTGCGCGATCGCCACCAGATGTATTGGACGCATTATGGAATACAATGCAACCTTGTTCCTCAAGCCAGTGTACAAACTCGGCGTTATCTTCTACTGTTGGTGGTACCGCACTGACGCAAATGGCATCAAACGTTGACCTCAGCGTTTCCAATTGGCGTTGGAAGACTTTATTATGCTTCCCACTTGGGTCGTAGTACGGAAATGTCAGAATCATAGAATTGTTCTCTTGACGTTAGTTCTACTCGACGCGTCTGCGCCCGCTAACGGTCCCGAGATAAGCTGCCCGCTTGCAGCTTGTCAATAGAGCGTCTCTTCCCCCAAGCAAGACGAAAGACGCTGAAAGTCGCCCCCAACTTGGGGTCAGCTTCATTGAGTGGTTATACGGAATTGGGGCTCTTGCTTGTGGCCTCTCTTGGCAAGATCCTTTCGCTTTCGACAGTGCCAATGTTGGGAAGA
>JADHWW010000169.1 GCA_016783285.1 Anaerolineae bacterium
GGCAGGATGGCGAGACAGTGCTGGCGCAGAAATCTCTGGGTCAAGGCCTGGCGTTGCACAACGACGGGGAGTATTTCACAATCTTTCAGGACCACGTCATCGGCCTGGAATATATTCGGAGCAGCCAAGAGTTGTGCGAAAAGGGGCTGTACGTGGAACTGGGCGCGTACAAATACCAAGTCTTTCTCGACTTTTGCGAGGTGCGGGACAACGAATGGCGCCAGTATGCCCAATTGACTGCCTACTTGAACGGACGCGGGGTGCCGAGTATCGAAGAGGCTTTGAGAGAGGTAATCCTGCGACCTGTTCACTACCCGTTCAGAGAACTGGTCAATGCACGCCTGTTCCGCCGGCTGATTGACGCCCGCGAATCAGCGAGTCAGCGAGACAGCGAGGCAGCGAGGAGCCGCGAGGATTTGGTAGGCGAGGTGGAACAAAAGACGGCTCTTGTGCTCCGGGAGGTAATGCGAATTGCGAATTGCGAATTGCGAATTACGGAGGAAGAATTACGGGCAGCAGCGGTTGCACGGGAGGTGCGGCAAAAGTTGGAGGTGATACTGCACCCAAAAACCAGGCTTCGCCCTGAGGCTCAGCCCGAAGGGTTTTTCGGAAAAAACCTGGTTTCTCACCTGCGCGACGATCCGGTGGCCTGGCCCACGCTCCTGGGATGGCTCTTTACGCATGCCCTGGCTCAAGTTGTAGACGAGGCAGACTTTGCGCAGATCAGCCGCAGTTGGATTGACGAGTGGCTGCTGGGCAAGATCGTCGCCGGCGCACTAGGAGACCTGGGACTGGACGAGGGCGCGGCCTGGCAGGCGGTTGCGACGATCAAGATTCTCACCAGTCACCAGCGTTGGTTCGAAATGCAGGCCCCCAAAAAGAAGCGGGCATATCAAGTGTTAGAGTCCTGGCTAAGAGACGACGAGGTGCAGCGATTCCTGCAAGTGAATCGCCACCGGGGCATCCTGTGGTTCAACAAGGAAGCGTTCGATCAACTACTATGGTGGATGTTGCTGCCGGCAGTGGTAACGATCAGCGCCGATCCCCTTCGTCCGCCGGCCGAGGTGGCCCAGGAGATCGTCGAGGTTTACGACGTCGTGAAAAAGTTGCAGCAGGCCGAGGAAGAATCCGGGTATCAGGTGGAAAGACTGCTGGAGGCTGTAAAGAAGTGATCCCCCTGTGGGAGGTTGAACTGCAATCGGAGCGTTGCCACCGAACGCTTCTGGTGGTAGAATTAGGTGAGGCTTGGTCACAAACTATAGGCGCCAAACATGTCAGTTGATACTATCTCAATAAGAGCAACGGGCTTCCCCACGGCGGGTGAGGGAACACTGCGCAAGATTGCCCGGCAGATGGCTCAATCGCTGCGACCGGAGAAAATCGTCCTGTTCGGTTCCTACGCCTACGGCAAGCCAACGCCGGACAGCGATGTGGATCTGCTGGTGATAATGGAAACGTCCGCACCATCTGCGGAGCGTTACCTGGCCGTCTCTCGACTCTTGCGTCCACGTCCTTTCCCCGTGGATATCCTTGTCAAGACACCACAGGAAATCCGCCGGGCACTTGACCGGGGAGATTTTTTCATCCGCGAAATTCTCACTCACGGATTGGTACTCTATGAGCAAGACCACTGACCCCCTTGCCTGGACGGCGCTGGCCGAGGAGGATTACCTGCTGGCACGCTCGGCCCTACGCCGGAAAAGGCCTTTGCGATACGGCGCGTGCTTCCACGCCCAGCAATGCGCCGAAAAGTACTTGAAGGCTCTGCTGGTGTTCCGGGGACACGTTTTTCCCAGGACGCACGATCTATTGGCCTTGAGTGACTTATGCACCCTGGCTGGCGTCATCGTGCCTATAGCCCCTGACGAACTGGACCGCCTCTCGGCTTGTGCGGTGCAGGTGCGGTACCCCGGCGATGAGCCAACATTGGAAGAAGCCCGGCGTGCAATGGAGATAGCAAAGGCCGTGCGCCGCTTTGCCCGCAAATTTCTTGGACTCCACTGATGCCCAACTCCTCGGCACGCTCAAGACGCCGCTGCTCCCTCTGCATCCACGGCCACTTTTACCAGCCCCCGCGGGCGGACCCCTTCACCGGACGTTTCCCGCGCGAGCCGGACGCCGCCCCCTACGCTAACTGGAACGAGCGCATCACCGCCGAGTGTTACGCTCCGCTGGCGGAGGCGAGTCATTTTGGGCGCATCAGTTTCAACCTGGGCGGCACGCTGGCCCGCTGGCTGGATCAGCACGCCCATGCCACCTACGAGCGTATCGTCACCGCCGAGCGGGGGTACCGGGAGACCCACACCGCTGGCAACGGATTGGCCCAGCCGGTCCATCACACCATCCTGCCGCTGGCCCGCCGCCGTGACAAAATCTGCCAGATTCGCTGGGGCATCGCCAGTTTCACCCACCGCTTCGGCCACCAGCCAGAGGGGATGTGGCTCCCGGAGATGGCGGTGGACTACGAGACGCTGGAGATCATGGCGGCGGAGGGGGTTCGCTTCACCATCCTCTCCGACGAGCAGGTGCGGGGAGACCTCGACGCAGGGGCGGGGCCGTATTGGGTGCGCCTGCCAGATGGCGGTCGTTTCGCCGTCCTCGTGCGCGACCGGCATCTGTCCAATGCCCTCTCCTTCGGGATGCCGGACTCGGCCTACATGGACGAGTGGCTGCGCGATCAGGTGGAGTGGCGCTGCCGCAAGGATGGACTGCTGCTCATCGCCACCGATGGGGAGACCTTCGGCCACCACCACCGGCAGGGGGTACGAGTGCTGGGTCACATCCTTTCGGCGGGAGACGCTCACGGCTACTCTCTGACCACGCTGGGGGTTCACCTGCGCCAGAACCCGCCCCAGGCGCAGGTGGAGGTGATTGAGAACACCGCCTGGAGTTGCTTCCACCATCTGAACCGCTGGGCGATTGGCTGCGATTGCACCTCGGGCGACAGCCCTTCGACAGGCTCAGGACACAGCCGCTGGAAGGGGGCGCTGCGGCGGGCGCTGGACAACCTGGCCAGCGACCTGGATTGCGTCTACGTGCAGGAGGCGCACCGGCTGGGGTTCGATCCGTGGCCGCTGCGGGACGACTACATCATCGTGGTGATGGGGCAGGTTAGCGGGCCCGCTTTCCTGTCCGGGAATGGTATGAGCCATCTCAGCGGCGAGGAAACCCAGCGGTTGCTGTGGCTACTGGAGGCCCAGTTCCACCGCCAGCGGATGTACACCAGTTGCGCGT
The DNA here is from genome assembly GCA_016783285.1 of Anaerolineae bacterium. The sequence continues at coordinate 3,235 of JADHWW010000169.1, forward strand.
TCTTCTTCGACGACCTGGACCGGCACGAGCCTGGTTACGCCATCGCCAACGCGGTCCGTGCCCTGGCCCTCACCCGCTGCGCCACCGGGGACGATCTGTCACACGGTTTCCGCCGCGACCTGCGGGTGGCCGTGAGCGAAAAGACGGGCCGCACCGGGGCCGACATCTTGGATGAAATCCTGGAAAGGGCAAAGGTATGAGCCATCCCAAGACCACCTCTTACTCCGACATTGACCTCTCCCGCTGGCGGGAGTATGACCACGTGTGGACCGACTCACTGTGGCTGATCGGGGCCCGCGACCGCACCGGCGGCCACAAATTGGACTACCACGGCAACTTTGTCCCCCAGATCGTCACCCAGGCTTACCTGCGCTACACAAAGGAAGATGACGTCGTCCTCGACCTTTTCCTCGGCTCCGGCACCAGCGCCATCGAGGCGGCGCGGCTGAACCGGCGGCTCATCGGCGTCGAACTAAAGCCCGACCTGGTGGAGACCGTGCGGGCCAAGATCTCTCCGCACCTGCTCAATGATCGTTTCCACATCCTCCAGGGCGACTCCACCCACGTCGAGACTGCTGCCCGCGTGCGAGAGGCGTTGGCGACGATGGGCGCCGAACACGCTCAACTGCTGGTGCTTCATCCACCCTATCACGATATTCTGCGCTTCAGCGACCTGTCAGAGGACCTCTCCAACGCTCCTAACCTGGAGACCTTTCTCGACCTCTTTGAGACCGTCGCCCGTCACGGTTACGACCTGCTGGAGCCGAAGCGATTTGCCGTGCTGATCATTGGTGACAAGTACACCAAAGGTGAACTGACACCCCTGGGTTTTTACTGTCTGGAGCGTATGCAGCGGATCGGCTTTCGCACAAAAGCCATCGTGGTCAAAAACATCACGGGAAACGAAAGAGCGAAGGGGCGCGACAGCAATCTGTGGCGCTACCGGGCGCTGGCCGGTGGCTACTACATCTTTAAGCACGAATACGTCATCGTCTTCCAGAAGCCCGCGAGTCAATGAACAATGAACCAATGAACAATGAACCAATGAAGAGGGTGAGCCAAATAATCCGTGGCGAACTGCGCAAGGTCAAGCAGATGCCCCCCTGGGGCCGGGTGCAGGGCGATGCCTGGGACCGCGCCAGCCGCTTCATCTACTCCACCCGCACACTCGACGCGCTGCGCCGCGAGACAAAGCGCGTGGCCGCCGAAGCGGGCCTGCCGCTGCGCGACTTTGGCTGCTACGTCATCCGCCGCTGGTACAATTTCCACACTCACCAGGCCGTGCTCGACGTCATCCTGGCCCACCCCCGCACCCGCCCCGAGCCTGACCCCTTTCACCACACGGTGGACTTTTACCTGGACGGAGAAGGGTTTGACCTCAAACTGACGGGGCTGCCTCGGGGCTTTGGCCGCGACCTGACATACGCCCGCGCTCACCCGGAGGAACTGGCCCGCTGGTTGTACGTCCACCAGTCGAAGCAGGGACGATTTCACGCTGCCAACCGGCTCTTCGTCGTCCTGCACGATGCGGCCAACCCCGGCCGCACGTGGGAACTGCGGCGGGATTTTACACGGCTGGAGCGGGTCATCCACGCCTTTCTCGATGAGCCACGTTTGATGCGTGTCGAGTTTGAGGATCGGCACAAAAAACGACACCGGCCATTGGCCGGCGTCATCTTTTGCGTGCGGGAATAACGGGGGCTTTACAGAACCTCGATCTCCCAATCCACGACCTGCACTTCGGGGTGATGGGTCTCGATCCAGCGCACAGCCCGTTCGAGGACGGCGTGGACGCGGCCGGGGTCATTGGCGACGGTGACGAAGGCAATCTCTGCTGACTGCCAGGCGTCATTCCGGCCCACCTCGGCGGTGGCCAGGTTGAATTCACGACGCAGGCGGGCCAGGATCGGCTTGAGGATCCTACGCTTGCCTTTCAGCGAGCCGTTGCCGGGAAGATGTAGTTCGACGGTACAGATGCCGATGACCATGTTGGGGAATTGGTAGATTGGGAAATTAGGGAATTGGTAGATTGGGAAACTGGTCACCAATCTATCAATCCACCATCATTGTACCATGCCTGGACGTACGGTCAAACGCGCCCTGTCCACTCCTTCGTGGCGTATCTTTCCGCCCGCAACTCTTGTGCCCAGGCCCGCTCCTCGTCAGTCAGCGTGCCCGGCTCCAGGCGCAGGTTCAGCGCTTCGGCGAAGCCGGCCGCCAGCGCGTCGGCCGCCTCGTCCCAGGTGATCGGTCGGCCCAACACCTCCTCGACGGTCGTGGCGCGGGTGCGCACACGGGCGGGGTCAGGGTGGGCGGTCAGCAGCGGGCAGATGCGGGTGATGTCGCCGTATAGCGGTAGCGCGCCGTGCTGGAGCACCACGCCGCGGGCGCGCATCTGGGCGCTGCCCACCAGTTTCCGCCCGCCGGCGGTGATTTCGTAGTCGGAGGGTGTCTCGAAGCAGACCGGGCCTTTACCCCCCCCGGCCCCCCCGAAGCGGGGGGGAGGTGCCCGGCGGTCGGCGACGAGGCCCGTGACGCCCAACCGTTCGAGGCCGCGCACCAAACCTGCGCTGAGACGGCGGTAACTTTCGACGATGCCTCCGGCCACACGAGGCTCTGTCTGCGGCGCAACCACGCTGTAGGTCAGTTCGTCTACGTGCAGGATACTCTTGCCGCCGGTGGGCCGGCGCACCAGGTCAAAGCCCGCGGCCTGCAGCGCCTCCATATCCACGTCGGCCAGCGGCTGCGCCCGGCCCAGCGAAAGGCACGCCGGCTCCCAGGCGTAGAGACGGAGCATGGGCGGCGCCAGTCCCGCCGCGACCGCGCACAGGATTGCCTCATCCACCGCCATATTGGTCGCCCCACCGGCCGGGGCCGAGCGAAGCAGCCGCCAGGTCGCATAAGGATAATCGCTCATCATCTCTGGGTATTATACACCGTGCCTCCCAATGCGTCCACCCGGCGGATTGACACCTCCGGAGTATTGGCTATAATTGTTGACACGTAAGCAAGCAGATGTGAGGTGATGCAAATGAAGCCCCTGTTGACGGCTGAGATTAGCCGCGACGAGGTCGGTATAACCCTATACTGTCCGGAACTAGACATCCACACCTCGGGCCAGACTGAGGCCGAGGCTCGTGGCAAGTTCATTGATACCATCTTTGAGTACTGGCATTTCCTTATGGCCCATGACGAGTTCAATCAGGAAACGCCGTACAGAGAGCATCTGGCCCTGCTCACAGAAAAGGTCATTCCCTCCTTGACTCAGGCTTCCTTGCACAGCCCGCACCGACCGCCCACGTTTCTCGACCGCATTACCGTACCCAAAAACCAGCTTATGCCGCCAGCCATGCGCCGCTAGTGCTCCCTCGGTCCAACGCCCCCGACGATGACTACCGGCTTCTTTGAGCGCGTCTACCGATTGGTGCGGCAGACGCCGCCGGGCAAGGTCACCTCCTACGGAGCCATCGCCCGCATGTTGGGCCATCCCCGCGCCGCCCGCACCGTCGGCTGGGCGTTGCATAGCCTGCCGGAGGGCTCTGACGTCCCCTGGCAGCGCGTCATCAACAGCCAGGGCCGCATCCCCACCAGTTGTCGGGAGCACAGCGCCGATCTCCAGCGGGCGCTGCTGGAAGCCGAGGGCATCAAGTTCGACGAATACGGGTACGTGGACTGGGCCCGTTTTGGCTGGGCGGGGCTCTCGTGGCCGGAGGTGGAGGAATTGATGCGTGTGGCTGCGATAGAGTGACCTCTGACCTTATTTGCCCCGTTCGTTGTGAGACGCGTATGGGCTTGACACCCCTTGCGTTTATCGCTATACTGTGTGGAGATTGGTAGTGTGAAAGGCCCCTTGTTGGAGGAACAACGACATGAGTGAAGAACAGGTACGAGAGATTCGTGCTCCTTATGTAACAACCACTGTTGATACGGCAGTCGAGGAGCATACACTCGAGCAATTCCAGGTGCAGTTCCCTCCTTATTTCGACCGCTTTCTGGATGAGCGAGACCGACGTGTCGCGAGTGAATTAGAGCGGTTGGAGGCGGCAGTTGAGCACAACGGCGCCAAGATTACCCACATGCGGTTAGAGATGGATCGCCGCTTCGCCGAGGCAAAGGAGGAGCGGGAGACACTGCGTCTGGAGATGGATCGCCGCTTCGCCGGGGCAGGGGCAGGGGCAGACCAATGCTTTACTGAGGAGGAGGATGGGTGGAAGGCGCTGCGGCTAGAGAGACGCGCTCAGTTCCATTGGATCATCGGCCTGGAACTCCTCGCTTTGGTGGAGATGGTGATCCTCATCATCCGCGTCTTCTTCTGGGAGACGTTCTGAGCCGTCCGGTGTAAACGCAACGCACGAGAAAGCACCCGACCGCGGTACCTGGCCTTGACACCCCCCGCATTTTCCGCTATACTGAGGAGCAACCGAAAGAGATAATACAACACACGAGAAAGCCCCCGCCTGGGGGCGGAGGCTTCCTGGTGATGGGCCGGAGCCTGCCCTGAGCGAAGCCGAAGGGGATGGGGCCGTGTGATCGGGTTGCTTCGCAGAGGTAGTGGTTGAGGACGACAACGGAGAAACAGGGTGCGCAGATGGACGGTCAGAGACCGCGCCGGACGAGAAATTTACCTCACCGAGGAGAGATGGCAACACATTGTCTCGCGCCACCGTGCGCTGACCGGACACCTGGATGATGTGTTGAAAACGATTCGCCTGGGTCGTCGCCGGCAGGATGCATTGCAGCCATTCAAGTACTTTTATCACCGCCGCTGTGAGACGCTGCCCGGGTATTACAACAGCATCACCATCGTTGTCCTGTGTCACGAGGACAACCGGTACGTGGTGACAGCCTGGCCTGAGGTTGAGAGATGATACCTTACGTGTATGATTATCACCAGGAGGCTGATATTCTCGAGGTGTTTTTCGCCGACGAGGAAGCGACGGCGGCGGTCCATTTGACGCCGGACATCATCCTACACTTCCGGGTGGAGGACAGTCAGGCCACCAGCTTGATCTTTAACAACTTTTCTCACCTGACCCAGCCGGACGAGTACGGGCCGCGCGCTTTTCGCCTGGAGGTCAAGCGCTGGCCGGAATCATTGCGGGACGTGGTATGGCATATTCTGGCCCGTCCTCCCGTGAGCGAGTGGCTGGCGGTCAGTTCGTACCGCCCTCCCCGCGTGCATCGCGCCATCCCTCTGGCGGCGGTACATCCCGTGTCCATACCGGCGACATCAAAGGAGCGCGCCTGGGTTTGACATCCCCCGTGTTTTCCGCTATACTGAGGAGCGACCGAAAGAGATAATACAACACACGAGAAAGCCCCCGCCTGGGGGCGGAGGCTTCCTGGTGATGGGCCGGAGGTGGGGCCGTGTCATCGGGACAGAGAATAAATCTAACTGTATCTATTCCAGCAAAGGGTAGTGTTCACGGGACCACTTCCTGGACTCTCTCTAGCCAGTGGCTGATTGGACACTTTTAACCAGCGTGAAGGACTGGGAGGCAGGCGGAAAACCCAGTATCGTGTAAGGATCATCCGTGCCGAAGATCTTCTTCACGTTCACGTGCGCTGAGGCCAAGAGGGAGGTCCCCGCGCGTTTGCCAGCTCGCAAGATACGCACGTCGTAGTAGAAGGCAAACAGATCGAAGAAACGCTGGGTGGCGTCCTTGGTACCGAAGTGATCCATTTGGTTAGTGTAGCGGCGCAGGCAACGGAACACGTGTTCGGCGGCATTGGAAGTGATGGGAACTGCCCATCGTTTGATCAATGGCACCCACTTTTGTTTGGAACGTGACAGCCGCTCCAGCGTATGCTGGCTGCTCTCCAGGCAGGTGTAGAAGACCAACAAACCGACGCGATGTTTTTCCAGAAAGGCACCCATATCTCGCACGTATGGGTTCTGCACTTTGGCTGCCGCGCGAATGAGTCGATCCAGACGAATGGTGGCTGCGTTGAGGGTGGGCAACCAAAGCAATTGCATCAGCAAGTGTTGGAAACGCTGGGTTCCCTTCCAGTGGCGCTGGGCTTGGTCACGGGCAGCTAAGAGGTCTCGGCGCTCCTGTCGTTCTGCATTTGATAGAGGGCTATGGTGTTTCTTGTCAAAGGCGGCCAGAGCTTTGACCGCCCGCTCGTAAGCCCGTTTCGCCTGATGAACCTTCGCGCCGATATGAAAGCAATTGATGTGAAACCAACAGAATTGATGAACCGCTTTGGGGAGGAAGGTTTTCACCGGCTCCAGGTACCCGGCGTACATGTCGGTCAAGCAGAGCTTGATCTTTTCTTTGAAGCCAGCCTCGGCAAAGTCCTGGATCACCTTGCCGATGGCATCACTGCTTCGCTCACTGCATCGCTCCAGACGCAGGATCAACCCACTCAGGGGATCGACGATCACCACACCCAGTATCTTGCGACCCAGTTCCTTGAAAAAGACTTCGTCGATGCTGATTGCCCCCGACAAGGTGATGACCTCCCACAACCGCTCCAGTGCTGGGCGGGCGTTCGCACCTGCTTTGGCGATAATCCCTTGCACGTATCCAACCGAAACGTGCACCCCAAACCCGTACTCCAGGACTTCGATGATGCTGCGCACCGTGCAGCGGCCCGACAACTTCAGCACCACGATCAGACGTTTCAGCGACACCGTCCACTGCTCCTGCAATCGCATCATTTCATCCTGCAAGGCAACCACCTGCGCCTGGGCTTCGAACAGGACCTTCGTCAGACGTTGAACCTCGGCTTGAGCAGTGGCGTAGGCTTGTTCCAGTTGCGCCAGTCGGTTGTGCAACTCCCGGACCTGATCCACCAACAGCTCGACCGACCGCTTACCTCGACGAACCAGCATCAGAGCCTGGACCGCCAAGCGCAACGTCGTGTAGAGCGTCGTGGGCGAAACCCCCAAGGCGTCTGCCAAGGTGCGCATTGGTTGGCCCTCGTCCCAAGAAAAGGCTCGCAAGATCGCTTTGGCTATCATCAATAGCCAAGCAATGTCGGCTTCTGTCAGATTCTGCTCGGCTTTCAAAGTGTTTCCTATGTCGCGCATTTTGTTCACTGTGGCCCTCCCATCATCAGTGGATTCGGAAGGCAACAGTATAACCGATTAGCAGAAAGTGTCCAGTGTGAAACCCTAGCTCATTTGTTCGGTTTGAACACTACCCAGCAAAGAATAGTTTGACGTTCGGCGGTAGTGTACATTCACGCCAACAGGGAACGGCTTGCCTACGAGCAGGCGGTTCTCCGTTGGCGTTTTCGCTTTGTAAGGCCCGGCGCGGCAGGGGAAGTATACGCGACGGGGGCGGTTCTGTCAAGCCGCCATTGGCCGCTGCACCGGGTCTGCGAATCGGGTGGCAGGCCAACCCCTGTTGGCCGCTTCAGGGCCCGAGTGAAGCGACGAACTTGGGCAATTTCGAAACAAGTGTAACGTTTCGGCCCGTTTTCACTCTTTATACGTAAGAGACCAGTTCTCCACGCGAGGCACATCTGGCGACGACGGCCGGCCCGTCCTGATTCTGCCGGCACGAACGACTGCTCAACTTCAGTGCAATCAGTGTTTTCAGTGATTCAGTGGTTCAAGAAAAGGAGGTGGCCTACGAACCTGTGAGCGAACGAACCGTGGAACATTGTGCTTCGAGAGTGGCTTTAACTTGTAGAAATAAAAGGAGACCCAAAATGAACAAACGGTATGCTCTGATTAGTGTGGCAGTGCTGATGGCGCTGCTGGTGGTAGGAACCGGGGCGGTG
>JADHWW010000111.1 GCA_016783285.1 Anaerolineae bacterium
TACCATAATCGTCACAGTCTGGGTTAGGGCAGAAATCGCCCACTCGAGCTTGTTTTTGGCACATTTGCACCTCCCTCTGAGTGTCAACTGTGCTGCATTATACCTCATCCTTCGACAACACTCAAGAGGGGGACTACCGAAGAACTCATAAAGGCCTAATGGGTGCAGAATAAGGTTTGAACTCGTTTCAGACGCAAGACGAGATTTGGCTGGTCACTCTTGACCCAACCTTCGGTGCAGAGATTCGCAAGACGCGCCCAGTCGGCGTCGTCAGTTCGAATGTAGTCGGCGCACTACCAATAGGTGCACGTTGCCAAGCCGCGCGGCAGGTGAGCTTTATCGTTAGAGCGCTCCGTCGTCCAAGCAAGGTCGCTTTGTAAACTACTCTACACTGGTGTTTGTGTGCAATAAGCGGTATACTTATAGGTAGAGGTGAGTATGGAAACAATTACTATTAGTGTGACCAATGACCGCTTGTCAAAACTCAGAGAGGTGGCGTCGGGCTTTGATGTTACCCTCGAGGAATTGACACGTCTGAGTATCGAGAACCTGCTCCTACAACCTGAAGCCGCGTTCCAGCGAGCGATGGAATACACACTCAACAAGAATGAGGAGCTCTATCAACGGCTGGCATAATGCGCTATCTCACGCTCAACGAAGTTCTGATTCTTCATCGTCGTATCATTGAGGAATCCGGCGGCACAGCAGGTATTCGAGACCTAAGCATGCTCGAGTCGGCATTGGCTCAACCTCGCCAAACGTTCAGCGGTATAGATCTCTACCCTACACTTGTCGAGAAAGCCGCGGCGTTGGGCTTCTCCCTCATCAAGAATCACCCGTTTGTGGATGGCAACAAGCGTGTTGGTCACGCGGCTTTGTGGTGGGTGTTGAAGAGGTACTCGAACAAGGAGTGATTATGGCAGAAGACAACGGAAACCAAGACCTGCGCATCGGCGTGTACGTTTGCCATTGCGGGTCCAATATCGCCGGGGTCATTGATCCCAGCGTCTTGGCCGATTACGCAGCGACGCTGCCCGGCGTGGTCCACGCAGTTGACACCACATATGCCTGTGCGGATAGTGGCCAGACTCTCATAAAAAAGGACATTGAGAAGTACAACCTGAACCGGGTGGTGGTTTCGGCCTGTTCGCCAAAGATGCACGAGCCGACTTTCCGCGCCGTTGTGGCTGAAGCGGGGCTCAACCCCTTCCTGATGGAGATGGCCAACATCCGCGAGCAATGCACGTGGGCGCACGGCCACGACCCTGAAGGGGCGTTGGCAAAGGCCAAGGCTCTGACCGCTGCCGCCGTCGCTAAGGCCTCCTTTCTCACGCCGCTGGACATGATCAAGGTGCCCGTCACCAAGCGGGCGATGGTCATCGGCGCGGGCGTGGCGGGCATCAGCGCCGCGCTGGATCTGGGAGATCAAGGGATTGATACTATCCTGGTAGAAAAGCAGCCGACCATCGGGGGGGTCATGGCGCAGTTGAACAAGACCTTCCCCACGATGGACTGTAGTATATGAATTCTGGCCCCCAAAATGGTTGACGCGGCGCGTCATCCCAGGGTGGATGTGAGGACGTATACTGAAGTCGAGCGAGTGGATGGCTTCGTCGGCAACTTCAAAGTGCTGTTACGCGAAAAGTCCAGATATGTGCACGCAGACCGCTGCAACGGCTGCGGCGAATGTGTGCCTGTCTGCCCCATCGAAGTCCCCAACTATTTTGAGATGAATCTGGCCCCCCGCAAGGCGATAGACGTGCCGATGAGCCAGTCGGTGCCTCTCGTCTACAGCATTGACATGGATGCCTGTATCCAGTGTTACAAGTGCGTCGAAGCGTGCGGCAAATTGGAGGCGATTGACTTTAGCATTGAGGACAAGTTGGTCTGGGAGGACATCGGCACGATCATCGCCGCCACCGGCTACAGCCACTTTGACCCCAGTGTGATACCCGAATATGGTTATGGCCGCTTCTCTAACGTGATCACAGCAATGGAGATAGAGCGGCTCAATAACTCGGCCGGGCCAACCAGTGGGGACCTGATCCGGCCCAGCGACGGTGCCCACCCCAGGCGGATGGCCATCATCAACTGCGTCGGATCGCGCGACAAACGTTTCAATCCCTGGTGCTCGAACTTCTGCTGCATGTACGCCATCAAAAACGCCATTCTCTTGAAGCAAGCCCATCCAGACATGGAGATCACCATCTACTACATAGATATTCGCACTCCCTCCAAGGGATACGAGGCATTCTATGACCGGGCGCGCGAGATGGGCATAAACTTCACCCAGGGCCGTCCCAGCCTGATCACCGAAGACCCTGAAACGCGCAATCTTTTTGTGCATTCTGAGGATGTGGCGCTGGGTTGCACGACCGAGCTTGAGTATGACATGGTGATGCTCAACCAGGCAGCGATTCCACAGCCTGACGCGGACACGATGAGTTCGCTGCTCAATCTCAGCCAGAGTCCCGGCGGATGGTATATGGAGTACCACCCCAAGCTGCGCCCGATGGACTGTCCGACCGACGGGCTTTTCCTGGCCGGCGCGTGCCAGGGGCCCAAGGACATTCCTGCCAGCGTGGCACAAGGGTCGGCGGCGGCGTCACGGGCCGGGCGGGTGCTCCACTCAGACGAGTGGGAGATTGAGCCGGTCGTGGCCAGTGTGTGGGAGGACCGCTGCATCAGCGCCCAGGGTAAAAAGTGTGGCCTCTGTGCCAAGGCGTGCCCTTACGGCGCTATCGAGTACGAGCAGGGTAAGCCGGCCAAAGTGGTCACCGCCAAGTGTCACGGCTGCGGCGGTTGCGTGGCAGAATGTCCCCATAACGCGATTACCCAGTTACACTTCACCGATGCGCAAATTCTGGCCCAGATCCGGGCTCTGCTGGCCGACAAGCCGGAGGAAAAGATCCTGACTTTTCGCTGCAACTGGTGTTCCTACCCCGGCGCCGATCTGGCCGGGACCAGCCACTTCGAGTACTCGTCCAACGAGCGCGGGCTGCGCGTGATGTGTGCAGCCCGCGTGGACAATGACTTTATCTACGAGGCTTTCCGCCTGGGCGCGGGCGCGGTGCTTTTTTCCGGCTGTCACTCGCAGGACTGCCACTACATCACCGGGCAGCCAGTTGGAGCGAGACGCGCCGAACGGCTGCTCAAAACCTTTGGCAAAATGGGCATGACGCCGGGGCGGTTCCGCATCGAGTGGATGAGCGCGGCTGAAGGCGACAAGTATGCACGGGTGATCAACGAGATGCAGGCTACGTTGGACTCGATCCCCAAAGAAGAATTACTGGAGGAGATCGAACGGCTGCGGCCGACGATGGAGAAACGCGCCCGCCGGATGCGCGAGGCGCCACAAGTCGAGGAAGCGTTGGCGTATGCGGACAAACTCAAAGCGGCTATCATTGGGCAGGAGGTGTAGGGTGGTGAGCCACAGGTCGCCTGTGGGGCAAATTGCCAATTTGCCCAACGAAATCCTGGACGAGACCTTTGCTGATCAAGTTCGCGCCTTCCCTGGCGGCGAAAAAATAACGTACTGCTTCTCCTGCGGAACCTGTACGGCCACCTGCCCCATCAAGTGGGTGGAAGAGAATTACAACCCGCGCCGTATTATCAGGATGGTGATGCTGGGAATGAGGGACGAGGTTCTGTCCAGCCCGTTCATCTGGCTCTGTTCGGCCTGCGATATCTGTTACCGGCGCTGCCCCCAAGATGTGCGCATTTCGGATCTGATGAAGGCGATTCGCAGCGTGGCTATCCGTGAGGGGTATGCGCCGGTAAGGGCCGTTGCCCAAGTGAACGAACGGGCATGTGCAGGTTGTGGCATGTGCGCTCAGGCTTGCCCCTACGAAGCCATCGAGTTGACGCCCAGGTGGGTGACGATACAACAGACGCTGAGACAACGGAGAGTCTTGCCCAAAGTGGACAAGTTTCTCTGCCAGGGGTGTAGCATCTGCACTACTACCTGCCCGGTTTCTGCCATCAGTGTGACAGACATCGGCGACGACACGATCGTCGCTCAGATCAGAGGGTTCGCAGAAGAGACGGGGAACAATGAACGATGAAACAATGAACAATGAACGAGATTGGGAACCCAGGATCGTGGTCTTCTTGTGCGATTGGTGCTTATACTCCGAACTTGATCGGGCTGACATTGCCAGGGTTCAGGAACAGCCCAACGTTCGGGTCGTGAAGATTCCTTGCCTGGGAAGGATGGACCCACTGCACGTCTTGATGGCCTTGCAGGAAGGCATAGATGGCGTGCTGGTAGCCGGCTGTCACCTGGGGGACTGTCACTACAAGCGGGGCAACTTTATGGCAGAGAATAGGATAGCCGTCCTGCAAACGGTTCTGGAAGCCGCCGGAGTGATGAAAGGGAGAGCAAGATTCGCCCACATCTCGACCGCGGAAAGGGGCATATTGCCTCGTCTGATAGAAGAGGTGCAGGAAGAAGTGAAGGCGCTAGGCCCGATTGAGCAGCCTTGGATGGTTTAGTGATTGGAGATTGGAGATTAGAGATTAGAGATTGGAGATTGGGGAGGAGTAAGGAATGGGTCAGGGATTAGTTAGTGAAGCATCACTCACAAACCGGGTAAATGATCTCAGCGGACAGACTATACAATTGTGTTATCATTGCCACAAGTGCACGGCCGGCTGTCCTGCCGCTTTTGCCATGGAGTACGGGCCTGACCGCATCTTGCGCCTGATCCAATTTGGGCAGCAGGAACGGTTACTGAGCAGCCGGGACCCCTGGCTTTGCCTGGGGTGCGAGATGTGCGGCGCGTTTTGCCCCAACGAGATAGACATCAACGAAGTGATGATCGCGCTCAAGGAAATAGCGGGTGAGACAGGCTACCGGGTTCAAGATTGTCAGGAACTGCGCGAACTCCTGGCCGACTACCTGGTGCAACGACCTGAGACGGTGATTGACGACCGGCTGTGCGAAGGCATCTCGCGCCTCGATCACTTGAGCCAGACCATCACGGCAGAGCACAATATCAGCGGCGACGACAACAGCGACCGGCTGATCTGGAGCCAGAACCTGGAGCACATTCCACCCGGGCTGGAGGGCAAGAAAGGAGCCGAGATCGTCTATTTCGTCGGCTGTGTCGCCTCTTTCTTCCCCCGCAGTTACCGCGTGCCCCAGGCATTCACCTCGATTATGGAAGCGAGCAACGCTGATTTCACCACGCTGGGGGGGCAGGAGTGGTGTTGTGGTTACCCCCTGCTCTCGATGGGACGGCTGGAGGATGCCAAGACGCTGATCCGGCATAACGTCGAGCAGGTCAAGGAACTCGGCGCTTCTCGCGTCGTCTTCGCGTGTCCTTCCTGCTATCACATGTGGAAGCACGTCTACCCGGACGTACTGGAGGAGGAAATCGGCCTGGAAGTGCTGCACGCTACGGAATTGATGGCCGAGATGATCGCGCAGGGAGCCATTGAGTTGGGAGAGCCTGCCCTGAGCTTGCCGAAGGGGATGGACCTGCGAGTGACCTATCATGACCCCTGTGACCTGGGGCGCAAGAGCGGCGTCTTTGAAGCGCCACGCCAGGTGTTGCGGAGTATCCCCGGCCTCACTTTCGTGGAGATGAGCAGTTATGGGCAGATCTCCGAGTGCTGTGGCGGCGGGGGCAACCTGGAAAGTTTCGATCCGGACGTCGTCTCTGAGGTATCGTTGCACCGGATTGACCGGGCCTGTGAGGTGGACGCGCAGGTGATCATCTCTGCCTGCCAGCAGTGCGAGCGCACGCTGACCGCGGCGGTGCGCCGCCACGAGCAGGCACGTCGCGCGCGCATACGGGTGATGGACGTGACAGAGTTGGTCTGGAAGGCCATGGAACAATGAACCAATGAATCAATGAACAATGAATCAATGAACCAATGAACAAAGGACACGGATCATTCAGGCGAGTTCTAAGGTTTAGGAGACGAGATGATAAAGTTCTCTGAGGATAACAGTGGTGAGGTCGGTGCGGCGCTGGTCGTTGGCGCTGGCATTGGAGGCATCCAGGCCTCGCTGGACCTGGCGGACGCCGGGTTCAGGGTATACCTGCTGGACAAAAGCCCCGCCATCGGCGGCACGATGGCGCAACTCGACAAGACGTTCCCCACCAACGACTGCGCCATGTGCATCCTCTCGCCCAAGCTGGTGGAGTGCGGCCGGCATCTCAACATCGAGGTGATGACCTACGCCGAACTGGAGAGCGTCGAAGGCGAACCGGGCAATTTCACGGCGCGCGTGCGCCAGAAGCCGCGTTACGTCGTCGTGGACGAATGTACCGGCTGTGGCGACTGCGCGGCAGTCTGTCCCATCACCTGTTCCGACCAGTTCAACGCTGACCTATCCGAGCGGCAGGCGGTCTACAGGCTCTACCCGCAGGCGATGCCCAACGCCTACGTCATCGAAAAGCACGGGCGTGCTCCTTGCCGCGACGCCTGTCCCACCGGGCAGCGGGCGCAGGGTTACATCGCGCTGATCCGCGAGGGTCGCTTCGCCGACGCCTACCGGGCGATCAAGGAGGACAACCCCTTCCCTGCGGTCTGCGGGCGCGTGTGCAACCACGTGTGCGAGGACGCCTGCTCGCGGGGGCAGGTTGACGAGCCGGTCAGCATCATGCGGCTCAAGCGTTTCGTCACCGACTGGGCCTTCGAGCATCCCGAAGAGGTGGCAGAAGCCTTCCGGTCCAAGATTGAGGGCGAAGAGCAAGCGCCCGCACCGACGGGCAAGCGTGTGGCCGTCGTCGGCTCCGGCCCGGCCGGCCTGACCGTGGCCCAGGACCTCAGGCTCAAGGGGCACGACGTGACGGTCTTCGAGGCGCTGCCGGTGGCCGGCGGCATGATGCGCGTCGGTATTCCCGCGTACCGGTTGCCCCACGACCTGTTGCAGCGTGAGATAGACGAGATCATAGACCTGGGCATTGAATTGAAACTGAACACCCGGGTGGACGATATAGTGGCGCTCAAAGACGACGGTTACAGTGCCGTCTTCGTGGCCATCGGTGCTCACGCCGACATACAACTCTCCATCCCTGGCGTTGACCTGCCGCAGATGCTGTTGGCGAACGATTTCTTGCGCGAGACCAGCCTGGGGCGCTACCCCGACCTGATGGGCAAGAAGGTGATCGTGCTGGGCGGCGGCGACGTGGCGATGGACACGGCCTGCACGGCGGTGCGCATCGGCACTATGCAGGCTGACGAGGCGGACGGCGATCCGCCCGAGGTACGTATCGCCTATCGCCGCACCGAGGCGGAGATGCCGGCCCAGGAAGCCGAGTTCCGCCAGGCTGGAGAGGACGGCGTGATCTTCGACTGGCTAGTCTCGCCGGTGGAGGTGGTCACCGACGGGGAGGCCAACGTCTGCGGTTTGGGCTGCATTCGCATGGAACTGGGCGAACCGGATGAGAGCGGGCGGCGGCGTCCGGTTCCCATCGAGGGGTCGGAGTTTGAGATGGATGCCGACGTGGTCATTTCGGCCATCGGCGCCCGGCCCAATCTGGAGTGCATCCCGGAGAGCATCGAGCGGACCTCCAATGGCCGTCAGATCGCTGTGGACGAGAACACGATGAAAACCAGCGTCGAGGGCATCTTTGCCGCTGGCGACGCGGTGACGGGGATGGCCTTCGTGGTGGATGCCATCGGCGCCGGGCACAAGGCCGCGCGGGCGATGGATGCCTACCTGCGGGGCGAGCCAATGCCTGGCCCAGAGCCCCAACTACCGGTAGCCGAGTTGACCGAGGAGGACATCGCCCGCAAGCGGGCCGCCGGGCAGATCGTGGAAGGCGTCCGCGCCTGCACTGTGGAAGTGTCGCCGGACGAGCGCGTCCACAGCCTGTGCGAGGTCTGTGGGCCGATGACCGAGGAACAGGCCATCGCCGAAGCGAAACGCTGCTTGCAGTGTGGCGTCTGCTCCGAGTGCCTGCAATGCGTCTACGCCTGCCAGAAGCACTGCATCGACCACGATATGCGTGAGGAGGTCATTGAACTGAACGTAGGCGCGGTCGTGCTGGTGCCGGGGTCGGAGACAATGCCCGGCGACATCCGACCGGAGTTGGGATATGGGCGGCTGCCCAACGTCGTCACCAGCATCGAGTTCGAGCGTATGCTCTCGGCCTCCGGGCCGTGGGGCGGCGTGGTGCAGCGCCCCTCCGATGGCGCACACCCGCACAAGGTGGCCTTCATCCAGTGCGTCGGCTCCCGCGACATCTCGTGTGACCACGGGTACTGCTCCTCGGTCTGCTGCATGTACGCTACCAAGGAAGCCATCATTGCCAAGGAGCATGCCCCCGATGTCGAACCAACCATTTTCTACATGGACATACGCTCCTTCGGCAAGGGGTTCGAGCGTTACATCGAGCGGGCCGAGCAAGAATACGGCGTGTGCTACGTGCGCAGTATGGTCAGCACAATCACGGATGTGCCAGGCACGGGCAACTTGCGGGTCAGGTACGCCGCCCCCGACGGCAAGAACGTCGAGGAAGAGTTCGACCTGGTGGTGCTCTCGGTGGGGCTCAAGCCGCCGGAGGGCACGCGTGAGTTGGCCGAGCGGCTGGGAGTCGCGGTCAACGAATACGGCTTCGCCGAGTCTCCCATCCTGCAACCGGCCCAGACGACGAGGCCCGGCATCTTTGTCGCCGGACCGTTCAGCGAGCCGAAGGACATCCCGGAGACGGTGGTCGAGGCTTCCTGCGCGGCGGCTCAGGCCTCGGCGCTGCTGGCTGACGTGCGCGGCACGCTGACGGAGGAGCGCGTCTGGCCCGAAGAGCGCGACGTGAGCGACGAGGACCCCCGGGTGGGTGTCTTCATCTGCCACTGCGGTATCAACATCGGCGCTGTGGTGGACGTGCCTGAGGTGGTCGAGTATGCCACAGGTTTGCCCAACGTGGTCTATGCCGAGGAAAATCTGTACACCTGTTCGCAGGACACGCAGGAGCGTATTCGCGAACTGATCGAGGAGCACGGGCTGAACCGGGTGGTGGTGGCTTCGTGCACGCCGCGCACGCACGAGCCTCTGTTCCAGGAGACGATTCGCGGAGCCGGACTCAACCCACACCTGTTCCAGTTGGCGAACATCCGGGAGCAGGACTCGTGGGTACACAGGGACAATCATAGGAGCGCAACGGAGAAGGCCAAAGAATTGGTGCGCATGGCAGTGGCTAAGTCACAGCAACTGTGTCCTCTCGATCGCGGCGTCTCTGACGTGAACCACCGCGCGCTGGTCATCGGCGGCGGGCTGGCTGGGATGACAGCGGCGCTCTCCATCGCCGAGCAGGGATTTGAGGTGACGCTGGTCGAGCGCGAGGCGGAGTTGGGAGGCAATCTCCGCCACATCTACACGGCGCTGCCAGCGGAGTGTGGGGGTGTGGGAGTGTGGGGGGATGGCGACCCCCAGGCATTGCTGATGCGAACCATCGAGGCGCTGTCGGCCAATCCGCGCATTTCGGTTCTGACCGGCGCGGAGGTCGTGGACGTGGGCGGGTACCTGGGGCAGTATTGCACGATGGTGAAACTGGCCGATCCTTCGGCGGGCTCAGGACAAGACGGGCGGCAGGAGGAGATTCAGCACGGCGTGACCGTTGTGGCGACAGGTGCACGGCAGATCGAGCCGCAGGAGTATCTCTACGGGCAGGATGAGCGGGTAATCACGCAGCGGGAGTTGGAAGCGCAAATCGCAAATCTGCAAATCGCAAATCTGCAAATCGCAGATCTGCAATCCATTGTGATGATTCAATGCGTGGGCTCCCGCGACGAGGAGCACCCCTACTGCTCCCGTATCTGTTGCACGGAGGCGATCAAGAACGCGCTGGCGATCAAGGAGCGCAGCCCAGACACACAGGTGTATATCCTCTACCGCGACATCCGCACCTTCGGTTTCAAGGAGCGCTACTATCGCGAGGCGCGGCGGAAGGGCGTGATCTTCTTGCAGTACGATAAGGAGCAGAAGCCGGAAGTCAAGGTCGAGGGCGAACAATTGCGGGTGGACGTGGTTGTTCAGCCGGAGGGAGAGACATTTACGCTTGGTGCGGATCTTGTCGTGCTCAGCGCCGGCATTGAGCCGAATGTGGACAACGAGACATTGGCCCAACGGCTTAAGGTGCCATTGAGTGAGGATGGCTTCTTCCTGGAGGCGCACGTCAAGTTGCGGCCGCTGGACTTTGCAGCAGACGGGGTGTACTTGTGTGGATTGGCGCACTCGCCGCACTTCCTGGATGAGACGATTGCACAAGCGCAGGGCGCGGCGGTGCGCGCGGTCAGCCTGCTCGCCAGGGACCAACTGGATGCAACGCCGATCGTCGCCTGTGTTGATCCACTTCTGTGTACGGCCTGCGGACTTTGCGTCGAGACCTGTCCTTATGGTGCCCGCGTGTTGGAGCCAGGGGCAACGTATGCTGAGGTGATTGAGGTGCTGTGCCAGGGCTGCGGGGCGTGCATCGCCGCCTGCCCCAATAAGGCCAGCCAGCAAAAAGGGTTCGGGACAGGGCAGGTTTACAGGATGCTGGATGCGATGACAGTGACGTTTGGTGAGTGATAAGCTGCGTTGGAAGTGTAGCAATGACCAATAGAGCAAGATTTACGGAATGAAAGGATAAAGAATCCGTGATCAACGACCAATGTAACAGGGAGATGCAATGAGAATTGTAATACCGGTTGAGGACAACGATACACTGGCCGCCGTGCGTGGTTTCCTCAAGCAGTTGCTGGAGGCTGAGGTGGTGGATGCACTCCTGGTGCCGATGGAGACCCCCGCCGGCACTATTACCCCTGCACTGGTAGCCGATCCTGACCTGTTGGACGCGGTCAACCCGCTGGCCCCGGTGATGGGACTCAACACAGCACATGTCGCAGGTCAAGTTTCGATCCGCGAGCCACGGGGACGCAGCGGCGTGGTGCTGCGCCCGTGCGAACTGCGGGCACTGGTGGAACTGGTCAAGCTCAAGCAAGCCAGCCTGAACGACATGGTGACCATCGGCGTAGACTGCCTGGGCACCTACGACGTGCCGGTCTACACCGCGTTGGCTCGGTCGGAGACCGGCCAGAGCCTGGATATGGCGGCGCTGCTGGCAACTGCCCAGAGCGGTGAACTGGCTCCGCAGAAGGGGTACGCCTTCCGCGACGGGTGCCAGATGTGCGAGAAACCTCACGTCGAAGAGGCCGATATTGTGCTGGAACTCTACGGCGCGGACTTGGCAGCCGGTATACCGGTGAGCCTGTCTGATGAGGTGGCTGGGAAGCTGGGGATGGATAGTGTGGAAGTGGAAAGAAACCAGGTTATTAAGAAAGAACCTGGTTTCAAGAGAGCCGAGGTGGTGGAAAAGGTGGTCGCGGCCCGCACGAGAGTGCGCGACGCGCGTTTTGCCGAGATGCGCCAGCGACTCGAGCGGGAGGGCGTCGAAGGGGTCTTGGCTGCCTGTGTGCGTTGCCATAACTGCATGACCGTCTGTCCCTTATGCTACTGCAAGACCTGTCTCTTCAAGAGCCCTGTCTTCGACCACGAACCGATGCAATACATGAACTGGGCACGACGTAAGGGGGCCTACCGGCTGCCAGCCGATACGACGCTCTTTCATCTGACCCGGCTCAACCACATGGTGCTCTCTTGCGTCGGTTGCGGGATGTGCACCAGCGACTGCCCGGCGGAGTTGCCCGTGGGTCTCGTCTTCCGCGCCATCGGACGGGAGGTCCAGGAAACATTCGACTACGCGCCTGGTCGCAGCGTCGAGGAACCACTACCAATGATCACCTTCCGCGAGGATGAGTGGATGGAAGTGGGCGAGGAGTAGGAGGCAACAATGAGTGGACGAGGAATGACGCAGAAGAGAACCGACGAGCACGCTCTCGTGCTCGAACGGGCGATGGTGACGCGCCACTATATCATGACCTGGGACCTCGACCGCTGTGTCGGCTGCCAGATCGGGCCGCTGGTCTGCCCCAAGGAAGCCGCCGTCATCCACGTGGAGGGCGAAATCGTGGACGGGCGGCTGGCGAAAAAGCCGTCGGTGGACATTGACCCGGACAAGTGTGTGCTGTGCGGCATGTGCGAGGTGATGTGTCCTAAGAACGCCATCACGCTGACCATCAACGGCGAGCGTGAGAATCCGGTGCTGACTTATGGGGCCTTCCCTGACCTGATCCAGTCTACGACGTTTGACAAAGAGCGGTTCGACTGGGGCAGGAAGGACTTTGTGATTGACAACTGCCCGACCGGCGTCATCAGTTACGACGAGGCCCAGGACACGCTGGTGGTGGACGACGAGCATTGCATCCGCTGCCGCCAGTGTGAGGTCGCCAGCGGCGGCGCGTTCCGGGTGGTGCAGCCCTGGCAGGGCAAGGTGGAACTGCGGAGCGAGAAGTGCGTCGCGGGCTGCCTGGCCTGCGCCGACGTCTGCCCCACACGTGCGTTGCATATCAGCGACAATGAAAACGATGAGGGCAAGTTGGTATTGGCCGACTATTACTGCATCAAGTGCGGGGCATGTATGCAGGTGTGCCCGGTCAGACCTGAATACGAGGAATACGAGGTCACTGTTGAGTCGCAAGGCGTGACTAAGACCGTGGTTCACCAGCGGGTTACCAACGCCGACGAACTGCCTGTCTGGGTTGAGCGGTGGCGCATTCGCCACCAGCCGGTTCAGAGCGCAGCGTGGATCGCGGCGTTGGTCAAGATGGCCGATGACAAGGCGGGCGCGGTGGAAATTGACAGGAAACGAGCGCTCAAGCGGCGTGACCTGTTGAAGGCGCTGGCGGGCGGCAAGGCGTTGGTGGGGGTGGAGGAATAAGGAAATCATTGTGGCTGCGCCGATCCGAATCCGGCCTGGGGACGGGGGTTGCTTGATCGTCGTCCTGCCATACAGCCAGGAGAAGAGTAGTGGCATTGACGCTGCGCTGTACTAAAGAGGGCTTTTGATCTGGCGCCGGGCGGGGTTGGCCACGTGGGTGTAGATGCGCGTGGTCTCCAGGCGGGCGTGCCCCAAAAGTTCCTGGATGTAACGAATGTCAACGCCGGATTCCAGCAAGTGGGTGGCAAAGGAGTGGCGCAGGTCGTGGCAGGAAACCTCTTTTTGCACGCCGGATGCTTTGACCGCCCTGGCAAAGACCTGCTGAACTGTGCGGGTGCTCAATCGCCCGCCGCGACGGGAAGGAAAAAGCCAATCCCCCGCTTGTTTACCGTCCATAAGGCGGCGCAGCGCGTCCCGTAGGCTCTCCGAGAAGATCGTGATGCGGTCCTTGTTGCTCTTGATGCTCTCCCTGGCCGGGCGGGGGGCGCGCACAAAGAGCGTCAGTTCGTCCAGATTCACGTCTTGGACGCGCAAGTTCACCACCTCGGAAACGCGCAGCCCGGCAGCATAGAGCAGATCGATCATCAAACGGTGTTTTGGGTTCTGAATGGTGCGCACGATCTGGAGGATCTCGTCGCGCGAGAGAATCCGGGGCAATTTGTGTTCCGGGCGCGGGCGGCGGATGTCGGCGAAGGTATCATCCCGGCCATAGAGCCGCACGTAGAGGAATTTGAGGGCGCTGATGGCCTGGTTCACCGCTGAACGCGAGACGCCTTTTTCTTCGATCAGGTAGAGCAGGTAAGCGCGAATGTCGTCGGCGTCCAGGTCGCGGGGATGGCGCGGGCGGGTGTAGTCGACGAACTTGCGCAATTCGCGCAAGTAGGCCTTGACGGTTCTGCGGCTGTACCCTTCGACTTTGAGGCGCTCTTCGACGGTTTGATACAGACCTTTGGGCATCGCTCTCCTCCCTTTCAGCAGCAATGGTACTTGACGTTCTTACAAATTCGCCCTATACTGGACAACGAATGGCGGTAGTTGGAAGGGGGTCTCTATCGAGTGGAATGATACAACGAACTTCGTATTTGCGCAAGTTTATCCGGCTTATGCGAAGTTGAACTTCGCATACTAGACGTTATATGAAATGGCGGCTAAAATGCTCACTATAAAAAATGGAGGAAAATAAACCATGAAGAAAATCTCTCTATCAATCAAAATCTATATTGGTCTCATCATAACCCTTGCTATTTTGGCAGCGATTAATGTCTTTTTACCCCAAGGTTCTTTCTTACCAATTTTGCCAGAACAAGAACTTCCAGCTCCCAAACCAGTACTTGCTCTTGTGAATGCAGCCATTATGCTTATTCTCTATGGAGGCTTAGGTTTTCTTGGATTGAAACTTTCCAAAAAACTTGACTATGCCGATCTGTGGGATTTAAAAATTTCCAATAGACAAAGGTTTTTGATTCCCGCACTCATTGGGATAGGCATTGGTGTATTTTTCATTCTCGCCGATGCTATTTTCAGCCAATTCCACACCTTGGGAGCACTTCCTCATCCACCATTTCCTACTTCTCTTGCTGCCTCGGCTATTGCTGGTATTGGTGAAGAATTAATTTTTCGCCTGTTTTTCATCTCGTTTTGGGTATGGCTTATTTCTTCTGTGATCCTAAAAAAGAAATGGCAAAATCAGATTTTTTGGATTGTCACTATTTTTTCAGCCCTTGCATTTGCTGCAGGGCATATCCCTTCGGTAATGATTCTTTTGGGTTTGAATACAGTTAATGAAATTCCACTTGCTCTTATGAGTGAGATTATTCTTCTCAACGGAGTAGTTTCACTTTTTGCTGCATATTACTTTAGGAAATTTGGGTTTTTGGCTCCAGTTGGCATACATTTTTGGACAGATATAATATGGCACGTTATTTGGGGAGTGATTTAATTATGCCGCCACTTCATATAACACGGTGTAAAAGACCACGCTTCGCTCCGTCCAAATTCTGCTTACACAGAACTTTTTTTACACCGAGAACATTATCCGAAAGACTGTCAGCGATTGTACTTAATGGCAATAAATTGATAACGGGAGATATGTATGTCGAATATGAATAAAAATTCAAAATTGGGTAGTCACCCTCTTGAGTGTTGTTGAAGGATGAGGTATGGTGCACCACGGTTTCACAGTCGTAAGATTTGACTTTTCTCCTGATCCCTGTTATTATACGTGTAATACACGTGTAGCAGATAGGAGCGAGACTATGCAAAAGAAATTGACCATTACAATTGATGAACAAATCTACGAAGGTCTATATCGTGTGGTTGGCACCCGTCGAATTAGCCGCTTCATTGAAGATTTGGTTCGTCCCCACGTGATATATCTGGACTTGGAAGCTGCATATCAGCAAATGGCCCAGGACGAAGAACGTGAATCACTCGCACTGGAATGGGCAGAAGCCACTGTCGGAGATGTGGGCGATGAAGCGTGGTGAAGTGTGGTGGATTAACTTCGATCCGTCGGTAGGCGGCGAAATCAAAAAAAAGCGTCCTGCGGTCATCATCAGCAATGACGCGGCCAACAAACATCTCAATCGTGTACAGGTTGTTCCTTTGACTTCCAAAATCGGGCGAGCCTATCCGAGCGAGGCACTTGTGACCTTTAAGGGCAAACAAAGCAAAACAATGGCCGACCAACTTACCACAGTAAGCAAGCTAAGGTTGATTAATCGTGGTGGTAGGTTGACTGATGCCGAGATGCGCCAGGTAGAACGAGCTGTGAAGGTGCAACTCAATTTGATGTAGATTGCATAATACAGCGGAGAAGTTGGCTCAACGGCAGGCTGAGCACAATGATGAGGTCGAGATTGTGAGAAGGGAAGGATGAAATGATTAAACGTTATCAACACACACAAATCGGATACTTAATCATAATTGCATTAGCCATCGCGCTGCTTTTCACTGTATATCGCATAACTGTTTATGGTTTCAATTGGATTGCCTTCGCAGGTCTGATTATCCTTGGAGCCTGTCTGGTGTTATTCGCCACGCTAACTGTAGTGATCGAGGAAGATGTTCTAGAAATTCGATTCGGGCCAGGAGTCATTCGAAAGAAATTCCCCTTGAAAGACATTGAATCATGCCAGGTCGTGGAAAACCCCTGGTACTATGGCTGGGGAATTCGCCTGACCCCTCATGGCTGGCTCTATAATGTTTCTGGCTCTTATGCCGTTGAAATTAAGATGAAAACAGGTAAGAAATATCGAATTGGCACCGATGTCCCGAATGACCTTGAGAAAGTCTTTCGACAATCCATTGAGAGAACGGCGAGGTGACAGCGTATATACGGCGTTTGCGGCTACGGGCCTTATGGCCCTGCGCCCAAATCGCTGACGCGACTTCGCCAACACCGGAAGCGAGAGGATGGTCGGTGACTGCCAGGCTCGTCGCTGACACCAGCGTGTTGGTATCCCTGGCACTGAAGGAAAGGTAGGACGACAGGCAAAAAAAATGCGATTGAATCATTTGATCAAAGCCCTGCCCACTGTCCTGGGCCAAATCGGCGGCGACGTTGAAGTACATGGCGTCGTCGCCGATTCGCGCCGCGTGCGCCCCGGCGACCTCTTCGTCGCCATCTCCGGCTTCAACGTGGACGGCCATTGTTTCATCGCCCAGGCGGTGAACGAAGGCGCGGTGGCCGTCGTCGGCGAGCGGGCCCCGCAGGAGTTGCCCGACCTGCCCTGGGGCGCCTTCACCTACGTGCGCGTCCCCTATGCGCGGGAGGCCTGGGGCTGGCTGTGCGCCGCCTGGCACGATTTTCCGTCCCGCAAAATGACCCTCATCGGCGTCACCGGCACTGACGGCAAGACCACCACCGTCAACCTCATCTACGGTATCCTGCGCGCCGCCGGGCTCAACGCCGGGATGGTCAGCACGGTGAGTGCTTATATTGGCGAGGAGGAGATAGATACTGGCCTCCACACCACCACTCCCGACCCGCCCGATGTCCAGGAGTATCTGGCCCACATGGTCGAGACCGGGGTCACCCACGCTGTGTTGGAGGTCACCTCCCACGGGCTGGCCCAACATCGGGTGGCTGGCTGCGACTTTGACGTGGCTGCCGTGACGAACATCACCCACGAGCACCTCGACTTTCACGGATCGCTGGAAGCCTACCAGCAGGCTAAGGCTCGGCTCTTCGAGGGGTTGACCCGTTCCTTCCGCAAGCCAGGTGTATCAAAGGTAGCAGTCCTCAACCGGGACGACGATTCCTACCACTATCTGAGCCCTTTACCCGCCGACCGTAAGATCGTTTATTCCATCTCCGGCCCGGCCGATGTGACTGCCTCCGACGTCTGCTTCACCCCCGACCGAACTCGCTTCATCCTTCGATTATGCTCAGGACAGGCCCTCCGCACGCCTGCCGGCGAGGTATCCATTGAAACCCCTCTGCTGGGAGCCCACAACGTCAGCAACATCCTGGCGGCGGCGGCTACCGGTGTAGCGCTGGATCTCCCGCTGGAGGCCATCGCTGAGGGGATAGCGGCGGTGCGAGGGGTGCCGGGGAGGATGGAGCGGATTGAGGTCGGGCAGGATTTCCTGGCCATCGTGGACTTCGCCCATACGCCCAACGCGCTCCTGCGGGCCTTGCAAACGGCGCGCACGATGACTGGAGCAGGCGGCCGGGTGATTGTCGTCTTCGGCTGTGCAGGGCTGCGGGACCGGGAGAAGCGAGCAATGATGGGCCACATCGCCGGGGAGTTGGCCGACCTGGTGGTCATCACCGCCGAGGACCCCCGCACCGAGAGACTGGAGGAGATAATGGCCGAGAGCATTGCTGCAGCCACGGCAGAGGGCAAGCGGGAGGGGGTGGATCTATGGCGCGTGTCCGACCGGGGAGAGGCGCTCCTGCTGGCGTGCCATAAGGCCTGGGCGGGCGACGTGGTCATCTCCTGTGGTAAGGGGCATGAGCGGAGCATGTGCTTCGGCACGACCGAGTACCCCTGGGATGACCGGGAGGCAGTGCGGCGGGCGCTGCGCGGAGAGACGCTGGGCGCGCTGCCGACGGCGAGGCGGAGATTGGAGAATGGGGGTTAGGGGCTGGAGACTGGAAAGGCGATGGATTGAAGTATGCCTTACACGGAGACTGTCAGAGGAACTCTCTTTTACACCGTGAGCCGGGGGCCAGCAGACGGTCCTATGCTGGTGCTGGTGCACGGGGCCGGGGGCACGCGTTTGCACTGGCCAGCCGAACTGCGCAGGTTGCCCGGGGCCACGGTTTACACACTCGACCTGCCCGGTCACGGGCGTTCGGGAGGGGAAGGACGTGACACCATTGAGTGTTATGCGGAGGCGGTTGTCGCTTTCCTTCACGCAGTCGGCATTGAACAGGCCGTCGCCGTAGGGCACTCAATGGGCGGCGCTATCGCCATGACGCTGGCCCTGGATTTCGCCGACTGCGTGGCCGGGCTGGTGCTGGTAGCGACCGGGGCGCGGCTGCGCGTGGCCCCTGCCATCTTGGAAGGTGTCCGCAGCGATTTCGAGGGGGCCGTGGAACTTATCACCCGCTTCGCCTGGTCACCAGAGGCCCCTCCGGCGCTGGCTGAATTGGGGCAGCAATCGTTTCTGGAGACCGGCCCCGACGTGCTCTTGGGCGATTTCACTGCCTGCGACCGTTTCGATGTGGTGGAGCGACTGAGAGAGATCAAAACGCCCACACTGGCCATCGTCGGTACGGCAGATCAACTTACCCCGGTCAAGTACGCGTGCTTTCTGACTGAGCACATCCCTGGCGCTCGGTGTGTGATCATTGAGGGGGCAGGTCACATGGTGATGCTGGAGAGATCGGCAGAGGTGGCGAAGGCGGTGCTAGAGTTTTCGCGTTAATGTCTTTCCATTTCTGCCATTCTTGCGAACAGGTTGAGAAATTCCTCGTTATTCTGAGTGCCCTTGAGAACGCGGAGCAATTCCTGTATTGCCTGCGCAACACTGTAACCGGACGTGTGGGAGTCCAGGAAGCGTTGTCGCATCAGCCATACCTTCTGCAGTGTGTTCTCATCGAGCAACAACTCCTCCCGCCGCGTACCGGAGCGCTCAATGTCGAAGGCGGGGAAGATACGCCGCTCCTGCAGTTTTCGACTCAGGTGGAGTTCCATATTGCCGGTGCCCTTGAATTCCTCGTAGATCATGTCATCCATCCGGCTGCCGGTATCAACCATGCATGTGGCGATGACCGTGAGACTGCCTCCCTCCTCAATGTTGCGGGCCGCGCCAAAGAAGTGCTTAGGTGGATACAGGGCCGCTGGATCGAGCCCGCCGGAGAGAGTGCGACCGCTGGGTTGCACGACCAGGTTGTAAGCACGTGAGAGGCGGGTGATGCTATCAAGTAGGATAACGACGTCCCTTTTCCCCTCGACCAGCCGCTTGGCCCGGGCCAGTGCAATCTCCGCCACCTGCGCGTGGCTTTGTACTCGCTCGTCGAAGGTTGAACTGATGACCTCGGCATCCACTGAGCGGTCCATGTCGGTGACTTCCTCAGGCCGCTCGCCGATGAGCGCGACCATCAGGTGTGCCTCGGGATGGTTGGCCGTGATGCCGTTGGCGATGTGCTTGAGCACGGTGGTCTTGCCGGCCTTTGGCGGTGATACGATGAGCCCACGCTGTCCTTTCCCAATCGGCGCGGTCATGCTCAAAAGCCGTGTCGTCAGGTTGTCTGGAGAGGTCTCCAATATGAAACGTTCGTTGGGGAAGATCGGCGTCAGTGATTCAAAAGACGGTCGTTGCTTAGCCGCCTCCGGGTCCATTCCGTTCACAGCCTCCACACGGAGGAGACTATAGTACTTCTCGTTCTCCTTCGGCGGCCGCACCTGCCCGACCACCATGTCTCCGGTGCGGAGTTCAAAGCGTCGGATCTGAGATTGGGAGACGTACACATCATCGGGCCCTGGCTTGTAGTGGTCGCAGTGCAGGTAGCCCTTGTTTTCGTCCACGATGTCCAGTACGCCACCACCGAATTTCAGGCCCTCCCGCTCTGCCTTGGCCCGCAGCAGCCGCAGAATGAGGTCCTCTTTCTTCAATCTGCTGTAGCGGGAAATCTCCCACTCCTTGGACAGTTCACGCAGTTCAGCCAGCGTCTTGGTCTCCAGGCTGGCGATATCTATCTTTTTTGTAGCGCTTTCTCTAGCCATTTTCACTTCCTTCAGTCCAGATACCACACCCAGCGGGTGCCACGCATTTCTCGGATGATGTCGGTGGTAGAGAGTATACCCAACGGCTTGCCATCCTCGCTCACCACCAGGAGGCGGTGGATGTGGCTTTCCAGCAGTTTCTTGGCTGCCTCCTCCATGGTGGTGCCCTCAGAGATACTGATAACGTTGGACGTCATCACATCGCGGGCCTGGATAGTTGTCATGTCCTCTCCGTAATGGGCGATGGCATCACTGTGGGACACCACACCCACCGGAGGTTTCCCCTCGCCTTCGGCGACCATGATGGCGTGAATCTCGGTATCGGCCATCACCCGTATCACTTCCTGAAGGGGAGTGTCCGGCTTGCAGAAAATAACGCCCTTATGATAGATGTCGCGTACCAATCGTTCCTTGTCCATAGGTTTTCTCCTCATTTACTTGATTTGTGAGACAAGTTGCCAACTTGTCCTACTTTGTCAGAGTGCGAACCACAGCACGTAATAGTATCCGATCACGATTGCCCACAGGATACTGTCCACCCGGTCCAAGGCTCCGCCATGACCAGGAATGCTACCGCCGCTGTCTTTCACGCCGGCCTGTCGCTTGATCATTGAGACAGCCAGGTCGCCCAGTGGTGCGAATATGGAAATCAGCACTCCCAGGATCAAGCCGTGGGTGCTGCTAACAGCGGTTCCTGCACCCGCTCCGGCGCGCCAGAGCGAGGTCAGCAGCGGTGTCATCAGCCCGCCGGTGATCACGCCCGCCACGTACCCCTCCCACGTTTTACCGGGACTCAGCGCAGACGCCAGTTTGCGGCGTCCCCATGCCCGCCCGACGAAGTATGCACCCGTGTCAGCGAGCATGATCGCCGGTATGGCGGTCAGCGTCCACCAAAGACCGTCAGGCTGCAGGCTTCGTAGTCTGATCGCGCAGGCTCCGCACAGCCCCAGGTATAGGCCGCCCGTCACGGTCAGCGCCCAATCGGCCACCGGGTATCTTTGACGATGAAACAGTTGCCAGGCGAGGGAGGCCAGCAGGATCAGCGCCATGCCAGGCTGCAGCAGGTCGCGCGTCTGAAATTGGGCATCCAACAAGAAGAGCCATACCAGCCCGATCCCGAAGATGGGGGCTGGTCGAAAGCCATTACGGGCCATCAGGCGGCAGAACTCAATCTCGGCTATGGTCAGCAGCAATCCCATCAGGGCCAGGAATGGCAGCCTACCCAGATAGATGAGATAAATGGTGATCGGGACTAGAATGGCGGCAGTGAGTAGACGTGTACGCAGCATGGGTCGAGAAGCACTTGAGAGTAATGTTCCGACACATCAGCATAAGTGCCTATCCGAAAAGCACTCCCCGGGCTGAGCGGATTATCCGGATAGATTCCAAAATGCTGATCTGTGTGTCCCTGGCGTCGTCTGCTTACAACTGCGCTCTACTCGGGCACCAAGCCAAAGCGGCGCTTGCGCTGGCTATAACTCTTCAGGGCCTTGTAGAGTTTGTCTTTGTCGAAATCGGGCCACAGGGTGGGGGTCACGTATAACTCGGCGTATGCCCCCTGCCAGATAAGGAAGTTGCTGATCCGCATCTCCCCGCTGGTTCGAATAATCAGGTCAGGATCAGGCAATCCTGCCGTATAGAGGTAGCGACTGATGAGTAGTTCGTCTACTTCCTCAGCAGGCACATCGTCGGCGATCATGCGGTGTATTGCATCCACCAGTTCGGCCCGGCCGCCATAGTCGAATGCTACGTTCAAGATCAGCCGTTGGTTGTCCTTGGTCATTTCGATGGCGTCCTGAATTGTTTGCAGCAACTTCGGGGGAAGATGCTCCAGGTGACCAATATGGCGCAATTGGACGCCTTCCTGGTGCAGTTCTAACAACTCCCGATCAATCACCCGCTCAAGGATGGACAACAGACCTTGAATCTCGTTCCCCGGACGGCCCCAATTCTCAGTCGAGAAGGCGTAGATGGTGAGAATCTGGATGCCAAACTCTACTGCTGCTCGCAACACGCGGCGCAGGTTTTCTGTCCCTGCACGGTGTCCAGCCAGCCGAGGCAAACCGCGTGCCCGAGCCCAGCGGCCATTACCGTCCATAATAATGCCAACATGCCGGGCTACTCGTTCCAGAGGCGGGTATTGCTGATTATTCTGCGGCTGAGAAGGCATTGTCGTAGACTGTCCGAGGCGATCTGTGGGGGTGTGCTAGCCTTCCAGGATATCCCGTTGCTTGCGGGCGCCAGTCTCGTCCACCTGCTTGGCGTAGCGGTCAGTGAGGTCCTGAAGGTCGTCCTTGCCACGGTAGAGGTCGTCCTCGGAAATAAGTTTTTCTTTCTCGAACTCGCGCAGGTCGTCCATTGCCTCGCGGCGAATGTTCCGGAGTGCCACCTTGCCTTCCTCGACGCGATGGCGCACCAGTTTTGCCAGTTCTCGCCTCCGCTCCTCGGTGAGGCGCGGAATGGGAAGGCGGATGATCCGGCCGTCGTTAGAGGGAGTGAGACCCAGTTCGGACTTGAGGATGGCTCGTTCGATGTCGCCCAATGACCCTGGGTCGTATGGCCGAATAGTGAGCAACTGAGGTTCCGGGGCGGATATGACAGCCAACTGGTTGAGGGGCGTAGGTGTGCCGTAATATTCTACCATCACCCTCTCCACCAGTGCCGGAGAGGCCCGTCCAGTACGGATGGTGCGCAGATCGGCATCCAGCACCTCAAGTGTCTTACGCATACGGCCTTCTGTCTCGTGGAGTAGTTCTCTAATCATCGTTCTATTGAGAGATCAACGTCCCGATGGCCTCCCCCAGCACGGCTCGCTCAAGGCCGTGGGGTTGCCACAAGTTGAGCACAAGGATAGGCAGGTCGTTTTCCATACACAGTGAGATCGCTGTGGCATCCATCACGCCCACCCGCAGTTCAAGCGCCTGCATGTAGGTCAGGTAGTCAAATCGCTCGGCGTCGGGGTTCTCGTGGGGGTCCTCGGTGTAGACACCGTCCACCTTCGTGGCCTTGATCAGTAAGCCAGCGTCAATCTCCATCGCTCTGAGTGCTGCTGCTGTGTCGGTAGTGAAGTAGGGGTTACCTGTACCGCCACCGATGATGACAACGCGCCCTTTTTCCAGGTGGCGGATCGTCCGTCCACGGATGTAGGGCTCAGCAATAGTTCGCATTTCGATAGCGGTCTGTACACGGGTGGTGATCCCCAGACGCTCCAATGCGTCGGCCAAAGCGAGGGCATTCATCACCGTCGCTAGCATGCCCATGTGATCTGCTGTGGCACGGTCCATGCCATGTACAAGGCCATCCCGACCACGCCAGATGTTGCCCGCTCCCAGGACGATAGCGATCTCCACCTCCAGGTTGCGCATGGCTAACATTTTGGCAGCGACCTCTTCTGCCATGTGGGGACTGATTCCAGAGCCGCCCGGGCCGGCCAGTGCCTCGCCTCCCAGTTTGAGTAGGACTCGTTTGTATTTCGCGACAGCCATCCTATTTTGGACCGGGTTATTCCAGGTCCTCTCCCACTTCGTAGCGTACGAAGCGGCGCAGGACGATATTCTCGCCTAGTTTGGCGAGGGCCTCTGTGATCAGATCCTGTACGGTCTTGTCCTTATCTTTGACAAAGGGTTGCTCCATCAGGCACACCTGCTGGTAGAACTTCTCCAGCAGGCCATCGACGATGCGGCCCACAATACGTTCGGGCTTGCCTTCTTCCAAAGCCTGGGCGCGGTAGGTGGCCCGTTCGCGCTCGATCACTGCCTCGGGCACCTTCTCACGAGTGTGGTAACGCGGGGCAGCGAAGGCGATATGGAGCGCTAAATCATGAATCAGGGTCTTGAAGTCATCAGTGCGGGCGACGAAGTCAGTCTCACAATTCAGTTCCAACAGTACAGCAACCCGGCTGCCGTGATGGACGTACGCTTCCACGCGCCCATCGGAGGCCTGGCGGCCCGTTCGCTTGGCAGCCGCGGCGAGCCCTTTTTCGCGCAAACGGGCGATCGCGTTTTCAAAGTCACCAGCAGAAGCCTCCAACGCTCGACGGCAGTCTAACACGCCAGCGCCAGTCACCTGCCGCACTTCCTTGACCATTGCAGCAGTGATTTCCAAATTCTGTCCTCCTAGTGTTCTATCGATTATCTATCTGCAGGTACCGGCGGCAGGCGCGGGGAGGACTCATACCTCTTCTTCCCCGACTCCTTCCTCGGTTATCATGCTCTCTGTCGTGGTCTCACCCGCCATCTCCTGCGTCAGTTCACCTGGTAGCCTTAAGGCCACTGGTTTCTTGGCTGGCTCGCCCGGTTCTTCAGTTGGTTCTTCAGTTGGTTCTTCAGTTGGTTCTTCAGCCTGCGCTATCTCCGCAACTGGCTTTGCATCTCTTTCTCCCTCGAACGACAGTCCCTTCAAGCGGGCAAGAGTGGCAGCGCTAAGGTACTTCTCATCCTCAATGGCGAACTCCTCAACCGCCAAGTCTTCTGGTTCGTAGGCCTTCCGTTGTGCAACTCCCTCCAGCACAGCATCGGCTATTTTCGAGGTAATCAGCTTGATCGCACGGATAGCGTCGTCGTTGGCCGGGATCACGTGATCAATTGGATCGGGGTCACAGTTGGTGTCCACAATAGCGACGATGGGAATATTCAACCTGTTGGCCTCTTTCACTGCGGTGGTCTCCCGTCGCACATCCACGACGAAGAGCAGATCGGGGAGGTCGCGTATCTCTTTGATACCCCCCAGCCGGTTGTTGAGTTTCACGATCTGGCGCTGCAGGCCCAGCGCCTCTTTTTTTGTCAGACGCTCAAAGTCGCCCCGGTCACGGCGGGCTTCCAGATTGAGCAGGTAGTCAATGCGCTGTCGGATGGTGCGCCAGTTGGTCAGTGTGCCGCCCAACCAGCGCTGGTTGACATAGGGCATTCCGCAGCGCTGTGACTCCTGAGCGATAGAGTCCTGAGCCTGCCGCTTCGTGCCCACAAAAAGCACTGTTCCATCGGCGGCAATGGTGTCCCGAACCAGTTCGTAGGCCCTGCCAAGCGCGGTAATGGTCTGCTGCAGGTCTATAATGTGCACCTTGTTGCGCTCCGTGAAGATGTAGGATTTCATCTTCGGGTTCCAGCGCTGGGTGCGGTGACCGAAATGCACTCCAGTTTCCAAGAGTGCCCTCATAGAGACGACAGCCATAGAGGAGCCTCCTTATCTTGTTTTGTTATCCTCCGCCTCCGTCATTCCACCGAGAGACCGGGCTGGCTGCTCATCCGGCACGATCTCGCTGGTCAGGAAGCGTGTGTATTGGGTCAAGCCCGCTACGATTGTACCATAAAGTGGGATTTGAGCAAATCCGTCGCGCTACTTCTCTGGTACCTGGAAACAGTAGCCCGCGCGACGGACCGTGCGCAGATATACTGGCGATTTGGGATCTTCCTCAATCGCCTTGCGCACCCAATGGACGTGGACGTCTAGGGTGCGTGTGTCATCTATGTAGTCAGTTTCCCATACCTGTTTCATCAAGAAGACCCGACTCAAAACCTCGCCTGGATGGCGCATAAAGACCTCGAGTAGGCGGGTCTGTCTGGGGGTGAGGTGGCTTTCGCGCTTACCTCGAATAACATATCGTTGCTTGAAGTTGAGGACTATATCGCCTGCCCGGAGCACCTCGTCATCGGGTGCAGGTAGCAGTCTGATGATGCGGTTGGCCAGTTTCTTGGCAGAAAACGGATAACGCAGGTATACACGCGCGCCCATGCTGCGGTCAATGTCCTCTCCCTCCGGCAGCAACATCAGCACCGGGACTTCGAGCGCGGCATCCTGCAAGGTGTTGCAGAAACGGCGGCTGCTGAAGCGCAGCGAGGGGGAGTCCAACACGATCACTGTCGGGTGCGCTTCTTGTACTTTGGCCCAGGCCTCCCTTCGCGTGCGGGCTGTGACGACGTGGTATCCTTGGTCATTGAGGACTGGAGCCAGGCGCTCTGCCGTGGGTTTTCTTCCCTCAACGAGCAGGATGGTGTAAACTGGCGTCATTTGCTGCATTCTCCTTCTTATTTCCGCCTGTGCTATGCCACGGGGTGGATTGCATTATACTTCATCCTGTCGCTGGGGGCAAGTCCGCGCGGAGAAGTATAGACTAAAGGGTGATACTTGTCAGTGCGATTGGCTGCTGCGTGGCCGGGACACTTGACAGTTTTGTTTAAGTGCCCTAAACTAGCGACCTGAAGAGTGCGAGTATGCAGTGAGGACTGGCATTGAAACGTTCACTAGACCAACGGATGGCTGATTTGCCGTTGCGCGTGTTTCGCCTGCTCCTGTGGCTCTCCGGGCTGCTCGCCGTCGCCCTGGCCGTGCAGCCCATCGTTGTGGCCCACCGGACCCGCACTCGGGGCCTTCCCGGCGATTTCCCCGCCCCCGTGACCGGGGCCGACGTGCCCATCCTTGGCGTCAATGTCGCGCTGGAGCAGTATGATGGCGAGGAACTGGAAGACGCCCTGGGCCGTATTGCTGAGGGGGGCTTTGTCTGGGTGCGCCAGTCCTTTTACTGGAGCCAGATTGAGCCGCAGCCGGGCCGCTTTGACTGGGCGGTCCCCGACCGTGTCCTGGGTGCGCTGGCCCGTCACCCCCAGCTGCGGCTGGTGGCTGTCCTCGACGACACCAGGGAAGAGATCACCACGCCCCTACTTCCGCCCTCTGATCCTGATCGCTTCGCCGGTTTCGCTCACGGCTTTGCCGCCCGCTACGGCGCGCAGGTGGACACCTATCAGGTTTGGGACGAACCGAATCTGGCGGACCACTGGGGCGGTGGCCCGGTCAACCCGCCCGCCTACGCCGACCTGCTGGCTCGCACCGCGCGCGCAGTCCGCGCCGCCGATCCCGATGCCCGTATCCTCCTGGCCGGCCTGGCCCCCACTGTCGAGACCGGGCCTCAGAACCTGAGCGATGTGCGCTACCTGGAGCAACTCTATCAGGCGGGGGCGGCTCCCTACTTCGACGTCGTGGTCGGCAAACCCTACGGCTTCGACACCGGTCCCGATGACCGTCGCGCCGACGAACCGGTGTTGAACTTCTCGCGGTTGCTCCTGCTGCGGGAGGTGATGGTTGAGTATGACGACGCGGGCAAAGCGATCTGGGCCAGCCATTGGGGGTGGAACGCGCTATCGCCGGGCTGGATAGGTATGACCTCTTTGTGGGGTCAGACGGACGAATCGACCCAGGCAGCCCGTACCGTTGCGGCGCTGGAGCGGGCGCGGGCTGAGTGGCCCTGGGTCGGCGCGTTGATCCTGGAGCACTTCCAGCCCGCCGCCGAGTCCGGTGATCCGCGCTGGGGCTTCGCGTTGGTGGGGCCTGACTCCGTCCCTCGCCCGGTCTACGACGCGGTGGCCGCCTGGGCTGATGCGCTTCCTGACGCTGCTCCGGTCGGCGGCTACCCGGCGCTCAATCCCTGGGCGACCTACGGGGACACCTGGCGCGTGGGGCCGCTGGGCGCCGACGTCGGCCGTTCGGCAGCGCTCACGACGGGTTCCGACGGCGACCGGGCCTTGTTTCGTTTCGACGGGCCATCCGTCGCGCTGACGGTGCGGCGGGGGCCGTACCGCGCATTTCTCTACGTTGCGGTGGATGGCGCGCCGGCCAACCGGCTGCCACGGGACAGGGTGGGCCGCGCTTACGTCGTGCTCTACGACAACGTTCTCACCCTCGCAACCGTTCCACTGGCGACCGGTCTCCCCCTCGGTCCGCACACCGTCGAGGTCGTGGCCGAGGGTGGGCAGGGCCAGTGGGCGTTGGTGGATTGGCGGGTGGGGGCGGAGCCGGTCCGCGACGGCACCGACTGGAAGATGGCGGGGCTGGCCGTGGCAGGGCTGGTGCTGGTGGCTCTGCTGGTGCGCGAAACGCGGCGGGTGGAGTGGAGGGCGCTGGTAGCCTTAAGGCCACTGGGGCGGGCGTTCCTCGGCTGGCCCGAGTGGACACAGGTGGCGCTGGTTGTGGGACTGACCGGTCTATTCTGGGCCACCGCCGGAGCCAGTTGGGGGCGGGATCTTTCCTCTACTCCCTACTCCCTACTCCCTACTCCTTGCTTCGTTCTAAGCCTGCTGACACTGCCTGTGCTGGCCGCGTTTTTCGCGCTGCGACCCGACCTGGGGTTACCGCTGGTCGCCTTCTCCGCGCCATTCTACTTATGCCCCGAGCGTATGCTCTACCAGGCGCTCAGTTTGCCGGAGGTGCTGGTGGTGCTGTGTGGGGTGGGGGTGGTGATGGGGGGGAGACAAAGGGACGGGGGGACAAGGGGACAGGGGGACGGGGGGACGGGGAGGCTGGGGAGCAGAGGAGGAATACTTACTCCTCTCGACTGGGCTGTCGTGCTGCTGGTGGTGGCGGCGGTGGTGGCTGGCCTGGCAGCCACCGATCGATGGGCGGCAGTCTTTGAATTGCGGACCGTCTTCTTGCTCCCGGCGCTCTGTTATGCGCTGCTGCGGCTGGCCCGCCTGGACGGTCAGGCCAGATGGCGGATTGTGGATGGCTGGGTTCTGGGCTCCGTCGGTGTGGCGCTTATCGGTCTGGTGCAGTACGCGCTGGGTCGCAACGTCGTCGTCGCCGAGGGAGGGCTGCCGCGCTTGCAGAGCGTCTACCACTCGCCCAACAACGTTGGGCTGTACCTGGGGCGTGTGTGGCCGCTCCTGGTGGTCGTTGGGCTGTGGGAGAGGCGGGGGCGCCGCCGGACGCTCTACGCGCTGGCGCTGGTCGTGGTGACGCTGGCGCTGGTGCTCAGTTTTTCGCGGGGGGCGCTGCTGTTAGCGCTGCCGGCGGCGCTGTTGGTGATGGGCTGGCGTGCGGGGGTGGAGGCGCAGTCACCGCGCCCCTACCGCTGGGTCGTGCTGGCGTTCGTCGTGGCCGGTGCACTGCTGCTGGTCCCGCTCCTGCACGTGCCGCGCTTTGCCTCGATGTTCGACCTGCGGCAGGGAAGCACCTTCTTCCGGCTGGAACTGTGGCGCAGCAGCCTGGCGCTCATTCGCGAGCATCCCTGGTTCGGCATCGGACCGGGCAATTTCCAGGCTGCCTATCGCACCCGCTATGTTCTCCCCTCCGCCTGGCAGGAGTTCAATCTGGAGCACCCCCATAACGTCTACCTGGACCACTGGACGCGGCTGGGGATTCTCGGCCTCCTGGCGGGGGTGGCTGTGCAGGTGGCCTTCTGGCAGACCATTCTTCGAGACTCTGAGCCCTCGTCCCCGAGGGCGCCGTGGGCAGGGAGGTCACGCTGGCGACGATTGCTCGCTGCGTGGGGGGGCCCTGTCACGGGGGCTGCGAGCATTTCTATCGGTTTGGCGGGCAGCATGGCCGCGTTGCTGGCCCACGGCCTGGTGGACAATACGTTGTTTTTTCCCGACCTGGCGTTGGTCTTCTTCCTGACGTTGGCACTGGCGCAATAACAATTAGAGCAGTCCACTGCGAGTACTCGTGGCAGGTTATACCTGTTTCAGTTTCCAACGTCCTTGCCGGAAGCGCAACCCCATCAGCGTTGCCTGCAAGATCCAGCTCAGAACCAGAGCGAGCCAGACTCCATCCGCTCTGAGGCCAACCAGCCGCGAGAGCAGGTATGCCAGGGGAACCTGGATGAGCCACACAGAAATGAGGTTGATGACCATTGGCGAGAATGTGTCGCCTGCCCCCGCTTGAGCCGCGTCAAATACGTAGTTCAGTGCGAGTCCCAGGTAACCGATGCTGAGCATTCGGATCACGTGTGCACCAATTGAGGAGGTCTCTGCATCGCGGCTGAGTGTCGCCATAACCTGCGGGGCGAAGAGCGCCAGCAGCCCAAGAATGCACCCGCCGACCAGCGTCGCTGCGCGGGCGATGAGACTGACCGAACGTGTGGCCCGTTCAGGCTGCGCCGCGCCCAGGTTCTGACCCACCATTGCCGGTGTGGCACGGGACAACCCCATGCTCGGAATCAGAGCGAAGTCAGAGATGCGCCTGGCAATCACCCACGCGGCCAGCGTCGGCGCACCATACGAGGAGACCAGGCGGGTAAGGTACGACATTGCCAGGTTGGGAGTGCCGCGCTGTAGAATGGCGGGCAGCGCGATGGGCAGGATGCGCCCCATCATCGGGAAATCCAACCGCAGATGGCGCAGGTCCAGGCGCACAGGTAGCCTTAAGGCCACAGGTGCTCGACCGCTGACGAGTAGGCTCAATCCCCAGAGCATCCCTACCCCATTTGAGCCGACCAACGCCAGCGCGGCCCCCTCCAGGCCCAGCCAACTCACCAGCAGTGGTTCCGCGACGAGCAGGGTCCCCGTGCTTAAAAGCGTCATACCCAGCATCACTTGGGGAGCACCGGCGGCGTTGAGCATAAATCCGACGCTAGGTACCATCTCCATCGCGATCAAGCCGGCGAAGATGATGCGCGCGTAGCGCAAAGCCAACGGCAGCGTGGCGCCATTGGCACCGGCAAGCACCAGCAGGGGCCGGGCAAAGATCACGCCGAAAAGCCCCAGGCTGCCGGAAGCCGTGATCATCAGAATGACCGCCTGAAGCACTGCCAGGTTGGCCTTGTCCTGGTCTTTGGCCCCGACGTAACGGGACACCACTGCTCCGCTGCCGAGGCTCAGTGCCATCAGAACGCTGATCATTGTAAGGCGTACTGACATAGTTAGCCCTGCAGCGGCCTGCGCGTCACGGCCAAGTTGGCCTAGCCAGATGGTGTCGTAGAGGTTGGGTAACATGAACAGCATCTGGCTGATGGTAATGGGTCGAGCCAGGTGCCAGATGTTGCGAGCCAGACTGCCCTGGGTGACGTCATGCTGAGCCTTGGGTCTCATATTGGATGTGCCATGATCTGTTCCAGTTCAGGGGCGATGCTAGAGGTACGGTTGCAGCAGGCTCAGGATTTTGGTCAGCGGCGCGACGTCGTCCTCGCCAAACTGCGCGGGTTTGTCTGAGTCGATGTCCAGCACCGCGATCACTCGGTCCTCCTTAATCACCGGCAGGGCAATCTCGCTTTTGGAGCGAGAATCGCAGGCGATGTGCCCAGGGAACTGCTCGATGTCTGGCACGACCACCGGTTGCCGGGTCCGGGCGCAGTGCAGGCAGACACCGCGATCCCGCAGCACCTGGCAGGCGACAGGCCCCTGGTAAGGCCCCACGTGCAATTCGTCCGCATTGACCACGAAGTAGAAGCCCGTCCAGAAGTGGTGGGACATCTTGTGGTGCAACACGGCGCATACAGTCGCCATCGCCGCGACCAGGTTGGGCGATTTCCCTTCGATCAGGCCTTCCAATTGCGCGTAGATGCGTTGGTAACGGGCGGGTCTTTTCGGATCAATCACAGGTGTGTACCCCTTTAGGTGTTCCGAGGCGTGCTGTCAACGGATTTCTGGAACGGATTGAACGGATAATCATCCCCACGGCGCGAGACCTTCTCTCTGCCCCGAGTCCCAATCCGTTTAATCCGCTCCCCGAATCCGTTGACAGCTCCCCTCCCTGTGGTTTCTAAGGGCGCAGTCCCCGGTCGCGAGGGGCCCACTCGGTTGGGTTGTCCCAGTCGGCTGCTTTCCAAGGCATCTTGTCCGGCCGGACCAGCGGGATGATGTCCTTAAAGAAGGCCAACCGCCCCGCGTCGGTCATCGGCGTGAATGATTCGGCAATGCTCAGGTTTTGCTCCAGTTGGGCCATGGTCTCCATCCCCACAATCACCGTGCTGACCGGCAGACCAAAGGCGTAACGCAAGGAGCGTTCCACCTCGTGGGTCAGGCTACCCAGCCCCAGCACTTTCATACCAATGGTGGCAACTCCTTTGGTGTTGGCGATGGGCAGGAATTCTTCGGCAAAACTGAGGATGAAATGGTCCAGCGCCGAGAGGGCGATGAGCGCGCTGTCAAAGGGAAAGCGGTTGAGCGCCTCTACCAGGATTTGCGGATTGGTGTGGCCACTGATGCTGATGTAGCGCACCAGTCCCTCCTCGCGGGCCTGCACGGCCGCCTCTAGCGCGCCCCCTTTGCCGGTGAAAGCGTCCAGCCGGGCATAATCCCACACGTTGTGCAACCGCCACTCGTTCACGTAATCGGTTTGCAGCCGGGTCAAGCTCTGCTCCAGTTGACGACGAGCTCCATCGCGGGTTGTATCCCAGGTTTTGGTGGCAATCCACATCTCCGGCCGTCGGTGTTTGACCACCTTGCCCAGGCGGGTCTCCGCTTGCCCCTGGGAGTAAATCCAGGCGGTATCAAAGTAGCGGATACCGCGGTCTATGGCGGTGTTGACAATTTCAATCGCCTCTTCTTCTGTGCAGTTATGTTCGTCCACGATCCGTTGCCCGCCAAAGCTTAGGATGGGGAACGATTCTCCGGTTCTGCCAAAAGGTCTAGTCTCCATAGTATCCTCCTCTGATGACAAGTCTCACCTGAACGACAAAAACACCCGCTCAACCTTGAAGGTGGACGAGCCTCGCGCTATCATATCCCTGCCGGAGCGCCCATCGCCTTGGCTGTGCTCCGGGCTCGGCAAAGCAGTTAGGCTCTAACGATTGTAGCATAGGTGGGCGGGCGGGGCAAATGGCGAGCCGCTAGTCGCCAGAGGCTGTGGTCCACAGCGCCGGCCAGGCCGGGCCATGCCAGCTTGGCCTGCCGCGAGTACTCGCAGCGGGCCTCGGAGAGGGGCGCAGGGATCGCACCTGCCGCCTGCCACGAGTACTCGCAGTGGAGGGCGGGGCAAGAGGATCACACCTGCCGCCGAAACTGGCTGTTGTAGAGGTCGTAGTACAGCCCCCGCGCGGCCAGCAGTTCTTCGTGCGTGCCCCGCTCGACGATGCGGCCTCGCTCGAGCACGAGCACCTGATCGGCGTTGCGTATTGTGCTCAGACGGTGGGCGATCACGAAGGAGGTGCGCCCCTGGAGCAGTTCGTCCAGGGCACGCTGGATCAGTAGTTCGGTGCGTGTGTCCACGCTGGAGGTGGCCTCGTCGAGGATCAGGATGCGCGGGTCGGCCAGCACCGCGCGAGCGATGGCGATCAGTTGCCGCTGCCCCTGGCTCAGATTGTGCCCTCGCTCGCCCAGTTGGGTCTGGTAGCCCTCCGGCAGACGTGTGATGAACTGGTCGGCGTTGGCTAGCCGGGCCGCCGCGATGACCGCCTCATCGTCCGCCTCCAGCCGTCCGTAGCGGATGTTCTCCATCACAGTGCCGGAGAAGAGGAAAGTGTCTTGCAGGACGATTCCCATCTGCTGCCGCAGGCTCTCGCGGGTGGCCCATCGTACATCGTGACCGTCTATCCGTATCGCGCCCTGGTCCACGTCGTAGAAGCGGGTCAGCAGGCTGACGAGCGTCGTCTTACCCACGCCGGTCGGCCCCACCAATGCCACCGTCTGCCCCGGATCGGCTGTCAGGCAGATGTCCCGCAACACTAGCTCCCCCCCTCTTTCCCCCCCGCTTGGGGGGGATGAAAGGGGGGAGTAGGCGAAGGTGACGTGGTCAAACTCGACCAGCCCCTGGATGGGCGGCAGGGGCACAGCGTCGGGCGCGTCGGTGATCTCCGGCTGGGTGTCGAGCAGTTCGAAGATGCGCTCGGCGCCTGCGATTGCCGACTGGAGTTGTGTGTACAGATTGGCGATGCCCCGGATAGGCTCGTAGAAGCGGCGCACGTAGATCAGGAAGGAGACGATGACGCCCACGGTGACCAACGGTGGCTCGCGCAGTGCCAGGTAGCCGCCGTAGCCAGCCACGCTAGCCAGCGCGATGGTGCTGAGCACGTCGAGGGCGGGTGAGAAGGCGGAGAGGATGGATTGGGCCTGGACGTTGGCGTCGCGGTTGGCGGCGTTGATCTCCTCGAACTCGGCCACGTTTTCCTCCTCGCGAGCGAAGGCCTGCACCTCGCGCACAGCGGAGATGTTCTCCTGCAGTTCCGCGCTCACTTCGCCGATCGTCTGGCGGGTGCGACGGAAGGCAGCCCGTGCCCGCCGGGAGAAGACGGTCGTGGACAGGATCATCACTGGCAGCACTGTGAAACTGGCCAACGCCAGCCGGTAGTTGAGGCCGAGCATGGAGACGACAATGCCGACGAGCGAGAGGCTCATACTCGCCAGCCGCACGACCCCGCCGCTGAAAACCTGGTTGATGACCTGGGTGTCGTTGACCAGGCGGGACATCAGGTCGCCAGCCTCGTGCTGGTCGAAGAACTTGAGCGAGAGGGCCTGGATGCGTTCGAAGATCTGCGTGCGCATGTGGAGCAACACCCGCTGCCCGGCTAGTATCATCAGGTAGAACTGGCCAGCGGTGGCAGCCCAGTTCAGCAGGTAGGTACCGAGCAGCAGGAGCATGGTTGTGGTCAGGCCAGTGGCCCGGCTGACGTCCGGCGGCCCTTCGGCAGGGCTCACCGCCACGAGTACTCGCGGTGGCAGGGCAGACAGGAGCCATTCCAGCCAGGCCGGGCGGGGCTGGTCGCCGGGCGCGATGAACTGGTCTACGGCAACGCCGGTCAGATAGGGGGCGACCAGTTGCAGTGCTGTACCGACGACGATCAGCGCAGCCACCACCGCCAGCGATCCCCAGAACGGGCGGAAGTATCCCATCAGGCGGCGCAATGCCCTGCCAACCTCTACCGGTTTGGCGGTCTGCTGGGTCAGGCCGCGCATGTGTCTACCGCCGAACATCATAGCGCGACCTCCGGCTGGTCAATCAGACCATCTTCCAACTGTGAGTAATATATCTCTGCATAGATGGGGCTCTCGCGCAGCAGTTCCTCGTGCGTGCCCTGCGCGACGATCTCGCCCCGCTCCAGCACCAGGATCTGATCCGCGTTGAGCACCGTGGCGATACGCTGGGCGATGACAAAACTGGTGCGGCCCTCCATCAGCCGCTCCAGCGCTCGCTGGATGCGGTACTCCGTCTCGTAGTCCACGCTGGAGGTCGCGTCGTCCAGGATGAGAATGCGCGGGTCCAGGAGCAGCGCCCGGGCGATGGCGATGCGCTGCTTCTGCCCGCCGGAGAGCGTGACCCCCCGCTCCCCCACCGGCGTGTCATATCCCTCAGGGAAACTCATAATGAAGTCGTGCGCCTCGGCGGCTTTGGCAGCGGCGGTGATCTCCTCCGGCGGAGCCTCGCGCCGGCCAAAGGCGATGTTGTCGCGGATCGTGCCGGAGAAAAGCGTCGTCTCCTGGAGCACGGTGCCGATCTGTTGGCGCAGGGAATCGAGTGTCACGTCACGCACATCGTGGCCGTCAATTGTTACCTGGCCATCGGTCACGTCGTAGAAACGGGGGATGAGGTTGATGATAGTGGACTTGCCGGAACCGGTCGCGCCCAAGAGCGCCACCGCCTGGCCCGGCTCGGCTGTGAAACTGACGTCTTTGAGCACTGGTTCGCCCCCGCTGAAGTAGCGGAAACCGACCTGCTCGAAGGTCACTCGTCCCCGGATGGAGGTGAGTTCAACCGCGTCTGGTTTCTCAACCACCTCAGACTGGGCGTCGAGGATCTCGAAGACGCGCTCGGCCGAGGCCCCTGCCTGTGAGATCATCGTGATGATCATCCCCAGCATCAGCATAGGGAAGAAGGCCATCATCATGTAGTTGGCGAAGGCGACCAGCCTGCCCACGCTGAGGTGCCCGGCGATGGCCTGGTAGCCGCCGATCCAGTAGACGGCCAGAAGCGCCAGGTTGGCGATGAGGAAGATGAGGGGAATGGCGGTCGCCATCAGCCGCCCGACGACCAGGTTGAGGTCGAACAGGTTCTGGTTGGCCCGGACGTAGCGCGCTCGCTCGTAGGGCTCGCGGGCGAACGCTTTGACGACCCGCACGCCGACCAGGTTCTCCTGCAGCGTGGTGTTGAGATCGGCCAGTCGCTGCTGAATCTTCATAAACAGCGGCCGGGCCTTGCTGGCGAAGAGGGCGAAGGTCCCGAAGGTGAGCGGCACCAGCACGAGCATGATGAGCGCCAGTTGCCAGTCGGTGGCGAACAGCAGCGCGATGCTGCCGGCCATCATCAGGATAGCGCTGAGCAGGTGAATGAAGCCCATGCCGACGAACAAACGCACCATCTCGACATCGGACGTGGCGCGGGTGAGAAGTTGGCCGGTCTGGGCGCGGTCGTGGTAACTGAAGGAGAGGGACTGTATCTTGGCGTAAAGTTGGTTACGCAGGTCATAGGCCACGCCCTGGGCGGTGCGGGCGGAGAGCACCCCCTGCAAGAAAGAGAAGACCGATCCGGCGATGGCCAGGCCCACCATCCCTGCCGCAGCCCATAGGACGACGGGCAGCCGTCTGGCGGCGATCCCGTCGTCAACAATCGTCTGAGTCAATCTTGGGATGACCAGCTGTGTGCCGGTGGAGATGATCAGGCCGAGGAAGGCACCGGTGGCCCAAAGCCGGTACCGTTTGAGGTAGCCCAGTGCACGCCAGAGGACCTTCACACCAATCACGAGACCTGCCTCCACTTGGGACCGGCGACCCCGTCCAGCAGCAGGTCCACCGTCCCGTCGAGCAGTTCCGGGAGCGGGGTGGGGCGGTAGCCGCAGTGCCACATCATGATTTGCTGGAAGAACATGGCGCGGATCACGTAGCCTTAAGGCCACACGCTGCCGAGGTGGAGAGGGTCCAGGCCAGCCCTGATCTCGCCAGCGGCCTGGGCCTGGCGCACCTGCTCGGCGAGCAGGTTGGTCAGCGCGGTCACCGGGTTGATGGCCTTAAGGCTATTGATGTCCCGGTGGCGCATTCCAGCCGCGAAGAGCCGGTGTGTCAGGGCGGGATCGGACAGCGGATCTTCGGCCACCAGACGCAGCGCCAGTTTGATGCGCGCGACGGGGCTGGCTGGAGCGCCTCGCTCGGGCAATAATGCCTCCTCCAGTTGCCGCAGTCGCCGCTCGGCCAGGGCGGGCAGAAGCGACTCTTTGGTCTCGAAGTAGTTGAAGAAGGTGCCCTTGGCGACGTCGGCCGTTTCGGTGATGTCCTCGACGGTGGTGGCGTTGTACCCGCGCTCGCGGAACAGCCGCAGCGCGGCTTCTAGCAGCCGCCGGTGGGTCTCCCGTTTCTTGCGCTCGCGCCGTGAAAGGTTTCTGTCCATCGTTGTGTTGATGACCATA
This sequence comes from Anaerolineae bacterium, assembly GCA_016783285.1. Next base: position 36,990 of record JADHWW010000111.1, read on the forward strand.
GGATAAAAATGACCCTGGTCACATTGTACACGATGTGGGGGAGATTGTCAATCTGAGGAGCCGTGTAAGGCTAGTGTCTCGCGTTTTGCTCTGAATTGGCGGTGGGACAGTGGACGGCTTGGCCTGGTTGTGATACAATGAAAAGACGTAACTGCTCAGCCAGTCATAAATAGAACACGGATCAACACGGATCATACGGATGTACGCGGATAAAGATAAAAAATCTGTGAGAACCCGTTTCATCTGTGTGTATCCGTGTGCTATTTGTGCCTGTTTTGGGAAGAGC
>JADHWW010000170.1 GCA_016783285.1 Anaerolineae bacterium
AAGAGTTGACCGTGGCTACCATTACAGGCCTTGAGGTACCGCCTCCTCCAACTGGTAAACCCGTTCAATTATCCTTCCCCTGGTAGGGGGTACGGTAGATCTGGACAGTTTGGGGGTACGACATTAATGGACTTGACAGGTCATTGGCTCATTGGCTCATTGTTCATTGGTCATTGATTTGAACCCGCTCCCGGTCAGCACGACGACCGGCACGTCGCCCAGACGGTCGCGCAGGTGATCCAGCGCCGCCACAGCCAGCGCAGAGGTCGGTTCGACGTAGAATCCCCGCTGGGCCAGTTTCCTCTGTGCAGCCAGTGTCTCTCCGTCCGGCAGGGCCAGTATTGCGCCGCCACTCTCGCGCACGGCAGCCAGCACCGCCTGGCCCCAGGGTGGCACAGCGATGCGCACACCCTCCGCGATGGTCTCTTGTTCCTCGACCGGCTCCACATCGGCTGCGCCACGCTCCCAGGCGCGTGCCAGTGGTGCGCACGGTTGCGCCTGCACGCCAAAGAGACGCGGCCGTCGTTCGATCAGCCTCGCCGCCAGCAGTTCGCCAAAGCCACGGTGCAACCCCAGCAATAGTGTCCCGTGGCCCAGCGGCGCCACGAGACTTTCCGGCGCGCAGCCGCCCAACTGCTCCCACAGTTCAAAGGCCATCGTCTTCATCCCCTGCGGGTAAAAGGGGCTATAAACGTGACTGGCGTAGACAGCGCCCTCCTCGACGGCCTGGCGCACGGCACGAGTGGCCTCGCTGCGGGGGCCGGGCACCGGCACGACCCTGGCGCCGTAGGCCGCGATCTGGGCCTGCTTGACCGGTGAGGCGTGGGCCGGCACGTAGACAGTGGCGCGGAGCCCGGCGCGGGCGGCGTAGGCCGCCAACGCAGCCCCGGCGTTGCCCGAGGAATCCTCGACGACTTTTTGCACGTCCGCCGCCTTTAGCGCCGTGACCAGCACAGCCGCCCCTCGATCCTTGAAGGATCCCGTGGGGTTGAGGTACTCGGCCTTGAGGTGGACGGACTGACCATCCCACTCGGCGGCGACCAGCGGGGTCCAGCCCTCGCCCAGCGTCACCGGGGCCGCGCCATTAGGCAGGGGCAGCGCGTCCCGGTAGCGCCAGAGGGTGTGGTCGCCCTCGTCCACGCGGGTGGGGTAAAAGGACGGTGCGCCCGCGATCTCTAGCACGCCACCGCAGTCACAGCACCAGCGGGTGGGGTCGAGAGGCCAACTGTGTGCGCAATTGCTACATCGTAGATTCACGCTGCGTTGTCCTGGGACTGGTCTGTTCTCCTGCATCCTCCAATGTCTCCGTGACCTGCCGGATAATGTGCTGCGCCTGGCGAAGTGCTTTTTCTGCATCCTCGGCATCGAAGGCTTCGGCCGGAATCCCACCAGGCAGCCCGTTTGGGTAGCGGGTGGGGATGTAATGACGGTCGAGTCCACCCCCTACGCCGATCAGCGCCTCGAAACGATCATCATACTCGGTGGCTTGGCGGGCCAGGTCTGCCACCGAGTGTCCCCATACTCTTTCTACCCCCTGAGCATACAGGTAGCCCTTCAGCGCCTTTTCGCCGGCCTGCTGGGCCAGGAAGCAGGTCAGGTGGTAACGTCCTCCGGCCTGGTTGTAGCGGGCATCATCGAGGTCCTGTCGAGCCTGTTGCAACCAACGCTTGCCTTCTTCTCTCGGATCAGGTCTCATAGAGCACTCTCCCTTCTTGCAAAGCCTGTCGTATGAACGACCGTTCACGGATAGCCTCAAATTCCTGGGGGGTATAGGCCAGCAGATCGAGGCCGACACGTGGCTGGATTCGTTCATATAACAATCCTAACCGCTTGATGAATGATTGGTCAGAATCCAACACGACAATAAGGTCCAGGTCGCTCCATGCAGCGATCTCCCCTCGGGCGGCGGAGCCAAATAGGACGATGAGTCGCACTCCTATCTCGCGTAAAACCCGAATGATGCGCTCAAGTTCACGCTCAAGCAACGCCTGCCGTCTGGATCGTTGTTCTAGCCAGTATTGCATTTTGCATCTCTTCTTGCCGACTATTCAGCCTTCACCACCTGGTACCCATCCGGCTCCCCAATCAAGAGCACCTGATTGCCCTTTCGGTCCAGGATCACAGGACTGGAACTTTTTGTAGGGAATGTAATCTACAAAAGGTTCTTGCTCAGGATACCTGGACTTGGCCTGTCTGTATACCTCTTCGTGCGTATCTCCCACGAAGAGTTCTTTGTTTATGACGGTCAGGTGCTTGCCTCGATATTTGGCTTCAAATTCCTGTGCGTGTTCGTTCCACCATGCGACGTCCTCCGCATCGCGCCCGAGTTCTTCCAATTCCTCCTCGGTGGCCTCCTCAATGAGGCCCAAATCACGTAGAGCCATTTCACTCCTCCTCACTACTCTTTTCTCTGCGCAACTCTCGGCTCAATCGCAGCCGGAAGCACACCAGGTCACGGAACGCTCTGACGATCACCATGAGGTTGGCGCCGGTGGACTCGCCCGCCACGCGCGGCAGATGGGTCACCGGCGCCTCGGCGATGCGGTAGCCACGCGCCTTGGCGCCGGCCAGGAACTCGGTGTCAATCATCGCCCCATCGGAGACGAGCGTCACGTGGGCCAGAACGTCGCGCCGGAACAGTTTGAAACCGCAGTCAATATCGCGGCACAGGTAGCCGAACAGAAGCCGCACCAGCGTGTTCCAGCCGAGGGCGTTGAGTTTGCGGATGGGCGTATCCTGCCGGTCGGCCCGATAGCCGCACACGATGTCCGCCCCGTCGAGACGTTCCAGAAGCCGGTTGATTTCGCTCAAGTCAAACTGGTTATCCGCCGGGACGAACGCGATCAGATCACCCGTGGCGGCCGCGAATCCCGCTTTGAGCGATCCACCATAGCCCCGGTTGGGGTAATGCTCCACCAGCCGAAAGTCGGGGATACGATGCGCCAGTTCGCGGGCGATCTCACCCGTGCGGTCGGCGCTGCCGTCGTTGACCAGGATGATCTCGTAATCCATTCCCAACTGCTGGGCCACGGCCGAGACCTGCTCCACGGCCTTTTCGACATTTGCCTCTTCGTTGTAGGCAGGAAGAACCACAGACAGAGCCGGCATTGGACCTCCACTCGTTAAAAAGTTGCAGATATTATATCACATCCGACTGTATTGCTCAACTGTGGGCTTTGGGGTATAATCTGGTAGGTTGGTAGATTGGTAAATTGGTAGATTGGTGAGATTGCTTATGGCGGTGACGATTAGCGGTTAGACGCGCATGATCCGTTGATCCTGCCGATTCGTGTTCTCAGTTATGGCTACTGGAATTGCTCACTCGATCAAGGATAGTTTGACTCGCACGCGCAATGCGGTTTTTAGCCGCATCGCGGGGCTGCTGGGCGCCAGCCAGGTGACCGCCGCCACCTGGGACGAACTGGAAGAGTTGCTCATCCAGGCCGACATGGGCGTGGAGACGACGCTCTACCTGGTCGAACGGCTGCGGAAACGCGCCCGCGACGAGGCGATTCTAAAGGCCGGTACACTTCAGACGGCACTGCGCGAGGAACTGCGGGCCATGTTGCCCGATCCACCGCCGCTCGATCTGGGAGGCCGCCCGCTGGACGTGGTGCTCATCGTCGGCGTGAACGGGTCCGGTAAGACGACGAGCATTGCCAAACTGGCCTACCGCTCCCGGCAGCAGGGGCGTCACGTGCTGCTGGCGGCGGCCGACACTTTCCGCGCTGCGGCGATGGATCAACTGAACATCTGGGCGCAGCGGGCCGGCGTGGACATCGTCACCGGGCCGGAGGGGGGCGATCCGGGCGCGGTTGTCTTCGACGCGCTCCAGGCCGCACAGGCGCGGGGAATGGACCTGGTGATCGCCGACACTGCCGGGCGGCTGCATACGCAGTACAACCTGATGGCCGAGTTGCGCAAGGTGCGCAAGGTGGCGGCGAAGAACGTCATAGGTGCGCCCCACGAGACGCTGCTCGTGCTCGACGCCACCACTGGCCAGAATGCATTATCGCAGGCGCGCCACTTTCAGGAAGCGGTGAAGGTAACCGGCGTGATACTAGCCAAGTTGGACGGCACCGCCAGGGGAGGGATGGTCTTTGCCATCGCCCGCGAACTGGGGCTGCCGGTGCGTTTTGTCGGCACGGGGGAAAAGATGGAGGATCTGGTTCCGTTCGATGCGGATGCGTTTGTGGAGGGATTGTTAGGTTGAGGAGGAGTACACGATGGGCAATGCAGGAGAACAAACCGTACGTAAAACAGTACTGCTAAATCCAGAAAAAGTCCAAAGATTGCGGGAACTCTTTGGGGTCAAGACCGATTCTCAGGCCGTCCGATGGGCGATTGACGAGACGCTGGCATACAGGGAAGCCCTGGAAGCAGCGCGTCGCATCCAAAAGCGCGGTACATTCGCTCGCGAAGCGAGTCGGGAGTGAATGTTGGCGAGGCTTCAAGTATTCGACAGTTCCGTTCTAATCCCCTGGCTCAGGGATGGGAGTCACGATGATCTCATTGCGGCCTCTCTCAAATCCCGTCGCTTCTTGCTTTGCACTGTCGTGTGGATGGAACTTTATGCCGGGACACGAGACAAGGCAGACAAACGGGATCTCGATCATACTGTGCAGGCTCTGACCAAAATTGAGCGCATCGTTTCACCACGGCCTGAGGAGTTCTACGTGGCCGGTCAGGCGATGGCCTACTACGGATGACAGTATGGGGCTATTCGGACGAAGGATCACGTGAGTGATGTATTGATCGCTCTGTGTGCCGCTAGGGCGGGCGCCCAGTTGGTTACGGAGAATCGAGAGCACATGGAGATTTGGCAACGAGTCCTCAGGAGATCAGGGGTCAAGCTCGACTTGTTGATTGCGACCCGTGAAAAGCAATAGGGGAGGTAGAGCATGCCAAGGATCACATTCACAGCAGAGACAATGCCAAAGTCGAGTAAAGAGTTCCAGAGAGTCTTGCGCGAGGCGTGGGAGAATGCTTCTCCGCCCAACGTACCAATCTACCAATTTCCCAATTTCCCAACCCAAGGAGGACAACGTGGAAGAAATTTGTAACCGCCTAACGGCTTTGAACGCAAAACTAGACCACATCCGGGGGCGTCTTTGACCTGGCTGCCAAAGAGCAAGAGATCACCCGACTGGAGAAACGCGCCAGCGCCCCCGATTTCTGGGGCGACCCCGAAACGGCCCAGGTGGCGATGCGGCGTCTCTCCAGCCTGCGCGAGGAGGCGGAGCGCTGGAACACGCTGGAGCAGCGGGTACAGGAAACGTTAGAGTTCGCCACGCTGGACGATGATAGCCTGGACGACGAACTGGCCGCTGAGACGGAGGCGCTGGAACAGGAAATAGACCGCCTCGAGTTCCACCTGCTCCTCTCCGGGCCTTATGACCGGGGCGATGCCATCCTGGCCATCCACGCCGGCGCCGGTGGCACCGATGCCCAGGACTTTTCCGAGATGGTATTGCGTATGTACCTGCGCTGGGCCGAGGCGCGCGGATACGAGGCCGACGTGGTGGACCGGCTCTGCGGCGAGGAGGCTGGCATCAAGCGGGCCACCGTCACCATCTCCGGCCCCTATGCCTACGGCTATCTGCGCGCTGAGCGGGGCGTGCACCGGTTGGTGCGGCTCTCCCCCTTCGACGCCGCCCATCGCCGCCATACCTCCTTCGCGTTGGTCGAGGCCTGGCCCGACATCGGCGACGACATCTCGATAACGATTGATTCGAACGACCTGCAGATTGACACCTTTTGCGCCTCGACTGCCGGCGGACAGCACATGCAGAAAAATGAGACGGCGGTGCGCATCACTCACGTCCCCACCGGCATCGTCGTCTCCTGCCAGAACGAGCGCTCGCAGACGCAGAACCGGGAAACGGCGCTGCGCGTGTTGCGGGCGCGGCTGTTACAACTGGAGGAGGAGAAACGGCGCGCAGAGATCGCCGAACTAAAGGGGGAACACGTGGACGCTGGATGGGGCAACCAGATCCGCTCCTACGTGCTGCAACCTTACCATAAGGTCAAGGACCATCGCACCGGCCACGAGACCGGCAACGTGCAGGCCGTGCTCGATGGGCGGCTGGACAAGTTTATGGAAGCGTATCTGCGTTTTACGTTGGGCGCCGGGAAATCCGGCAACAAGCACTAACAGGAGGTGAGAGTAATGAGCGTCAAGAAGTCCAAAAGAAGACTTTCATCGTCGAAGAAACCAAAGTCCTCCGTCGGAAGGTCGAAGAAACCATCAACAACTGTCCGCTCCACCACCAGGGTGCGAAGAGGGGCCTCAAGAGTGAGCCGGACAGCCGGAACGTCGCGGGAGGAAACCCGCGCCAAACTGGACGAACTTCAAAGCCAGTTGGGCAGCCTGCAGGAATCGCTGCTGCTGACCGGCGTGCACAACGAGATGGGGGACATTGAGACAACCCTTTCACTGCTCCCGACCGAGATTGAGGAACTGCGCACCCGGGGCTACGCCTTTCGCAGTTTCCTGGAAAACAAGATCAAGGTACTGGCCAAGCAGTGGAAGGAGATAAATGGGCGTGTGTCCCGCGAGGTGAGCCGGCGCACGCGGGAACTGGAGCGGGAGGCCGACGAGGCTGAACGTGCCCTGCAACAGGCCATGAGTGGCCGCGCCTCCCAGGTGTCCCGCGCCGAGAGTGCCATCAACACGCTGGAGAGCAAGGTGCGGGCCGCGCAGTCGGCGGTCGGAGCGATGTACCAGGCGCTCGAACAGAACGTCAACCAGACCAAATCTCAGGTGAAAGAGATTCGCTGGCTGCTCGACCAGGTAGACGAGGCCAGTTTCTCGCTCTACCCGGCCGAGGACCCCGTGGCGGCCTGCGAGGCCCAGTACATGGAGACCAAGAAGAAAGGGCCCAAGGGCGTGCTCTACCTGACCGACGCCCGGTTGATCTTTGAGCAGAAAGAGGAAAAGGCCACCAAAAAACTGCTCTTTATCACCACCGAGAAAGAGACGATCCAGCAACTCATCTTTGAGACGCCCATCGGACAGGTCGAAGAGTTCAAGGCCAGCGACAAGGGCTTTCTGGGGCGCAAAGAGATGCTGGAACTGCTCTTTGCACCCGAGGCCGACCTGAGCGGGGCCACGCTGCGCCTGCACGGTGGCGCCGACAACGAAGAGTGGGCCGGGTTGATCGGCCGGGTAAAGTCGGGAGAGATCGCCAAGGAGCGCACGCAGCCCAAGGAAGAAGCGGTGGTCGAGGCGGCCCGGGCCGTGCCGACCAAGTGTCCCACCTGCGGCGCGACCCTCTCCGTCGAGATCGTGCGCGGCATGCGGGAGATCACTTGTGAGTACTGTGGCTCGGTGATCCGTTTGTAGTATGTGGGGCAGGCTTTCTAGCCTGTCCGAGCGGCAGACTGGAAAGTCTGCCCCACCTTCCAAGCCAGGAGGTAACGATGGCGGCAGGCTTTCTAGCCTGTCCGAGCGGCAGACTGGAAAGTCTGCCCCACCTTCCAAGCCAGGAGGTAACAATGGCGGAGAAACTCATCGGCAAGGTAGACCATTGGTTCGGCAAGATTGGCGTTGCTGGGATTGAACTGACAGACAGACTCGCCGTGGGCGACCATATTCACATCCTAGGACACACGACCGATTTTGAGCAAAAAGTCACCTCAATGCAGATCATGCACCAGGACGTGACCGAGGCCAGCGACGGCGACGGTGTGGGGACTAAAGTCCAGTTCCGGGCACGGGTCGGCGACCGCGTCTACAAGGTGACGGAGTCTTGACCGACGTCCTGAACCAGGTCCGGCGTACAATTGAGGCTTATGGCTTGCTCGCTCCTGGTGATGGGGTAGTCGTCGGCGTCTCCGGCGGGCCGGATTCGCTCTGCCTGCTCTCTTGTCTGCTGCGCCTGCGCGAGCAGTATGACCTGCGACTGCACGTGGCTCACCTGCACCACGGCGCGCGCGGAGCCGACGCCGACGCCGACGCCGAGTTCGTGGCCGCGCTCGCCGCCGAGTGGGGACTGGAGGTCACCGTCGAGCAGCAGGACGTGCCGGCGTTGGCCCGGGCACACAAACTGGCCTTTGAGGAGACGGCCCGCCGCGTGCGTTACGCCTTCCTGGCGCGAGTGGCCGGTGAGATCGGCGGGCACAAAATCGCCGTGGGCCACAACGCCGACGACCAGGCCGAGACAGTTCTAATGCACTTTTTGCGCGGCGCCGGCCCGACCGGGCTGCGCGGCATGCTCCCTCTCACCCCCATCACAGACTACCGCCTGCTCACCCCCTTCCTCCACCAACCAACCAACCAACTAACCAACCAACTAACCAACCAACCAACTAACAATCCCCCCATCCTCATCCGCCCCCTCTTGGAAATCCCCCGCGCCGCCATCGAAGCCTACTGCGCCGCCCACGCCCTCACGCCGCGCTTTGACCGCTCCAACCTGGACACCACCTACTTTCGCAACCGCCTGCGCCACGAGTTACTACCGCTGTTGGAGACCTACAACCCCAACGTCCGCGCCCGGCTGTGCCACACCGCCGCCGTCGTCGCCGCCGACTATGAACTCCTCGCCCAACTGCGGGAGCGGGCCTGGGCCGAGGTGGTGCAGGAAGTCAACGGATTAAGGGAAGTCAACGGATCAAGGGAGGTCAACGGATTAGGAAAAGTCAACGGATCAAGAGCCATTGTCTTTGACAAAGTTGCCTGGCGGACGCTGCCGGTGGCCCTGCAACGTGCCACCTTGCGCCAGGCGGCCTACCGGCTGCGAGGGAGTTTGCGCGACGTGGACTTTGTGCATGTGGAACACGCCCGGCGGGTGGGACTGACGGGAGAGACCGGCGCACAGGCCACGCTGCCGATGGGCCTGGCGCTCACCGTGGGCTACGGGACGCTCACCGTGGGCGACGCGGGCGACGCCGGCCCCCCACCCGACGAGCCGCTGCTGTGGAGCGCCGAACCGCTGCCGGTGCACTTGCCCGGCACGACATCACTGCCGCGGTCAGAGTGGACATTGCAGGCCGAGATGCTGGAGGAGTGGAACGCGGCCCAGATAGCCGCCAACCCCGATCCCTGGACGGCCTACTTTGACGCGGACGCGCTTGCCACCCCGCTGGTGCTGCGTCCCCGCCACCGGGGAGACCGCTTTCGGCCCCAGGGGATGGGCGGGCACAGCGTCAAACTAAGCGCATTTCTGATCAATCTCAAGATCCCCCGCGCCTGGCGCGACCACGTACCGCTGCTCGCGGCAGGCGACGAGATCATGTGGGTGTGTGGGCGGCGGCTGGGGGAGGGGGTCACCGTCGGGCCGGGGACGCGGCGGGTGGCGCATCTGCGGTTTGAGCGCACGCCCTTTACACTGACAGGAGAAACTGACAATGCAACGTAGTGATTTTACCACCATTCAAGAGTTCGCTGAATACATCGCTCAATTGGAGAAAGACTACACGGAGAGGCTCTTTCACGCCCTGTACAAGAATGCTGGCAACATTCAGGCCTGGTACAATGAGCCCAACAAGGTGCCGGAGACGTGGGTGGGAAAGATGGTCATCAGCCCCAGGGAACCGTCTGCACCCTGGGAGCAGGTGGGGGAGATCGTCATCGTCGGAGTGGTGAACCGCGAGTTTCCAGAGTGGTTCCCGGTGGGGTTGCCGATTGGCTCCGAGACGCGCTTGAGCACACCCGATGCCATTGTCCACATTGACGTAAAGACACACAAGGAAGGCGACCCCGACTTGGACCGCACCCAGGACGTGCGTCCTGAACAGATCAGCACCGATGAGGACGAAACCCACGTGCAAAATAGTCGAGGGCAACTGGGCGATTCTCCACCCAAGTTACCCCCCTACTACGTGTTTGGCCCCAACCTGTTGAAAGTAACGGTCTCCGCTTTTGTGATCTGCGCATATCAATTTGACGAGGCCGCCCGCTACCAGTATCTCACACGCTTGCAACTCTTCACTGTGCCAAACGGCATTCTCAGAGCCGTTCGTGATTACACCGACATCTTTCGGGCTGGCAAAGATGGCCGCGGGGGACATCGTTATCGCATCAATCTGCCTGCTCTTGCCGGTCACGAATCCTGGCGCTGGCGCGAGATACGATACCTGGCCCAGGGCTTTGAGGTGACGCGGTGATTGTCAGCGTCCTTCAATCACGTCTGTAGCCAGTGCGACGATCTCGTTTTTCTCTTCCGAAATGAGGCGTTTCAACTCTTTAATGCGCTGGCGATGACCCTTGAATGTGTCCCCTAAACGCTGGTGGTTATCTGGGATAGGGATCTGCAAACGGCGCAGGTCTTTTTCAGCAATACGCCCCGACATCTCACCGGTGGAGTAGATGGTCATCAACTTGAGAAACTGGGGTGAGCGCAAGATTTCGACCACGTAATCCCGGTCGTAACCCTCGCGCAGATGGAGCACCGAGAACTCGCTTATGGCAAGTGCCCCATCCAACTCGGGTGGCACGACGACGATAGCGCCACGATAAGCCCGCCGGCGGCTGATCAGAACATCGCCTGCTTGCAACCGTTTGAGTGAAGTGTAATTGCTGTCACGGCCCTTGATATGCTTCGGCGTAATCGTCAACGTTGCCGGATCAACACAACTTGTCTCCACCAGCCTGATCTCTTGATCCGGGTTGAGGCGCGCATTCACTCTCTCGGCATAGAATGAGCCAATGTCAGACAGACTGACCAGCCCGTGTTTCGGGTTGTGGTGGAAAAAACTTGCTACCTGCTGATGTTCGGAGACGTAGAATTTGGCATCGAGGCGGTCTTTAATCTTACCGATGGGTACCAGGTAATGCGAGTCCCGTTGACAGTATTCGGTAAGAGTTTGAGGAAAATCGTTGAGGTCGCTGGGCCGGCCGGTGGAGGTGAAACCGATATTCTCGACGCGCTTTATAAAAATTTCGTAATCGTCGGGCACACGTGCCGCTTTGCGAAGGAA
>JADHWW010000171.1 GCA_016783285.1 Anaerolineae bacterium
CGAGGGTCTTAACGGTCAAGCGATTCACTTGCTCACGTTCGTGCTGTCGTATCATCTAGCAGTTCTCCTGTTTGATCGTGGGGATCTCATCCCCCTCCCCACATTCTACAGGTACCTGCCATATGGCACAACTATAGTTTACCTCATACCCTGCTTCAATGACCCGGTGCGGTTCATTGATACTGAACCCGGTGGAGAGCTCTGTTGTGCCGCCAGTCAGTTCGTCGACACCATCGCCTATCTGCACTTTGGTGATTGCGCTCCTATCAATGCCAAGCTTCTCGAGCATATCAGCATATGATCTGTCCCGGCTTCAGTCCAACCGTTCTTCCTACGAAATACTGCGGTCTTCTGATTCCTTTAGCGCATAACAACAGAGAGGGCTGTCCTGGTAGATCACGGCAAATGCTCTAACTGGCAACCCTTCTGCTCTTGCCTGGATGATCTCGCCGGCTGACTTGGCCAAAAACAGCGTTCCCTTCAACAACCGCCTCCATCGTTGGTTCTTCGAAAGAGAAAGGGAGGAGATTCACTGCTAGATTTCGGTCTCTGTAAAACCCCTTCTCGACAGCGACGTATCTGCCCGCAAACTGGGCCTGATGTACCCATTATAGCCGCACGGTTACCTCGTCGGGCGGCGTCTCGGCCTCCGGTGGACCGCAGGTAGCCAAAACCGCCGCCATCAAGAGCATCGCGACTGAAAGTGTAGTTTGCCTGTTCATGTCACTCCCCTCCATACACCGCGTCTGCGGAGTAGACGGTGTGCAAGAACTCCATCGTGTAGGCTTTTTCCAGGTCTACTGGCGCCTCCAGGATGCCCTGCTCCACGAGGATGTCGTGCATGCGACGCCACACCTCGGCCCGCATCCAGCCGATATCCGCCTCCCCGCTGTGGATCAGGGGCGTTTGCGCGGCCATCATTCGCGCCTGCCGGTCCCTGGTCAGTGCCGGGTCGTACTGCAAGGTCAATTCCACCACCTCATCCGGGTTTTCGATGGCATAGCGCCAGCCCCTTAGTGTTGCCCTCAAGAATCTCTCCACCAGTTCAGGGTTTTGCTGGACGAGCGCGTCGCTGGTCACGATGGTATCGGCATAGAGTTGGATGCCGTAATCTTCCATCCATATCCAGTTCAGTTCGTATCCCGTTTCTTCAAAGGCCAAACCTAGGCCCGTGCGATACACCGTGTGGGCGTCTACCTGGCCCGTGAGCAGTGGTGTCACGTCCCGTTGGAAGGGGATTACTTTGATGGCGGTAGGGGCTATGCCCAGCTTGTTGAGTAGGGCCTGGTGTTGGAACTCTGCGTCAGGCGGCATCATCACCGTTTTCCCCACCAAATCCTGCGGGCGCTCGATCCCCGAACTCTTTAGGCTGACATAGACGTATGGGTTTTTCTGAAAGACTACGGCGATGGCCACTATGGGTTCGCCCCGGGATCTGAGCACCAGCAGTTGATCGCCGCCAACGATGGCAAAATCAGCCTCGCCGCTGACGAGGTCAGCGACCATCTGCTCAGGAATGATGTCGGGACCACCAGGGTTGAGGGTGACATCGATGTTCTCCTCGGCATAGTAGCCCCTTTCTTGCGCCACATAATGGCCGGCAAATTGGGCCTGGTGCACCCACTTTAGCTGCACTGTTACCTCATCGGGCGGCTCCTCGACCTTCTGCGGCCCGCAGGCCGCCAGGAGGGCAATCGCCGCGAGCAGTACTGTGCAGATTCTGGTTACTGTTCTCATCGTTTCTTCCTTCCGTCACCCCTCCAGAATCGAGAGGTCGTATGCCGTATCCCTCCCCAACTGCTCCGACAACTGGTTGACCTGGCGTTTCAGTTCGATCATGCGCAGCTCGCGGCCGACGGCCAGGCGGTTAAAGCGCTCCAGTTCCTCTACCTGCCGTGCCAATTCCTCCTCTGCCCGCACCCGCTCGGCTATCTCTGTTTCAAGTTCTTCGTTGGTGCCCTTGAGCTCGGCGGTGCGCTGTTCCACCAGCTCCTCCAAATGGTCTCGGTGCCGTCTCAACTCCCCTTCCGCCTGCACCCGCTCGGTGATGTCCTCGATAGCCAGGAGAACCAACTGAGTCTCGTTGGCCTCTCTGTACATCCGTCGGGCGTTTAGGAGTATTACCCGTCGTCCGATGCTGGGAAAATCGTGCTCCACTTCATAGTCGTCGAAGAAGGTGTTCTCGGGCAAGATACGCTCCAGCAACTCTCGCAGCCTGGGGATGTTCCACTGCCGGTTGCCCAGGTCGTAGAGCAACTGTCCCTTGGTCTCCGCCGGTGTCACTTGGAAGGTTTGATGGAAGGGACGGTTGGCCGAGACGACCCGCAGGTCCGCATCGAGCACCACCAAGGGCTCACGCACCGTCTCCACAATGTTCTCAGCGAATTCACGCGCCTCCTCAACTGCCCGCTCCGCCCGTCTGCGCGCGGTGATGTCCCGAAAGACCATCACCGCGCCGATGATCTTCCCCGCCTCATCCTGCATCGGCGCCCCGCTGTCGGCAATGGGCCGTCCCGTGCCATCTCTGGCGATCAGCAGCGTGTGGTTGGCCAGACCGACCACGACGCCTTCCCGGAGCACCCTGGCCACCGGGCTCTCAACCCGTTCTCCCGTTTGCTCGTTGACGATGCAGAAAATGCCTTCCAGGGGTTTGCCCACCGCCTCCGCTTCCTCCCAGCCAGTCAAGTCCTCGGCGACAGGATTCATGAGCGTCACCACTCCTTGGGCATCGGTGGCTATCACCCCATCGCCGATGCTTCTCAGTGTGGTGGACAGCCACTGTTCTCTCTCCCGTAGCTCTTGGGTGCGCTCCTCTACGATCTCTTCCAGCCGCTCCGAGTACTCTCGTAGTTGCCCTTCCGCGTGCTTGCGCTCGGTGATGTCTGTGCCCTGGGAGATGGTGGCCACAAGGGTCGTGCCATCCTCAGCATAGATGTTCGCCGAGTTCCAGAGCACCAGCCGGGTTTCCCCATCTTGGCAGAGAATCGGGATCTCCACCGACTTCCAGTATTCACCGCCAAGAGTGCGGGCGATCTTGCCCAGTGACTCGGCGCGGCTTGTTTCAGGGAAGAGCATGGGCAGTCCCTGGCCGATGACCTCGTCGGCCGGATAACCGGTGAGATGCTCAAAGGCCGTGTTGAAGCGGGTGATTCGCTTCCCGGGGTCCCAGATGATGATGGGGGCGTTGGCATAGTTGATCAGGTTCTCCAGGTAATCGCGGGTCTCCCGCAGAGCCTCCAGCGTAGCCTCCCTTTGGGATTCCGCCCGAGTGCGCTCGGTTTCCGATGCTTCCAGTCCGGCAATCCGTTGGCGCAACTCTGTCAGCTCTTCTGCAAGTTGCTCTTTGGTCTTGTTTTCGTCTCTCATCGCTGGTACCTCGCCATTTTCGTTTCAACCCACCGGATGGTCGGACCCGTGATGGATCCCGTCGGCCGAAGGCTGGCCGCCGGTGGCGCGTCGAATCGCCGGCAGCAGCTCATCGACCAGTGCTCTCTTTGCCACATAGTCACTGGCGCCGCTGGCCTGCGCGGCGTCACGGTATTCCTGCATGTCGAAGCGGCTCAATACGATGACACGGACGCCGGGCCGCACCGCTGCGAGCCGCCGAATGGCATCCAAGCCACTCATCCCTGCCATCCTCACATCCATGAGCACCACGTCCGGCTCGAGCTCGACCGCCTTTTCTATCGCTTCCCGGCCGTCGCCTGCCTCCCCGACGATTTGGATGTCCGGCTCAGGGGCCAGGAATTCCTTGACGCGCCGCCGAAAGCCGGCGCTGTCATCGACGATCAAAACCCTGATTGCCTGCACGGTCACCTCCTGATCCGTATCCGCCGAACAGCAGATACGCCACTCCCTTGCGAATAGTATAAAAGATCGGATCCGCCCCGTCTATTGCCGAAACGCTGAGCTGGCAAAAAAAAAGGCCCCATTTATCCTGGGACCTCTTGCTGCGCTGGGGACGCCAAAAAGGCGGCAACCGGCGCCCCGCCGCCCTTGGCAGTCTGATGCCGCTAGCTGTCGAGACTGATCATGCCCCTGCGGATGGCGTATTGGGTCAGTTCGGCTATGCTACGGAGATGGAGTTTGTCCATCAGATTCGCCCTATGGGTCCGAACCGTTTTTTCGGTGATGCACAACCGTTTGGCGATCTCCCGGCTTGAGTGACCCTCGGCAATCAGTTGCAGCACCTCCCTTTCCCGGCCGGTCAGTTGCCCGTAGCTGTCCTTGGCTATCACTTTGGCCTGCCGGACGTATTCTTCGATCACCGTCCTGGAAATCGTGGGGCTGAGGAAGGAATCGCCCCGGTAAACGGCCTGGATGGCCGCCACCAACTCGGTGGGCGCCGCTTTCTTGACCACGTACCCCGAGGCCCCCGCGCTCAGGATCTGAAAGACGTACTCCTTGTCTGCGTGCATGGTCAGGACCAGGACCTTGACCTCCGGGACCCAGCGCTTGATCTGGCGGGTGGCCTCCAGGCCGTTGAGGCCTGGCATGCTATAGTCCATCAGCACCACATCGGGGAGCAACTGCTGAGCCATCTGGACCGCCTCTCTCCCGTCCTCGGCCTCGCCAATGACCTCGATGCCGGGCTCATCCGCCAGCAGAGCGCGCACACCCTTTCGCACGATGGTGTGATCCTCGGCCAGCAGCACCCGGATGATTTCGGATTGCCGATTTTCGATTTTCGATTGGCGATTGCCGATTACTCATCATGCGCTCCTTGGGATTTTCGATTCACGATTTTCGATTGGCGATTCACGATTGCCGAATGTCGATTTGCGATTGCAGTTCGCAAATCGAAAATCGAAAATCGAAAATCACTTCCTTCCCCGGGCCGTCTTGCGGGAGGCGACAAAGATGGCCGTCAGTTCATCAGCCTCTTGGATCAGCTCCTCCACCCGGGACACTGGCATCAAATTGGCTTCCACCACCAATTCTAGCCAGAAGAGAGACTCGTCGGCCTCTTCCTCCACGATACCCAATTTGTGAACGAAATCAGCCTGTGAACGCGCCCGGCACACCGCCCGGTAATTCGCTGCTACCGACGTGGCCGAGCGCAGGAGTTGATTGCCGATCACGCGACCCGTTTGCGTCCGCGGTAGAGCCTCTATCAGGCGAATCACCCGCAGCGCAAACTGCTTCGTCCTCCCTTTCAACTCCTCCTTGTCCACGCCCTCCCTCCTTCGATTGCCGAATGCCGATTCTCGATTGCCGATTTCCATTCGGAAATCCCAAATCGAAAATCGAAAATCCGAGATCGAAAATCGCAAATCCTAAATCGGAATTCTCATGGTCAGTCGAGTGCCCTGCCCGGGACGAGACTGAATGTCAAAGCTGCCTCCCAGCAGGGCCACCCTTTCTTGTATTCCCAACAGGCCCGCCCCGCGCTCTCGGAGATGGGCGGTATGCTCTTCCGCCTCAAAGCCCCGGCCGTTGTCTTGGACCACGGCGGTGACGGTGGATTCGCTACGCTCCAGCCGGACAGCCACCCTGCTCGCTCCTGCGTGCTTGGCCACGTTGGTTAGCGCCTCCTGGACCGTGCGGTAGACGGCCGTGGCCACATCCGGGGTCACTCTCTCCTCGAAATCGACAGCTTCCAGTTCGACGTCGATGCCCATTCTCTTGATATATCTGTTCAGGTACCAGCGCAGCGTTGGCAGCAGACCGAGGTCGTCGAGCATCTGGGGCCGCAGGTCAAGGGCCATTTGGCTCACTCGCTCGTCCACCTCCGCCAGAAGCGAGCCTACGTTGGCCAATCTCTCCCTGGCCTTGGGGGCAACCTCCGCCGGCAACTCTCTTTCGATGGCCGCCAGGTCAAAGCCCATGGCCGTCAGCGCCTGCCCCAGCTCGTCGTGCAACTCTAGGGAGATCCTGCGGCGTTCCTCCTCCTGCGCCTTAAAGAGCCGGATCGAGAGTTTCTCCAGGTCGGTGGTGTGCGTCCGAGCCTCCTCCACCAGCCGCGCGTTCCCCAGGGCGATGGATGCCTGGTTGGCAAAGGTGGTGATGGCCGGCGCGTCGGCCTCTGTCAGGCCGGCGCCGGCGACCAGCAACAGGCCGATCCTCTCGCCGCTCACCGTGAGCGGAGCAGTGATGCACTGCTCCAACCCCAGCTTGGCCGCCATCCGCGGAGCCAGCGAGCGTACCCGCTTGGGCAGCCCCCCGGCCATGAAATCGGCGGCTGGCTCGTCAAAGGATGTCTCTCCCTCGGTGAGGACACGCTGGAAGACAGGGCTCTCCACCAGCGGGACCCGGAAGGTCTGCAGCGAGAGGCCGGTCAGTTTCTCCGCTGCCCGCAGCAAAGTCGGCTTGATGGTCAGGTGGCGTAGGGTCAGGTACTGCTGGTCATGGGTCAGAGCGAAGACGAAAGCATGGTAGCCCAGCTTGACCACCTCGTCACCGACGGTGCGATAGACCTCCTCGGCCGTGCGGGCGCGCTGCACGGTCTGGGCCGCCTGGCTGAGGGCCAGCAGCAGGCGCTGTCCGCGGGCGGTCTCTTCCAGCGAGCGCCGTAGCGCTGCCTCTGCTTTCTTGCGCTCGGTGGTGTCGAGTCCATAGACATTGAGATAGTCTTCCTCCACGACAGGCGCAAAGATCAGGGTAAGGGTACGGTCCCCGCACTTGATTTCAATTTCTCGCGTCACACCAGAAGTGAGAACATCGATATTCAATCCAGACCAGCCGTCGGGCAAAAGCTGGCCGATTTGGCAGCCCCAGAGGTCCAGCAGAGGCAAACCAGCCTCGTTGGCGTAGAGGATAGTGCCATCTCTTGCGATCCGCAGAACGGGGTTGGGGTTTTCGCTGGGGAACTTGGCCAACCGTGCTACTTGCTGCTCCCTCTGTCTGCGCTCGGTGATGTCTGTGCCCTGGGAGATGGTGGCCACGAGGGTCGTGCCATCCTCAGCATAGATGTTCGCCGAGTTCCAGAGCACCAGCCGGGTTTCCCCATCTCTGCAAAGAATCGAGATCTCCACCGACTCCCAGAATTCACCGCCAAGAGTACGGGCGATCTTGCCCAGTGACTCGGCGCGGCTTGTTTCAGGGAAGAGCATGGGCAGTTCCTGGCCGATGACCTCGTCGGCCGGATAACCGGTGAGATGCTCAAAGGCCGTGTTGAAACGGGTGATTCGCTCCCCTGGGTCCCAGATGATGATGGGGGCGTTGGCATGGTTGATCAGGTTATCCAGGTAATCGCGGGTCTCCCGCAGAGCCTCTAGCGTAGCATCCCTTTGGGACTCTGCCCTTTCTCGGGCGATCGCGCTGCCGATTTGGGCGGTAATTGCTTCGATGGCGTCGCGGGCGTGAGGGGGCACCTCGTACCGATTATGGGAAGCGACGTTCAGGCAGGCGACCACACGATCCTCATGCCGCACTGGAACGACAGCGTGAGCACGCAGACTCTCGCGTCTCTCAGCCTCGTCTAGCTCCACTCCCAGTGACAGATGTTCGGTATAGATTGGCTCGCCGGCCGTGACGAGCCGCGCCTGGTCCGAATCCCCATCAAAGTGTGATGCACTCTTGATGAAATCGGGCGGCAGTCCTTGATGAGATACGATGTCGCATGCACCAGAGGTCTCGTCCACTAGATAGATGCCGCCGCAGTCCATTTCTGAGACGTGGATGGCGGCCTCCAGGCATAGGCGCAGAGTCTCATCTAGTCCCAGCGCAGTGGCTAGTGCCAGGCCCAGATCGCGTTGGGCGCGGATCAGGTTGTCCGCCCGCTTGCCCTCGGTGATATCCTCCAGACTCCCTTCGTAGTGCAGCACCCGACCCTCACCGTCGGCGACAGCGCGAGCGGTATCCTTCACCCAAAAGCTCGTTCCGTCGCGCCGTCGCCATTGCGCCTGAAAGTCGCGCACCAACCCCTCGCGGTCCATCATGGCCTGCCATCGCACGCGATCTTTGGGGTTCGCATACGCGCTGGCGGCGTTGGCCGCCAGCCCGGTATCCCGATCTGGGAAGCCAAGCATTTCCAGCATAACCGAGTTCACGTCGAGGATCTGCCCATCTGGCGTGGTGCGGTAAAGACCAACAGGCACGCTCTCAAACAGGCTGCGGTAGTGTTCCTCGCTCTCCCGCAGCGCTTCTAGCGTAGCATCCCTTTGGGACTCCGCCAGCACGCGCTCGGTGATGTCCTGCACGGTCCCGACAAATTCCATCACATGACCGTCGGCCGAGCGGACGGGACTGCCATGCACGGCGGTGTGTCGTACCGCGCCATCGTCCGCACGAACGATTCGATTCATGCGGTGATAGGATTCGCTCCCGGCAATGGCTTTCTCCATGGTGTCTTTCGACGGCAGCCAGTCGTCGGGGTGATAGAGGGGCTGGTGCCCGTCGGGCCATGAAGGGGCCCGTCGCCCGCGTCCAGTCCAAAGATCCGAAACAGCTCCTCAGACCAAGTGACCTCGGATGTGGCCAAATCGAGCGTCCAGCTTCCCGTGCGAGTCACGCGTTGTGCCATGGTGAGATCACGGTGGCTGCGCTTGAGCGCCTCCAAGTGCAGCTCTTCTGCTGCCTCCGCCTGCTTGCGCTCGGTGATATCCCAGTCAATCCCTGCGAACCGAATGGGCCGGCCGTCTTCATCCCGCTGAACTCTACCACGGGAATTGATCCAGCGGAGGCTACCATCCTTGTGACGGATGCGATATTCTAGCTCGTACGAGTTCGTGCGGCCTGCTCGGTGGTTTCGCGAGCTCTCCTGCAACGCCGCCAGGTCTTCAGGGACGATTCGGCTATCCCAGGCCGCCAAGGAGTTCGGAAACTCGTCATCCTCGTAACCGATGAATCTCTTCAAGCGCGGCGAGAGATAGACGTCGTCAGGAAGAGGGTGCAGGGGGTCGTCAGGATTCATCTCATGGTGCCACTCACCCCCATTCGAGCCAGCGATGGCGAGCTCAAGTCGCGCCTCGCTCTCCCGCAGCGCCCTTAGCGTAGCATCCCTTTGGGACTCCGCCCGCTTGCGCTCGGTGATGTCCAACGCAGTCGTAGTAAGACCGATAATCTTTCCGATACTGTTGGATTTTGGCTCGGCGTAGATGTCATACGCCCTTTCTCCGTCGGACAGGATAAAAGAGATCTCTCTCCGCGCAGGAATGCCGCCGTCGAGGACTTGTCTCTTAAGCTCCACAAGTCGGAAGGTCCCCTCAGTCTTCGCGAGTTGGTCATCTCGTTTTCCGATAACATCCTCCGGTTTGAAGTCAGGATGTGGGCTATGAATCCAGGTGTAGCGCAAGTCCTTATCCACATGTGCCACCACCATGGGCGCGTTTTTGAGAGCCACGGCTAAACGCTGCTCGCTTTCCCGCAGCGCCTTTAGCGAAGCATCCCTGTGGGACTCCGCCCGCACCCGCTCCGCCAGTTCTCGCCGAAGCGCTTCGTACAGGCGGGCGTTCTCCAGGGCGCCGGTTATCTGGCTGCCCATGATGGACAGCAGGTTCAGCTCGGCCGGGCTGAAAGGCGCACTCCCGGCTCGCTCCGCGCGGCTGACCGTGAGCAGTCCTATCGCTTTCTCCCCGGTGCGCAGGGGGAGGCACGCGGCCGCGGTGTCCGGGCCGGCGTTCAACACCGGCCACAAGGGGTCCAGATTCGCCGGCGATGACACCTCCAGTACCAGCGGCTCTTGCCCCAGCAGGGCCTGCCGGGCGATCCCCTCTCCCGCCGGAAAGCGCCTCCCGGCCATGTTCTCGTCCGGCCGCCCGGCCGCGGCCGCGAGGTGCAATTCGTCCGCCTCCTGGTCCAGCAGCAGCAGCGCTGCCTGCTCGGCTCCGATCTGCGACACCACCACCTCCAGGAGCCGCCCGGCCAGAGTCTCGACGCCGCCCTCGGCCATCAGGGCCTGGCTGATCTCCAGGATGGGCAACCGGGCGCGCAGGAGCAGGCGTTCCTGTTCCCGCCGGCGCGCTGCCAGGGCCTCACCTACGGCGCGCTCGAGATCGTCGGGATCAAAAGGCTTGAGCAGAAAATCCCGCGCTCCGGCCCGCAGGGCGTCGATGGCGTTCTGCATGTTGCCGTAGCTGGTGATGACGATGGCCGTCACGTCCGGGTCCAGTTCCCTGGCCCGGCGCAACACCGTCAGCCCGTCCACCTTGGGCATCCGAAGGTCAATCACCAAGAGGTCGAACCGCCCCCTCTCCAACTGGGTCAAGGCTTCCCGTCCCCCGCAGGCCTGGCTCACCCGGTAACCCTCTTCGGTCAGGATCTCGGCGCATACCTTGACCATCGACGGATTGTCGTCCACCATCAGGATCCGTTCGTCGCTCATCGTTCTCGCTCCCTCTACCGCCTCTCAGATCTCTACCGTATCGAGTCCAGGCCGTCCATGCTCTATTGGCTCCCCCGTGTTGCTTTCAGTACGAGTTCGTTGCGTGGAGTGTCCCTACCGGCTCTGCTTCAGGACATTAGTTTTCTTGTCCCCATTCCGCCCTCGGGAAGAAGGCGAGGCCTGTCAGTGGGTTCCAGACAAACGCGGTCAAGGCCATTCCGAGTACCCCACGCCTGGCATGGTCTCAGAGATGCCAGGCAGCTAGCCAATGAGACTTGGTCTCTCTATCATAGCCGTATTCGGCCTGGAAAGCAAGAACAGCGTCCGAGGGTGTTGAAAAACATCCAGGGAGCCAGTGGCTAATGCCGATCCATGCAGTGAAAGGGGAACGGGGGGGGTGGGAGTGAACATGGCGCACTCCCACCCCCCCATATCTCCGTTTGCGTGGCGCTCCATACGATCAGGTAGCGCGTTATTCAACACCCTCGCGTCCTAGCCTTTGTCGGCCAATCACAGTGCTGGGCTCCAGGGACGGTGTGAACTGGCCAGAGAGAGAGGCGGGGGTGGCGAAGGGGGCGCAAAGCGCCCCCT
>JADHWW010000008.1 GCA_016783285.1 Anaerolineae bacterium
AACCTGTATCCGCTCCAGTCCGAAGCGCAAGTTTCCTCCCTCCGGCAGCGCGTCCCGCGCGTTCAGCGCCAGGTTCATCATCGCCTGCTGCACCCGCGTCGGATCGGCGTTGACCGTGTACTCGTCCGGCCCGTAGGCCAGGTCTATCTGGATGCTCTCCGGCATGGTGCGCTCCAGCAACTTGACCTGCTCTTTCAAGAGCGGCGACAGGTCTAGTGGTTGCCGTTCGAGCACCGAACGCCGGCTGAAGTCCAGAATCTGGTGGATCAGGCTGGTCGCGTGCAGCGCCTGCTGATTGATTGTGACCAGCCGCTCGCGGTCCCGAGGGAGCAGGTCTTCCTTCCGCAACAACATGTGGGCATACAGGACGATCGTCGCCATGATGTTGTTGAAGTCGTGGACGATGCCGGCCGCCAGTTGGCCCACGGTGGCCAACCTCTCTTGTTGCTGGCTATAGCGTTGGATCTCGCGCTCCCGCGTCACGTCCCGGATGACCAGCACCCACCCTTCGGCAGGCTCAGGGTAGACTCCTTCGGCAGGCTCAGGGCAGGCTCCGCCGGGCGTGAGGCCGGTTTCCAATGGCCGGGCGATGATCTCGAGTCTGCGGCTGTCCGTCGCTACTTCGTGCCACAGCCCCTTGGGGGGCGAGGTCAAGAGTTCTGCCAGCGGACGGTCGCCCAGGCGGGTGAGCGTGTCCCCCACGTGAGCACCGGCCAGAACGGACAGGTCTCTTTGTGCCACCGGGTTGGCCAGGACGACGCGCCCATCGGCATCCAGCAAGAGCATCCCTTCCGGCACCGTGTCTACGATCTGCTGCACCTGTTGGGCCTGCTCCTGGATTTGCGCCAGCAACTGCGCCCGTTCCTCCTCTGCCCGCTTGCGCCCGGTGATGTCCACGCCGATGCTCCACGAGGCCCAACCAGGAATCGGAAACCACTCAGATATGTTAGTCCACGACACTGTCCTGACATTTCCATCTTTGCTTGTGAGTTCCAATTCCCAATCGCGGAAGTCGTCACCGCATTCAGTCCATTCGGCCAGCGCGCGCTGGAGATAAGCCGTATCCGGGTACAACAGTTCCAGAGCCTTGGGATTGCCGATGATCTCCTCGGCACTGTAGCCGGTCACCTGCTCACACTCCCGGTTCCAGACGATGATGTTCCCGTCTGCATCAAAGGCATCCAGCATAACCGGCATGTTCTGGACTACCAGGCGCAACCGCTCTTCGCTCTCCCGCAGCGCCTCTTCCGCCCGCTTGCGCTCGCTGATGGTCTCTCTCAGTTCCCTGGTCCGCCTGGTCACCTCCCGCTCCAAAGAACGCGACCAGCGATGAGAGGTCATGAAAAGGGAAAGCCCACCTGTCATCAGCGCCAGGATTACATAAGGTCAACGTATACTGTTCGGACCGTTTGGTCATCTGAACAATTTCTTCCACCTCACTGACCGGAGCGCATACAGCCACGGACCAGACGTGGTCGTCAATATGCACGGGTGTGTAGGCGACCAGTTTTTCGATCTCCCCCCTCTGTCCCCGGTGCCAGCCAGAAACGTAACACCCTACCCCTTCCTCTCCCGCCATCATCCGCTGCTGGATCTGCTCAATCGCTTCGTAGGAGATGTCGGGGTTTCTCTCCGCCCGCACCTCGAATCCGCTCCGGCCGGCAAATCCCTCCTCGTGATGCACCAGAAAGATGCCCTCTTCGTTCAACAGCCAGGCGTAGCCGGTCTCGCCGGATACGATAGGGGAGATAAAGTCCTGAGCAATAACCTGCGGATCAAATGAGCCTACCAGTACTCCCTGAAATCTGCCCAATTCTGGTTCGTCCGGGTCAATGGGCCTGACAATAGTACCACTCTCATCCCCGATTTTTGCGGTCTCCGTTTTGTGTGTCAGATAGACCGGAACGGCAATCCTGATCCGGGCATCACCCTGTTCGTTGATAATCAACCCAGAGACGCTGAAACGCCCGGTTTCCCTGGCCTCTTGAAAGTATGCCTCTTCGCTGTAGTCCCGGCCAATCAGTTCTCCGCGCCAGCCCTCGAATGGGTAGATGAAGCGCAGGAGACCATCACTGTCCAACAGCCGGACTGAGGCTCTCGGTGGAAAGCCCCAATATATGTGCTGCATACACGTCAAACTCTCAGGGGCCATCTGCTGAATGTTGGGCAGTTTCGCCAGCGACGACAGTGCGTCGCTCAATTCCTTGTAGTAGACCTCGATGCCGGTGGCGGCCGAACGGGCCAATGTCAACTGCTGCTGGTTGAACTGCTCTGTAGCCATGTCCCTCGTCTCACGATAGGTCTGGCGACCGAGCAAGATCGCCCCCGCGACCGCGCTGAGTGTGATGGCGACGATGAAAGCCTGCTGCCATAGCAGGGGACGTTTCCCGTCCTTGGAAGAGTTTTTCAAAGGCATAGCCAACCCCTATAGCACTCTGATTGTTGGTATTATACTCTAGCGAAGCTTCGCCTCAAACCGACAAGTCGGAGTCTTGTGGCGCAAAGCTTGTCTGATACAACAATCTGAAGTAAGCTGGCACTGAAAGGAGCCAGCGATGACAGAAATTGACATCAACGAAATATTGAAAGACCACGTAACTCTGGACGTCGAGTGCATAGATCGCCTTTAGTGGATCAACCCATCTCTCCCACCACCGGGAGCAGCGCCAGTGCCTGTGGATCCAGGGAGAGAACAATGGGTTCGCCAGGCGCGGGCAGATTAGCGCTGGCTGGAACATTGAAGGCCAGTTCAACCCCGCTGGCGTGGCGCACGCCCAACCGGTAGTGCTCGCCACGGAAGGAACGTTCCGTGACGGTCCCATGCAGTACATTGGGACCAGCCCTGTCTAGCCGCGCTGCCTCCGGTCGAATCAACAACTTCGCTGCAGATCCCGCATCCCACATCCCGCATCCCACATCCCAAACCTGTAAGACACCCAGCGCTGTCTCAACCTGTCCAGGCCCGACAACACAGGCATCCACCAGGTTTGTCAATCCCAAAAAGTGGGCAGACCAGGCGGAGGCTGGCCGCCGGTAGACCTCCTCCGGCGTCCCCACCTGCACCACCCGCCCGGCCCGCATCAGCACCACCCGGTCGGCGAGAGCGAACGCCTCCTCCTGGTCGTGGGTGACGGTGATGGCGGTCACGCCCGCCCGGCGCAGGATGCGGGGCAGTTCGTCCATCAGCCGCTCGCGCAGCGCCCGGTCCAGCGCGCCCAGCGGTTCGTCGAGCATCAGCAGGCGCGGCTGGGGGGCCAGACTGCGGGCCAGCGCCACCCGCTGCCGCTCCCCACCCGAGAGTTGGTTCACGTCGCGGTGCTCGAAGCCCGCCAGATCGACCAACTCCAGCGCCCCGGCCACCCGCGCCGCCACCAGTTCACGGCTCAGCCCCTGCATTCGTAGCCCGAAGGCGACGTTGCCCAAGACATCCTTATGGGGAAAGAGGGCAAATTCCTGGAACATCAGCCCAAAGCCACGCAGGTGAGGAGGCACATGGGTCACATCCTCCCCGTCCACCAACATCCGGCCGCCATCGGGCGTCTCCAGGCCAGCGACGAGTCGCAGCAGCGTCGTCTTGCCGCAGCCGGAGGGGCCAAGGAGACACACGATCTCACCCTTCTCGACGGTGAAACTGACGTCGGCCAGCATCCAGCCGTCGGGGTAGGATTTGCAAATCTCAGAAAACTCTAGCAAGGACTCAATCTCCCCCTCATACTTCACGCTTCACGTTTCACGCACCACATCTCAGAACTCCCCCACCTCCCCCACGCGGAACCGCTCAATCGCCAGGAACCCCAGCGTGCAGACGAGCATCAGCAGCGTGGACATCGCCAGCGCCTGGCCGTAGTTGACCGCGCCGGGACGGCCCAGGAAACGATAGATGGCTATGGGCATCGTGGGGCGCTCCGGCCGGGCGATCAGGCTCGTGGCCCCAAACTCGCCCATCGAGACAGTGAAGGCAAACACGGCCCCCACCAACACTGCCCGCGCCACGATGGGCAGGTCCACCTCGCGCCACACGCGCCAGGGCGACCCCCCCAGCAGTGCCGCTGCCTCGCGCAGGTTAGGATGGATGGAGCGCAGCGCCGGCAGCACACTGCGCACGACGAAAGGCAGCGCGACGAGTGTGTGGGCCAGCACGACCAACAACGGAGAGGTGCGCAGGTTGAGCGGTGGCTCGTCCAGCGCGACGATGTACCCCAGCCCCAGCGTGACCGCTGAGGTCCCCAACGGCAGCATGAAAATCGGGTCGAGCAACCGTCGCAGCCGTAACCCCCGGGGACGGGGGCTACGAGCAGAGCCTCGGCTGTCCAGCACCGACGCCGCCATCAGACCCAGCGTCACCGAGAGCCCCACCGTCGCCAGCGCGAATCCCACCGAGTTGCGCACCGCCGCCACCGGCGGCACGTAAAACGCCGAACCGCGTGGATTATAGAACAACTGGCGGTAGAAGGCCAGTGATACACCACCCGTGGCAGAAAGCGTCAGCGAACGCTCGACCAGCGCGGCCAACGGCGTCACCAACAGCGCCAGCATCAGCCCTACGTTGACCCCGACGGCCAGCCACTCGCGCCAGTGACGGGGCCGGCGCTGCGTCACCCGGCGCGGCCGCAACTCCAGCGGCAGCGCCAACCGTGCCTGGAGCCGCGTGTATACCGCCATCAGTGCGAAAGTGAAGAGAATCTGGACGACAGAGAGCGCCGCCGCCAGCGGCAGATTGAGATACTGGATCGTCTGGCGGTAGATCTCCACCTCCAGCGTCGCGAAGCGCGGCCCACCCAGCACCAGGATGACGCCGAAACTGGTGAAACAGAAGATGAAAACCAGGAGCGCCGCCGCGCCGATGGCCGGGCTCAGCAAGGGCAGCGTCACCTCGCGGAAGGCCCGCCACCGATCCGCCCCCAGCATGCGGGCGGCCTCCTCCAGCCGGGGGTCGAGATTGGCCCAGTAGGTCCCCACGATACGCAGCACCAGCGTGTAGTTGTAGAACACGTGCGCCAGCAGGATGAGCGCCAGCGTGTGCTGGAGGTCGAGCACCGGCCGGTCGAGCCCCAGGAGGTCCATCAAGGCCAGGTTGAGCAGGCCGCGAGGTCCCAGGAACGCGGTGAAGGCCAGCGCGACGACGATGGTAGGCAGCACGAACGGCACAGTCGTCAGCGCCCGGACGAGCGATTTGCCGGGGAAATCGTACCTGGCAAACACGTAGGCCCCGGGCAGCGCCAGCCCTACCGTCAGCAGCGTGGAGAACGCTGCCTGCCAGGTCGTGAACCAAAGCGTCTGCAGGTAGTAGGGCGTGCCGATCAGTCTTTCCAGCGCCGCCAGACTGAAGCGGCCTTCGGGCGCGAAGGAGAGGGTCAGGATGGAGGCGATGGGGTAGAAGTAGAAAAGGAGCAGGAAGGCGAGGGGGATAGAGTAGATGAGTAGACGAGGAATGAGTGGATGAGGACAGAGAATCCTCTTTCCTGCGCCCTCATCCACCCACCTACTCATTTCCTCATTCCTTCCTATCGCAACACAACCTCAGTCCACGCCTCGATCCACGCCTCACGGTTGGCCTCTATGGCCGCGTAGTCCACCTCGGCCGGATGTTCGGGGATGAGGGCGAATTTGGCAAAGACCTCAGGCAGGGCCGCGTTCTGGTTGGCGGGGAACATGAACATGTGCAACGGGATGTCCTCCTGGAAGGTCGTGCCGAGCATGAAGTCCACCCACGCCTCGGCCAGGTCGCGGTTCTGCGCACCTTTGGGGACGAGGATGCCGACGAACTCGATTTGCCGGAAGCAACTGGACTCGCTAACGACCGCCGCCGTCGGGGCTTCCTCGAAGGGCTCCTCGGCGAAGTATACCTCCACCGGCGGGCTGCTGGCGTAACTGACGACGATGGGGCGGTCGCCCTCACCGCCGGAGCCGTAGGTGAACTGCCCCCAGTAGGCGTCCTCCCACCCCTCGACCACCAACACGTCGTTGTCCCGCAGGCCGGCCCAGTAGTCCAGATAGGTGTAGTCGCCCGTCTCACCGAAGTGACCTATCGTCGCCAGCATGAAGGCCAGCCCTGGTGACGACGTGGCGGGGTTCTCCACCACCGTCAGGCTCCGGTACTCGGGTTGCACCAGGTCCTCCAGGTTGGCGGGCGGCGTCAGGTCGTGCCCGGCGAACCAACTCTTGTCGTAGTTGAGGCAGACATCGCCATAGTCCACCGGCAGTGCTCGATGCTGGGAATCGAGTTCCAGGTAATCGGGGATCTCGGCCAGGAGCGGCGAATCATAAGGATCAAGGATGCCAGCCTCCAGCGCCCGGCTGAGCAGGGTGTTGTCCACGCCGTAGAGGACATCGGCCAGAGGATTATCGCGGCTGAGGATGGCCTGGTTGAGGACCACGCCCGCGTCACCGGCCTGGAGGATCTCGATCTCGGCGTTGTACTGTGCCTCGAAGGCGGCGAGGGTCTCTTCGCTGATGTCAAAACTGTCATGGGTCATCACCCGCACCTTGCGGGGCTGAACCAGTGTGGTCGGCACCGGCACCGGGACCTCAGTCGGGACTGCCGGTCCGGGCCAGCAGGCCGTCAGCACCAACATCCCAATCAGAGCAAACACCATCTTACGTTTCATCTTTCACCTCCCACTTGCTTTGTTCCTGTAGAAACCAGGTTTTTCAGAAAAAACCTGGTTTCTGGCTACGCGCGTGCGTCACCACACACAAGAGCAGCCCGCGCCGTACGTGCACGCGGGCCCGCTCCGCCGTCAGCACGTTGCTCACCCCTCGCGCTGGCCCGAAGCGCAGGTTGTCTTCGTGCAGCGGCCACTCCAACCCCTCGGCCATCACGCCCACCGCATCTCCCCCCAGCGGGATGAGCGAAACGGTATCGCCAGGCTGGCCCTCAATAAGCGATCCAGCGCGCCCTTCGTGGATGAGGAAGGCCGTCTGCGGCCCCTCCACGATGCGCACGTCGAGTCCGTTCAACTCAGGCAACGACAACAATAGCACGTTGGCGATGGTCTGATCTAGCCGTCCCCCCAGGGCCGCCAGGATGACGATCTCGGTCGCGCCCTCACGCACGGCGTGAAGGAGCGCCAGTTCCAGGTCGGTTTCGTCTTTGCGAGGTAGGTAACGGATGACCTGTGCGCTGGCCACCTCCAGGCGTGCTTGGTCAGCAGAGGGCAGCGAATCGAGGTCGCCGATGACGACGTGGGGGACCACGTCAGCCGCCAAAGCGTGACGGGTCCCTCCATCGGCGGCGATGATGAGGTCGTCGGGGCGCAACAGGCCCCGTGCACCCTGCGGATCGAGGAACTCCCCGTTGGCGAAGATGATGGCGCGCATATCACCAGAACACGGATTTCAGGACATCAACGGATACAAAAAAAGCCGCCCCAGCCAGAGGGGCGGCTCCATATGCCCAGTGGTCTCCCTCCGCTGGCATTACCCAGATCAGGTTCCAAGGGTCGATGCCGGTGGTCCGCGACCGGGCACCCTCTCAGCCTGGCTCCCCAGGCTCCCCTGAAGGTATGGTTTCAGTGAACGTCCTAAAAGTACGCTTGAATTATACTACGTCTTGACCGATTTGGCAAAGTCCATACCACGCGCCGGAATCACCGCCTTCTCCCTCTCAGTAGCAGGAGAAAGGCTGGCCTTCATCCCAGCGAGGTGGTTCACCCGGCGCGAATTCGAGGGAGCGCCGGTAAGTGCGGGCAAAGTGGTGGGCAAATCGTTGCGCCACCTCGTCAAAGTCCGGGGCGCGACCGAGCACCTGTTGTATGGACACAGCACCTCTGCCAGCGATACCACAAGGGACCAACAACTCGAAGTGCTCCATGTTCGGCGCAACGTTGAGGGCCAGGCCATGACGGGTGATCTCGCCGTGGATTGCCAGCCCGACGGCGGCGATTTTCCGGCCGGCGACCCAGACGCCTGGATGCTCTTCGATGCGTCCGGCACCAATGCCGTATTCGGCCAGCAGATCAATGACAACTTGCTCCAGATTATGCAGGTACTCGTAAAGGTGCTCGTGCTCAACCCGCACAATCGGGTAAGCGACGAGTTGACCAGGACCATGATAGGTCGCCTTGCCGCCCCGGTCGGTCTCACACACAACAATGCCAGCCCGTTCTAGCAGCGCCGGAGAGGCCAGGATATCTTCCCAACCACCGCCGCGTCCGATGGTGATGACCGGAGTGTGTTGCAACAAAACGAGGCTCTCGCCCAGCCGGCCTTGCTGGAGTCCCGTCGCCAGCCGCTCCTGCCAATCCAGGCCACTATCGTAGTCGAGAAGGCCAGGCTGCCAGACGGTGATGGGTCTCACAAAGCCTCTCCTACCACTTGGGCAGATGCAACGACCGTTTCTCCACGTCCATCGCAGCGTCCACCAACGCCTCGCCGATGGAGGGATGCATCGGGATGAACCGCATCAGTTCACCGACGGTGGCCTCAGATAACATCGCCACAGCGACGACGTTGATCAGATCCACCGCGCCGGGGGCCATGACATGGACACCGATGATCTTGCCGTACTTCTTGCAGGTAATGATCTTGATCGTTCCGGCCGTCTCGTCGAGGATCATGGCGTAGGGGTTGATGGCTATGGGAACCTTGCCGATCTCTACTTCGATACCCTGAGCCTCGGCCTGCTCCTCGGTGAGGCCCACCCAGGCGACCTCAGGCCAGGTGTAGAGGCAGCGAGGCAGGATCTCGTAGTTCATGCGGCTGCTCATCCCCATCGCGTTCTCGCCAACGACGATCCCCTCAGCGTTCGCCTTGTGCGACCACATCGGCCCGGCGGTGGCATCGCCGAGAGCGTAGATGTGGGGCACGCTGGTCTCCATCCGCTCGTTGACCAGGATAGCGCCGTGCTCCATTTTGAGGCCCAGTTTTCGCAGTCCCAGCCCGGCCGTGTTGGGCAGGCGGCGCGCGGCCAGGACTTTGTCGGCGACCACTTCGCCCTTGCCCTCCGCCAGAACGACGGCCAACGAGCCGTCGTCACCCTGGCGAATCGCCTCCACCGAGATACCTCTCTTGATGACGACGCCGGCATCGTGGAGCAGTTTGCCTATCCGTTGAGAGATCTCGCGGTCAGCCTCAGGGAGCAACTGTGGGCTACTGACGACCAGCGTGACCTGGCTGCCCATCGCGTGGAAGTACTGCGCCAGTTCCAGATCCCAGGGCTTGCTGCCGATGATGGCGAAACGCGGTGGGATCTCACGCAATTCGATTGCTTCCTCGGTGCCGATCACCCCGGGCAGGTCCACGCCCTCAATGGGCGGCTGGGCGGCGACGGACCCCGTGGCGACGAGGATGTTACGCGCCTTGATCTGCTCGCCACTACCTCCCACACTCCCACTCCCCCACACTTCCACAGTGTCCCGGGCGACGAGCCTGCCCCGCCTTTCGATCAGCGTGACGCCGTAGTCGGAGAGCAACTGCTCCGTGCCCATCCGCAGCCCTTCGATGATCAGGTCCTTGCGGTCGTGGAGCACGCCCAGGTCCAGTCCAGGCTCCTCCACCTGGATGCCAAAACGTCCTGCTTTGCGGATACGTCCCATGAGCCGGGCGGCTGTCATAAGAAACTTCGAGGGGATGCAGGCCTTGTGCATGCAGTAACCGCCGTAGTGGGCCTCCTCGACGACGGTCACCTTGCCGTCCAACTGCGCGGCGCGCATCGCTGCGGCGAACCCGCCGGAGCCGCCGCCGATGATGACCAGGTCTTGCATCTCAGCCATGATTACCCCTCCCCTTCGGCTTTGCTCAGGGCAGGCCCCCCGGCAAAGATCAGCGCAGGATGTTCCAACAGTTGCGCCAGCGTCTGCAAGAAGGCCGCCCCGGGCGCTCCGTCCACGATGCGGTGATCAATGGTCAGGCTGAGCACCATCTTTGAGCGAGGCACAACCTGGCCATTGACCAGGGCCAGTTCCTCGGTGATGCGCCCCACGCCCAGGATAGCCACTTCCGGCGGGTTGATGATGGGTGTGAAAGCATCTACGCCATACGTCCCCAAATTTGTGACAGTGAACACCGCACCGGTGACCTCATCCACATTGAGAGCGTTTTCGCGGGCACGCTGCGCCAGGTCTTTGATCTTATCGCCGATTTCGGGGACGGTCATCCGGTCGGCGTAACGAACCACAGGCACAATGAGCCCTTCCTCCAGCGCCACCGCTACCCCAACGTTGACCTCGGAGGGCATCACGATCTCCTCGTCCTCAAGTCTGGCTCCCAGCAAGGGGTGATCGCCCAGCGCCACCGCCACGGCCTTGACCAGCAGGTCCGTGTAGGAGACCTTGCGCTCCCAGCGCGCGCGCAACGCCTCGCGCGTGGACTTGAGTTCGGTCACGTCCACCTTGGTCGTGATCGTGATTTGGGCCATCGTTTGCAGGCTGTGGACCATCTGCTCAGCAATGGCCTGGCGCATGCCGATAAAGGGGATACTCTTGGGCGGAGGCGCGGCTGGCCTCTCTTCTCCCTCAATCACGCGCAGCACATCCTCTTCGGTGATGCGACCGTTCGGCCCCGTGCCCTGGACCTGCGCCAGGTCTAGCCCCTCTTCCTCCGCCATGCGACGGGCCAGCGGGGAGGCCACGATACGTGACTGCTCCTCGTGGTAGATTTGCACGTCTTTCTCTGTGATGCGGTGGCCAGAGGGCACGACCCTGGAAATGTCTACGCCCAGCTCTTTTGCCAACCGTCGGGCCGCGGGCGAGGATGGGAAGCGTTTCTCCTCCCTGGGAACCTCCATCTTCTTCTCAGCCGGTGCAGCGGGCGTCGGTGCCCTGGTTGTGACGGGAGCGGCGGCGGGAGCCCCGGCTGGGGCAGCGATCTCCACTACTTCGGGAATCTCCTCGCCAGGAGCAGTGATAAACCCAATGATCTGACCGATGCCACAGGTGTCCTTAGCGTGGGCCACGTGGCGCACGACACCATCGGCCGGCGCCACCACCTCATAAGTGATCTTTTTGCTCATCACGACGACAACAGGTTCATCCTTCTTGATCTCCGCGCCGTCCTCCTTGAGCCATTTGACGACCTTCCCTTCGCTCATTGCCATACCCAGTTTGGGCATAATGATTTGGGTTGCCATAACAGTTTCTTCCCCTCGACGATGAGGTGCAGATCTCTTCCCTCCAGGCCTCCAACACACAGTCCATATCTACGAACATGTATCCTCTCAATAAGTCGGGGAAGGTGGGGCAAATTGCCAATTTGCCCTACGTTGGCCCCAGAATATTGAGATGATACCCGAACACGGTCACAGCGGCGTTGGCGACGGAAAGCTCGTCGGGAGCGTCCCCCTCGAAAGTGATGCACCTTTTCCCATCTTGCACTTCCTCCCTCTAGCCAAAGAGGTCATCGCCGCTCTTGAACTCGAGGCCAGGGTGGTTGTCGAAGCGCACCACGCCGACGGCGGCCTTGTCGCCGACTGCCTCAGCCACCTGAGCAGCGCCGACGTGGCCGAACCCGCCGCACAACTCAATGGCGACGAAACCATCTTCCACCAAACCTTTGCAAACTGTCACGGCTTCGGCGTAGTTGTTGACTGCCACAGCCGTCAATTCGACCTGGGGCGTTACCACCGTCTTACGATGGACCTCGGGATCTACGTCTGGAGCCACGAACACGAATGCCGCTTTCAGAGCCATTTGATTTTCCCCCTTCTAATTCGTTTTTTCCAAATTCGTTGTAGTGTTAGCGGGAGACAGAACCGCCGGCATCCTGAGAACGCCACGCTGACTTGCCTCTCGCATACACTGCTGCACATCCACCACGCGGGGGCCGCGGTTTGTCAGTCGAACGCTCACTTGCTGCTCGGAAAAGACCTCGATCTGTCGCTCACCGTCCACGGCGATGGTGCAGGCGGCCGGCTCCAGCACCACTTCCTCTCCCAGGGAGAGCAACTGATGGCTCTGGATGCCCACCGGGATGATCAGACCGGGGCCTACGGGGGCCAGCACGCTGGTGTTGCCCTGGCCCAGTCGTATGTACATCCCCTGAGCATCGCGCGGCCCCAGGGCGTGAAGACAGCCTCCGATAGACGACATGCCGATGCAGTTCGGTTCGGCCCTGGCCAGGACGATCTCCCGCAGGCGGTGCGGGTCCCACAGCGCCCGGCTGCCGATGAACAGTTCAGCGCTGGCCACCACGTCAATCAAAGCGATCTCCGCTAACTGGCCATCCACGTACACCTCCAACTGTTTGGCAGTATACGTGACCTTTTTCACATCCACCATCTCCCTGGCAACCAGCCCCGCCGCGAGTCCGGCTATGGTGCTTTCGAGCATACAGGGGAAAACATTGTTGGTGCCAGTGGAGATGGCGACGATGGGAATGTCGCTGCATCCTTTAGCCACAGCACGGTTTGTTCCATCTCCGCCGAGCGTGATGATGCATCCCACGTCGCTTTCACAAAAGCGCCTGGCCGCCTCGGTCGAATCTCGTTCGTCGGCGTGCATATCCATGTGAAGCGAGACGGCCTCTAGCGAGAGATTCAACCTGTCCAACGCCCGATCCACCAGACCGTAGTAGTCGGGCATAAAGAGCACCTGCTGGACCTCCAGGGCGTCCAGTGCCAGAAACGCCCGCTGCAAGATGTGTGTCTTTTCGTGGTTGTCGAACACCGAGGCATGGGTGACCAGGCGGCGGATGTCCTTGCCGGAGGCTGGGTTGGCGATGATACCGACAGTTGACATAGTCTCTCCCCAAACAGAAACCGGGTTTTTTCCTAAAAACCCGGTTTCTGGTCTATCCTACATCAGGGACTGCGCTGTTGCGACGATGGTGTCCACACTGGGGATATAGGCATCCTCCAGAACCGGGCTGAAGGGCACCGGCGTGTGCGGCGGCGTGATCATCCTGGGCGGCGCGTCCAGGTAGTCAAAGGCCTGGCCAGCGACCAGGGCGACGACGTCCGTCGCCAGACTGCAGCGGGGAAAGTCTTCATCTACCACGATCAGGCGATGGGTCTTCTTGACCGAGTTCAGGATGGTCTCCTCATCCATTGGCGAGAGGGAGCGCAGGTCTACCACCTCGATGTCCACGCCGTCACCGGCCAGCCTCTCCGCTGCCTCCAGCGAGAAGTGGACCATACGCCCCAGCGTGACGATGGTCAAGTCTTTACCCTCCCGCTTGACGTCGGCCACTCCCAGCGGGATCGTGTAGTTATCCTCCGGCACCTCGCCTTCCAAACCATACAACAGTTTGTGTTCGAAGAATATAACCGGGTCGTTGTCCCGGATAGCGGATGTGAACAGCCCCTTGGCATCGTAGGGCGTGGAGGGGACGACCGCCTTGAGCCCCGGGATGTGGGTGAAGATCGAGTAGAGACATTCAGAATGTTGTGCGGCCGCCCGAAAGCCGGCGCCGATCGTCGTGCGGACGACCATCGGCACCTGCGCCTTGCCGCCGAACATGTAGCGCAGTTTCGCGCCCTGGTTAAAGATCTGGTCGAAGCAGACGCCTAAAAAGTCTACGAACATCAGTTCGGCGATGGGGCGCAGGCCTGTCGAAGCCGCGCCCACGGCCGCGCCGATGAAGGCCGACTCGCTGATAGGGGTGTCGCGAACGCGATCCCGTCCGAACTCAATCGCCAGCCCCTTGCTGGCGCCCAGGACACCGCCCCAGGCCTCCTTGTTCTCGCCTTCCATATGTGCCAGCGTGGCGCCACCGGCCACGTCCTCGCCCATGAGGATCACCGTGGGGTCGCGGCGCATTTCCAGCCGCATGGCCTCGATGACCGCTTCTCGGAAAGTTATTGTACGTGCCATCGTTCCTTCACCTCCTATGGGTAACTCACGTAGACGTCAGTAGTCAAGACGTCTTCGGGGACGGGCCAGGGGCTCTCCTCGGCGAACTCGACCGCTTCTTCGACTATCTTTGCCGCTTTGGCGTCAATCTCTGCGATCTCTTCCTCGGACAGGAACCCTCGCTCCAGCACCCGCTTCTCGAAACTCTTGATTGGGTCGTTGGCGCGATTGCGCGCTTTTTCCTCCTCGGTGAAGTAGAGCATGGCGTCGCCCTGGAAGTGGCCGTAGTAGCGGAACCCCCGACACTCGACGAGAGACGGACCTTCACCTTTCCGTGCCCGCTCGATTGCCACTTCTGCGGCCTCGTAGACGGCGAAGAAGTCCGCGCCATCTATCGTGGCCCCGGGCATGTCGTAGGCCACAGCCCGGTCGGAGATGTCCTTGGCAGCGCAGTGGTAGCCCCAGGGCGTGGTCTCAGCGTAGCCGTTGTTCTCACAGACAAAAACCACGGGCAGTTTCCAGATGCTGGCCAGGTTCATCGCTTCGTGCATAGTCCCCTGCTCGGCAGCGCCATCGCCGAAGAAGCAGACCGTCACCTGGTCGGTGCCGAGGATCTTGGCCGTCAGGCCCGATCCGCAGGCCAGCGGGCCGCCGGCTCCTACGATGCCGTTAGCGCCCAGCATCCCCTTGTCCACGTCGGCGATGTGCATCGAGCCACCCTTGCCTTTGCAAGCGCCCGTGGCCTTGCCGTATACCTCAGCCATCATTGAGTTCACGTCCACGCCCTTGGCGATACAGTGACCGTGCCCCCGGTGGGTCGAGGTAATGTAATCCTTGTCCGTCAAGTGGGAAATCACACCCACTCCGATTGCCTCCTCACCGGCGTACAGGTGGACAAAGCCCGGCAATTTGCCCTCGGCGAACAGTTCAGCCACTCTGTCCTCAAACGTTCGGATGAGTTTCATCCGTTCATACGCCCAGAGGAGTTTTTCCTTGTTAATCTCAGCCATGAAATCCCTCCTTACATATTCTCGGTTGCCAATGCTGTGGCCGATCTCCTGACCGTGCCACTCCTTGCGCTGGTTGACCCAGCGCTACTGCTGTTGCCACAACCCGTTCAAGCCCCCCACGCAGTGGGGGGGGGAGGCGTGACAGCCATCCCGGTAGATCGTCTATATCATCCCTCCTTTCGCACTTCCACTGTGGCCGGTCTCCTGACCGTGCCACCCACGTTTTGAGCTTTCCCGACAAACATGAAGCTGAAACGATGCCAACCAGAGTACCTGGCGGGCGGGGGAAGGCCCCGGCCCTGCCAGGTACCGCCTGGGGCTAGACGCACACCTTCACCATGCCCCCATCCACGTTGATGGCCTGTCCGGTGATGAACTTGGCCTTCTCCGAGGCCAGGAAGGCCACCATGTTGGCGATGTCCTCGGGATCGCCATGGCGCCCCAGGGGAATGTTCTGCTCAGCGAACCAGGTGATGGCTTCCTGGCACGACTTGCCCAGCATCCCCCCCAATTGGTCTCCCAGTTGGCCAGGGCCTTCCCAGAGAGGCGTCCTGGTCGGCCCAGGGCAGACAGCGTTGACCAGGATGTTGTCCTTGGCCAGGTAATTGGCCAGGTCCTTGGTGAACATGATCACTGCTGCTTTGATGCTGTCATAGTCCACCAGGCCACCCGGCTGCTTGCCAAAGACCGAGGAGATGTTGATGATCCGCCCCCAGCCCTGCTTCCGCATGTGGGGGATGACCTCCTTGGAGCACCGGATCAGGCCGAAGAACATCAAGTCCATATTGTAGCGGAACTCCTCCTCGGGAAGCTCCATCAGGTCGCTCAGCCGGCCTGTGCCGGCATTGTTGACCAGGATGTCAATACGCCCGAACTTCTCGGCGGCCTGGGCCACGAAGTTCTTGATGTCTTCTGACTTGGTGATATCAGCCTGGACGACGAGGACCTCCACTCCCTTCGCGCCGATCTCTTCAGCCGCTTGATCGAGGGCCTCCTTGCCCCGGGCGCAGATGACCACGTTGCACCCTTCCTCAGCCAGCGCCAGCGCGGAGGCTTTGCCGATGCCCCGGCTGCCCCCGGTAATCAGTGCTACCTTTCCTTTCAAACCTAGATCCATTTGCCTTCTCCTTTCAATCTGGTGACACCAACATCTTGATGAAGACCGCCAGAGGCACATGAATGGAGACCAGGTTCAGTGATCTGCAAAATGCGCGATGCTCGCGGCCTTACCACCGAAAAACACACCTTGATCCCCGATTCTCACCCCCTTTCGCTCTGTACGCCGAACCCACAGGAGCGGCTACCCCACCGCGCGGGGCCGATGGCGCAGCATTCAGCGATCGCACGGCTTCTCCAGGTCCACCCACACGGTCACCGCGGCGTTGGCCACGACGACGTCCGAAGATTCGTCACCTAACTCCGGCTGATACAATCCAGGTGCCCGCAGTCCACCCTCCACCACGCGCAACTCCTTCCGTCCGAACGGAATCACCGATAACACCGCATCCGCTTGCACCTGCTCCGGCATAGGCACAGCCACCAGGACGTCAATTCGCATGTCGTTGAGGTCGCGCAGTTCCACGATCTCCACCAACCCGCAAAGACAACTGCGAGAGATGGCGTCTTTCACTGCGCGGGCAGCCGCTTTGGTCACGTCGCAGCCATGCAAGTCAATCCCGGTCCCCATTTCAATGACAAAGCGGCGTTTTTCTTTTTCCACCACGCCCCCTGCTTAGGCAGCGAGATCTCTCCGTCTGATCGTGATTATAGCGGCCTCACACAGCATTGTCAAGACGCAAAGTCTTGGCGAAGCCGCCAGCCATTCAATCTGCGCTCGAGTCCATTAACAGCCTGCCTCACATCCGCGTCCAATGTTGGATCTGTCAACCAACCAAGACTGCTACCCCTCCGGCACAGGCGCGGTGGGACTGACGCGGCGAATCTTCGCGATCAACTGCTGGCGCTCGGCGAGGCTGGTTGCCTGCGCCAACCGCTCACGCAGATAGCACAACTTCCGCTTGCGGGTCTGCCGTCGGATTCGCTTCCGATCACTCTCTGTTCGCATTATCTCCTCCTATATTACGGATTACAATCACGCGCTACGTACTACGGATATACACGCTTCAGCATACGAGGGAAGGGAATCGTCTCCCTCAGATGATCCAGGCCGCAGACCCAGGTGACGGTCCGCTCGACCCCCAACCCAAAGCCGGAGTGGGGGACGGAGCCATACTGTCGCAGGTCAATGTACCATTCGAAGGCCTCGCGGGGCAGGCCCCATTCCTTGAGACGCTCGAGCAACAGGTCGGGGTCGGAGATACGCTCCGAGCCGCCGATAATCTCCCCATACCCCTCCGGCGCCAGCAGGTCTGCGCTCTTGGAGACCTCCGGACGGCCAGGCCAGGGCTCCATGTAGAACGCCTTAGCATAGGTCGGGTAGCCATATACAAAGACTGGTTTGTCGAACCGCCTGGTCAGTTCCGTCTCGTGAGGTGAGCCGAGGTCGGCCCCCCACTCGATCTCCAGAAGGCTTTTGAGTTCCTCGTCGTCCGTCTGCTCCCGGATCTCCGCCAGCATCTCCAGCGCCTCGTCGTAGGAGATGCGAGGGAAAGGTGGCACTACCTTCTCCAAATGGCTGATGTCCCGTCCCAGCAATGCCAACTCCTGCGCTCGCTCGCGCAGGCAGGTCTGGACAATATATGAGATGAACTGCTCCCCAATCTCCATCATCTGATCCAGATCGCAAAAGGTGGCCTCCGGCTCCACCATCCAGAACTCGGTCAGGTGGCGGCGGGTCTTGGACTTCTCCGCACGGAAGGTGGGACCGAAGCAGTAGACGCGGCCAAAGGAGTAGATGTCTGCCTCATTGTATAGTTGCCCCGACTGGGCCAGATAGGCTGGCTCACCGAAGTAATCGGTCTCGAAGAGAGTGGTCGTGCCCTCGCAGGCAGCCGGGGTCAAGATGGGCGTGTCCATGTTGACGAAGCCGTGGTCGTCGAGCCAGTCGCGGATGGCGCGGATGACGGTGGCCCGCACCCGCAGCACGGCCCATTGTCGCTGCGAACGGATCCACAGGTGACGATGGTCCATCAGAAACTCGACCCCGTGCTCCTTGGGCTGGATGGGGTAATCCTGGGCGATCTGCAGCACCTGCAGGCTGGCGACGCCCAGTTCGTAACCGCCGGGGATGCCCGGGGCGCGGTCGTCCCGGCGGACGGCGCCGGTGACGACGAGGGACGACTCCTGAGTCAGGCTCTGGGCCGCCTCGAATACCTCCGGGCTGACCTCTTTCTGGAAAACGATGCACTGGGCGAAGCCGGTGCCATCCCGTACCTGGAGGAACTGGAGTCTCCCCTTGTCAGTGCGGTTATGGAGCCACCCCTGGAACGTGACTTCCTCTCCGACGTGCTGGGCGATGTCCTGGATGCGGATTATGTCAGGCATAACAAATTCTCCTCATAACAGCGAAACTGAGCTGCCGGGTGGCTGAAGCAGAACCAGCCCGGCCCAGAAAACTACTGCTCATCTCGCCCAAGGCGACGGACAGAACAGCCCAGGAGTAGAAACTACTCCAATTGCTCCTGTATTGTAGTATACCCCTGTATTCATTGTCGGACAAGGGCGGGTTGAAAGTGAAGAAGCGGAATGTAAGGCTAGATCAACGCCATTTTGCGCAACCGCGCTGGCAGCAGTGGCGCCAACACCTTCCACTCCTCCGGCGTGAGAACGCGCAGGAGCAGCAGCGCCGCCGGGTAGACAACCAGGCCGGCCAGAAGCGCCAGCGGGAGACTGTAAGCCGCCACCGCCCAGGCCACCGCCCCCATCGCCAGCCCGGCCAACACAGGCCGGCCCAACGTCCGCACCCATCCCACCGCACCCAATTGGCGACGCAGGTCGACGTAGAACAGCAGCGCCAAAAGTAACTCCCCTCCGATGATGATCCACGCCGACGCGACGTAACTGAACGTCCGCACCAAGAGCAAGTTCGCCGCTATAGTGAAGACCACGCGCGCGCCGGAGGCCACGAGCACGTAACGCTGACGATTGAGCGCGATGAGCACGTAGTTGGTCAGGCTGTTGATCCAGCCGAAGAGGATGGACCAAATCAACAGTCGCAGCACCACCGCGCCGTGGGGCAGGAACTTCCCTCCGCTGAGCAAA
Organism: Anaerolineae bacterium; assembly: GCA_016783285.1. Next base: position 18,899 of record JADHWW010000008.1, read on the forward strand.
CCTACCAGCACCGTCGCCAGCAGCGTGACGAGCACGGCCGCTGGCAGCGCGACTATCGTCAGCATCTTCACGGACAACCGGTACGACCGCTGCAGCCCAGACCGGTCTTGAGCAGCCTGGCGCGACATCACCGGGAAGACGGCGAAGGTAAAGACGGAGGGAATGATGTTGAGCGCGTCCAGCCATTTGCGCGCAGCGTCGTACCAGCCCACCACTGCGTCGCCTTGCAGGAACTGTAGGAGTACCCCGTTGAGGCCGGTGAAGAGCGCCTGCAACAGCAGCGAGGCCATCAGCGGCCAACTTTCGGACAGCATAGTGCGTTGCAAGTGCCACACGACACGTCCCCGCGCCCGCGGCAGCCCGGCCCAGATCAGCCGTCGCGCCAGCAGCGCCAGGATCGCCAGTGTCGCTACGTTGGTCAGGATAGAAGCCCCCGCCAGCCCAACGATGCCTAGCCCGCCTACCAGTGCCAGCACCTGTAGCGTGACCTTGACGATGGTGGTCACAGTCTGGACGGCAGCGGGGTATTCGTTTTTCTCGCAGCCTCGGAAGAGCGCCGTCAGGCTGTTGGCCACACTGCCCGGCAGCAACCCGACGTAGAGCAGCACGACCACCCACACCGTCTCAACCGCCAGCGGCTTGCCCAATGCCTGCCGCCCGGCCAGGAAGCCACCCATCGCTGGCACCACCACCACGAAGAGCAATAATCGCAAGATCGTCGTATTGACAAAGAGTCGCCGCGCGTTGGCACGGTCGCGGGATACCTCGCGCATCAGGTACATGTCCAGGCCGAAGTTGGCGATGATGTCGAACCATCCATAGATGATCATGGCAGTGTAGTACCGACCGTTCCCCACCGGCCCCAGGATGCGGGCCATCAGCGCGGCGAAAGCCAAATCAATAGTCCGGTTGAACAGGTTGAGGATGATAGGCGCGATGGAGTTCTTCGCCACCCGCCGGATGGTGCTGGCATCGTCCTCCTCGCGGTAGAAGAAACGCCACAGGTAGAGCCCGGTCAGGAAGAGCACCAGCATTCCAGCAATGAAGGTGATGAAAGCACCTATCTTCACGCTATCGGGGCTGTACTTGAAGCGCACCGTCCACGCGCCCGGCGAAAGCAGAACGCCCCGGAAGTTGCCGTCCACGTGATAGATCTCGACCTGCTGCTCCTCCTCTTCGCCAGCCCCCCGTGGCCGCACGAAACCCTTCCAGCCGGGGAAGAAGGAGTCCGCCAACACGAGCCAACTTGGCTCAGACACGACCGCGTCTACAAACACCTCATTGGAAGATTGCGGATCGCAGATTGCGGATTGCGGATTGTGGGAAACAGGTTGCGAACCGTAAGTCGCAAGTTGCGAATCAGAATCACGGGCTTCGACGATGACAAAGTGGCGAGGATCGTAGGCACGCAGGGCCTCGGCCACGTCGGCGGCGACGACGGTAGCGGAGGCAGGAAGAATGAAGGCGCGGGGCATCACTGCCAGATTCTCGTACACCCGCACCGCCTCATCCTGGTAGACCAATCGGTACTTGGCCGGGTTGGGGATCTCCACCTCAGTGATGACATACTTGACACCAAGCAGGTCGGTGAGCGGACTATCAAGGCTCGACCACTCACTGAAAGAGGCTATGCGGTTGTACTGGAGTTCGTCCTGCTCCTCAATGAGCGCCATGTAGTCGGCATACTGGCGGGTGAAGAGCGAGTCGTAGCCATTCACCGTCTGCAGGCCGTAGAACATCCCTACGTTGGCGTTCATCGTCTTGGTGGTGCCAGGTGGCGTGAAGGTGGCGTAGCGCCAGAGGGAGGTGTCCTGCCGCAGGAATTCGACCACTGGCGGGGTGTAGTCCAGCAGGGCCGGGTCCACGGCAGGATTGAAACCTGCGCCAAAGGTGACGAAGTCCAATACCAGCAACCCTACCGCCAGGGACTCCCACACCGGCCGGCGGCGGATAAAGATCGGGCAGCGACTCACGCGCAAGACGATGCCGGTCCCCGTCAGTAGCAGGCCAAAGAGCGCCACCCACCTGGCCTCGTAGGAGTAGAAGGCGCGATGATCGGAGAAGGCAGTGGGAGCCAGCGCCAGCGACTGGAACACCCGCCCCACCAGCGGTTCGATCTGCGCAAAGAAAACCCGGCTGAGGGCCAGACCGGCCAAGGTAACAAGCCCGCCCCACAAGGCCAGCGCAGCGAACAGGGCTACCAATGAGAAGGGAGTGCCGAGCAGGAGCAGGTTACAGATTCGAGATCGGGAATTGCGAATCAGGCCTTGCTTCCTATCTCCTGCTCCCTCGTTCAGCAACCGCTTCCGGCTTTCGACGAGCACTTCCACCCCAAACCCGGCCAGCACCGCCACCGAGAGCGAGAGTGGAAAAACCCAGCGGAAGGGCGAATGGGACTGTTCGAACCCCGGCAACGCATAGACGAGAGCATAGAGCGGTGTGCCGAAGATGCAGCCCAGGGAGAAGAGGGACAGGAGGGTAAAGAAAGGAATAGCGTGATGCGCGGTGCGTGAGACGTGAAACGTGAGACGTGAAACGTGAGACGTGAAACGTGAAGCGTAGGGTGCGAGCCACCACAGTACGGCGATGAGGGCCAGGAACAGCGGCAATAAACCCAGATACGCCCCACCCTCGACGTAGTTCTTCTGACCCCAATAAACGTACTGTCCGTCGGGGAACGCCAGCGCGGCGGTCCAGCGCCGGGTGAAAAGGTCAAAGTAACCGTGGTGGGCCGGGTTGCCGAAGAAATTGGGGATGCCTAAGGTGATCAACCGCCGGGGGGGGTAGGCCCACCCCAGCACTTGCTGGAGGCTCGGCGCCGCTTCTCCACCGCGGAAACTGCTGGAGACTACTTCGACCAGTGGCACAAACTGCACCGCGCCCAGCGCCAAGCCCAGCACCAACATCACGACGAGCCAGGAGGCGGGGCGACGGCAGTCAACCAGCCAACTGACCAACCCTGGCTTGTTAGTTGATCGGCTTATGAGTCGCCACAGCGCATAGGCCCCGGTGATCAACAGAACGAAGTACGTGTTCTCGGCATGGCCGGCCAACATCTGGCAGCCCAGGCCCAGCGCCCCCAGGAGCGTCCAGGGCAACGTCGCCGGCCGCCGCCCCAACGCCGGTCGCTGCTGCACGACCAACTCGACCATCGCCAGGATGAACGGCAACCACGATGCCCCCGCGATGACCATCGGATGTGCAACCGACGACACGACCATGAATCCGCTGAACTGGAAGGTGACCCCAGCGATCAGTCCACCCAGCCGGCGAATTCCTAGCACGCGAACGAAGAGATATGTGAATATACCGGCCAAGCCCAATTGGAGCCAGGCGAAGACCCCATAAGCACGCCACAGTGGCAAAACGTAAAAAATGATGCTGAGGGGATAAAATGCCGAGTGCTGTCCGTTGGCCAGGAAGGGATGACCGGCGAAGATGTAGGGGTCCCAAAGCGGCAACTCGCGGTTGTGGATCGCCTCCACGAGAAAACGCTTCCAGGCGTAATTCTCCAGGATTAGATCGGCGACCAGGTGATTGTGGGGAAATGCCACCCCCAGGACTTCGGCGAGCCCAGCCGAGCCGTCGGCGGCTGCCGCCCGGTAGGGTTCGAACAGGAAGAGGCTGTCGGCCGGCAGCAGCGTCTTGGACCCCAGGGCCACCGGCGCGAACAGCAAGAGTGGCAACAACAGCAGCAGGATAAGAACGCCCAGGTCGGGTAACGCTTTGCGGATCATACGGCCAACCGGTCGCTTGGCCGCAGGTGGCGGTGACGCCAACGCACCTCCCACACCCGCAACGCCGCTTCTACCTTGACCGGCAGCGTCATCTTGGAGCGACCGATGCGCCGGTCCTCGAAGTAGATGGGGACTTCCAGCACACGGTAGCCCAGCCGCTCGGTCACATAGGCCATCTCAACCTGGAAGACATAACCCTGCGAGCGAATGCGGTTCAGGTCAATGCCACGCAGCGTCTCCGCCCGCCAGCACTTGAAACCCGCAGTAACGTCCCTGACCCTGCATCCCAGGATCAGCCGGGTGTAGACACTGTTGGCCCACCAGGATAGCAGCCAACGCCCCCAGCTCCAGCGCTCGTCCGTCTTGCCATCCGGAACGTAGCGGGAACCCACGACCACATCGTGGTCCTGGATGCACTCCAGAAACCGGGGGATGTACCTGGGGGAATGAGAGAAATCGCAGTCCATCTGGACGATCAAATCGGCGTCATGCTCCAGAGCCCAGCGGAATCCACTCACGTATGCCCGACCCAGGCCACGAGGACCAGTGCGGTGCAATACGTGTAGCCGCGCTGGATGGCGAGCGGACAACTCGTCGGCGATGTGACCGGTGCCATCGGGCGACTTGTCATCCACGATCAAGATGTCCAAAGCGGGGATGCCCAAGCCAAGCAGCGCCCCGGTCATGGCCCTGACGTTTTCGGCCTCATTGTAGGTGGGGATGACGACGGTCAGTTTCACTGGCATCCCTACCTGCAAAAAGACCCCGGCTATGCCTAACCCGCGCGTTGAACGTCAATGATGGCCTGTTTCAAGTCCTTCAGACTACCAAAGGAGTGCGCCGGCGACCTGAGCACCCCCACGGCGATGTCCAGGCACGGCAACTTGGCATCGAAGTCCGTTTGACCAGCCTCCCAACCCGCACGGGGATAGAAAAAAGCCATCGCTTCGTTCAGTCGCGCCGTGAGAGCCCGCTGCATTTGATTCGCCCGATCCGGCGCGATAACGACGAGAAGATTGGCGTCGTCCAGGTGACCCACAAATGCATTGAGATCACGGCTCTCGCTCACAACGTGGCTCAACATCAGCGCTACAGCACGCACTACATCATCCCGGGCCACAAAACCGTAGATTTCAGCAAATTCCTTCAGCCCCCGCAACCCTACGGAAAGTACCGCCCAGTCGGAAGTGGTCAGCAGTTCGCGCAGACGCTCACTAGACAGTGACGCAGTCGGCAGACCGGTGATCGGGTGAGAGAATTGCTCCAGTCTGGAACGACGCAGCACGTTGGACACTCTCAGGCGCAGTTCTTGGATGTCGAACGGCTTGGTGATGTAATCCACAGCGCCTAATTCCAACCCCATCAGCCTGTCCCCGCGTTCGCTCTTCTCGGTCAGGAAGATGACGGGGATGTGCTCAGTGCGCCTACGAGCATGGAGATGACGACATATTTCGTAGCCATCAATGTCTGGCAGACGTATATCCAACATAACAAGGTCAGGGATGGTTTTCTCTATGAAAGCCAAAGCGTCTTTTCCCCAACCCACCGAAGTGACCTCGTAGCCCTGCGTCCTGAAGTACGAGGTCAGCATTTCGGCTGTGTTAGATTGATCCTCCACGATGAGAATATGAGGGACTCCTGCCAAGTTCTTACCCTCCACCTTCTCGAGTGTGGGAAACGATCATGTTCAACACACCTAGCCGATCGGCTCCTTGTAAATAGCATACGTGCAGGTAGGCGCGCCCATAGCCACACACTCGATCTCTTCCACCCTAAACTTACGCCCGCCGCTGAGCCAATCCAGCCCTCCCTCTAACAGCCCCTTCCCCGCAAAACAGATCGGCCGCTCAGCCCTACGGCCCCAACAGACCGGGCACGGGCTCATAATGTAAGCAAAGTAATCGTCTTGGTTCCTAATAATGCTCCGCTGATCGCTGACCTGGCTGAAGATTTTCGCCATCGCCGGGAGCCCAGCCCTCAGTTTGGCACTCAGTGGCAGAACCTTGAAAGCCAGGTCGCTGACACCAGAAAGCGCCCCTAATCCCTGGAGACCCCTGTCAAAAGAGGCCCTGCCGGCCCGTAACTCCAGCCCACGCCCCCCACGCGCCCCATACATGTCCTCCAATGCCCCATTCAGAGACGAATAATCTGCAAAATCGAATGCCTTGTTCAGGTTGGCGGGCGGGTAGTTGTCAATCAGGTGCGCCAAGCCGGCCAGGTTCAGAATGGCATTCAGTCCATTCTTGCCCATAACTTCTTCCATCGCCTCGATGTAAATACGTGCTATCAGATTGGGGTAGTAATAACCACTCGGTTCAATCCGCGCCACCTTGTGTCCTCCTTGCTGACGTTTTGTCTACTAGGCTTCCAAGATGGCAGCTAAGTCGTCAGACGCACGGCGCATATCCAGAAAGAGCAAGCCCAGTTTGGTCTGCTGGCGGGCCAGAACGGTCAGAACTGCCTCCTCGCCAACAGCACGGAGAACGACGTAGCCATTCTCTCCCTTCACGTATACCTCATCCAGCAAGCCACGCCCCAATTCACCAGCAATGCGCTCACCCAGAGAGAGCATCGCGGCGGACATAGCAGAAACGCGATCCTCTTCTACGCCCGTCGGGAGAGAGGAGGCCATTGTAAGCCCATCCACGCTTACAACCGCCATGGCCTCGACATCTGGCGTGTTCATCTGCAATTCCTGTAACCGCCTCACCAACCGTTCGGTACGGGACCTTTCTACCATCGCTGCCTCCTTGACGTTTACCCTGGGAACGCTGAGGCCCCCGATTACATAAATGTGAGAGTACCACACATAATACAGATTGTCAAGCGATTCATCTCTTTTCTCTTTCCACTGATGATACCCGTGATGTTAGCGATGAGGCACAGCGCGCGGCGTTGCATCCTCTGCCCTTGCTTACTGTCTTGTCTACTCCTTCCCTGATCTACAGGCTACCGCTCCTGGACCAGAATCGTCTCGATGCCATCGGGCGGCGGCTGATCAGGCCCCGGTTGGGTCGGCGTGAGGCTCTCGACAACGTCCATCCCCTCGACAACACGACCGATGATGGTGTACCGCCCATCGAAGTCCGGCTGAGATGCGTAGGTGATAAAGAACTGGCTACTGTTGCGACCTGGCGAAGGGGTAAACAGCGCCAACATACCGGCCTGGTCGAAGGTCAAATCGAGGCTGATCTCGTCGCCGCAGTAGTAGCCTGGATAGGGGAAACCCACACCGATGTTGGTGGGGTCGCCGCTCTGAGCCACGAAGCCCGGCTCAACGAAGAAGAACGTCTGATCGTCATACCATCCATCCTGCGCCAGGAAAACGAAACTGTTGACGTTGGTGGGAGCCTGATCGGCGAAGAGTTCGACGACAATGTCCCCTTTGTCCGTGCGGATGGTGGCAACGTATTCCTTTTCAAGATCAATCACCTGCGGCGGAACCTCGGTGTATTGATCAGGTGGGTATACCAACATACGAACGAAGGCGTCAATGACAAAGGGGTGAAGCCCCATTTGCGGGTAAAAGACGCTGTTGACTACGTAGGTCGGAGTGGCCAGCGGGCCATACTGGCTGTAGTTTTCGTAGTCGGCCATGATCTTTTCCCGATAGACATGGTCATTCAGTTCCTGGGCGAAGCGGTCGGTATCGAGCCCCAACTCTGTGGCGTACTCGACCAGACGGTTTTTCATCTCGTCTTCTGAAAGGGGAAACCATTCCTGCTGGCGCTCGAAAAGCAAGTCGTGCATCTCCCAGAACTTCTCCTGGGCACCAGCGGCCTCGGCCGCTTCGGCGGTGATAACCGCCTTGTCGTGGATGCTGATCAGCGGTAGATGGCGATAGGCAACGCGGATGTTGTCACCGTGTGTATCTTCCAGATACACTCGCAGCGTGGCCAACGCTGCACAGCCCGGTCACTGGAAATCAGCGTACTCAATAAAGGTAATAGGAGCGTCGGCAGGCCCATGAACGTGGTCCTCCTCCGTCACCGGCGGAATGCGAGGCTCAGCCGCAAAGTCGAACGGTTCCTCCACGCAGACAGCCGGGCCGGATGGCGTCACGCTCACGACCTGTGTCGCACTGGCTTGCTGCTGAACAGGCGTGGGCGACGACGGCAGCGTTGGCGACACCGTTGGACTCGCCGATTCTCCACCACAGCCGGCAGCCAGCCCGAGTAGCAGAGCAGTCAATAACAACACGAGTTTGCGCATAGTATCCTCCTTCGTCTCACAGATGGACGGTATTTTACCACAAAGAGATAAATTCGGCTACCGAGCACATTTGCGAGAAGTATGCAGCGCGCAACATGCAACGCACCCCGGAGGCTAAGAGCGCATACTGTGCCAGAGATTGTTTCCACTGCAGCAATTCACCGAACGAAATTGCGCTATCGGCCATTGATTGGCCATTTGGCAAGTGGCGCTATTTGGGGTACAATATCATGGTTGCCATCTGTGAAAGGGGGGGAACACGATGGCTCAAAAACGTAAGCCACGGGCTGTGGTGGAAGATCGCATTGAGTTGGCCGCCTCACCCGAGGTACTGTGGACCTGTTTCGCTGATCTCAACAAATGGCCTCATTGGTTTCCTGCCCTGGTTGAGGCAGAATGGATCGCCGGTACCCCCTGGACTACAGGGGCGCAGTTTCGCCAGACCGTGACGTTTGGCTTTCCCCTCGGCAAAGTGACGGGAATCGCCACCATCACCGAGGTCAGCGCTTCGCCCTACGTAGCCTGGGAGGGGAAAGTAGCAGGGATGGAAGCGGTCCACGGTTTCCGCTTCGACGCCACCCCTGGTGGGACCGAGGTGCTCAGTCGCCATGAGTTCTATGGCTTGCCAGCACTGGTGACCCGTCTCCTTTTCCTCACCCGTCGCGTGCACAAGATTTATCAGGCAGCCCTGGAAGGGCTCAAGGCTTACGTCGAGGTAGGGACACAATACAACTGAAGATGCCAGTGCAATAGACGACGACGCATGTAGCAGGAGACACAGGCATCTTTGCTATTGCACCCGGGTGCGGAAGACATCAAAATACGGTGCGGTAGAAAGGAGTGAGCAATGCGCGGGATCGAAGTGATGCTGAGCCTGGCACTCGCCCTGCTCACCGCGTGCGCGGCAGTGACAACCTCCACACCGATCACAACACCAGCGCCTACCCCTATCCCCACCTTCACCCCCCTGACGCCGGGCGAACAAGAAGCCTTCGCACAACAAAGGGAGCAAATGGTGATCGAGACGATTGAGAGACGCGGCATCACCGACGAGGACGTACTGCGTGCCATGCGCGCTGTCCCCCGTCATCTCTTCGTGCCCGAACGAGAGCGAGACTACGCCTACGGCGACTTCCCACTGCCCATCGGCTACGGCCAAACCATCTCCCAGCCCTATATCGTTGCCCTGATGACCGAACTGCTCGAATTGAAGAAAGGGGACAAAGTGCTGGAGATCGGCACAGGCTCCGGCTATCAAGCCGCTGTGCTGGCCGCAATCCCTGACGTCGAAGTCTACACCATCGAAATCATCCCCGAACTGGCCGAGAGCGCCCGCGAGCAGTTGGAGAGCCTGGGCTACGCCGACGCCCATTGCAGGCAAGCGGATGGCTACTACGGCTGGCCAGATCACGCTCCCTTTGACGCCATCATCGTCACCGCCGCCCCCGACCACGTGCCACCTCCGCTGATAGACCAGATGGCAAACGGAGGACGGCTGATCGTTCCCATCGGGCCGCCGGGCGGCTACCAGACGCTGTGGAAGTTCGTAAAAGAGCCGGACGGGGAACTGCGAGCCCTCAATATGGGAGGCGTCGCCTTCGTCCCACTCACCGGACCGGGGGCGCAGGAGCACTACCACGAGGGGGGATACGAATGGCCGACGCCATGACCCACGCCCCTGTGTAGCAGGCTGCCCCTACTGCCAGAACCGCAGAGAATCCCCAAGAGAGTGCCAGCAACGCAGCCAGAATCGAGGCTACGACCGAGGCCGCCCCATTGACTCCCCAGCCCCAGGCGATAAGGGCCGGGGCTCTTCGTTCCAGTAGCGCCAGCCCCTTCGGAAAAGGCATCCCCATCAGTAGACCCGGCGGGGCCAGCGCCACCACTGTGACGACCAGCCGGCTTCTCAGCGGCGCTGCCAACGTCGCCTCAAAGAGTACCGGCAACCCTAGCGCGTAGACCAAGACGAGCAACGGCAGCAGAATCAGCACCAGCCGTAGCGACACGCGACGCGAGAGCAGGCTCCCCAGCCCGGAAAACAGAAGCAGCGCGAAGAGCACCATCGCCATCGCATAGGCCGGGTGTCCGAGGAAAAGAATGAACCGCTGCAAGAGCGGAATCTCGACACACAGATACCCCAGCCCCAGCAGCGCGAAGTACCCCAGCGTCGCACCCAACGGCCCACCCCGCCCCACCCCGCCCTGCCTATCCTGAGCAGGGTCGAAGGGCCCGCGCAGCGCCAGCGGCAGCAGGATCAACGTCCCGGCCGCGATCACCGCCAATGCCAGCAGCGCCAGCAGCACGAAATAACCCGCGCCGCCGAAGGGTTGCCAGGTGTGACCCGCCATAGCCAGCACGTCCGGGGCCTGTCGCCACTTGAAAAAGTGACCGAAGAAAGGCCGATCATCCTCGGGCGGCTCGACGTCGAAGGGGTAAGCCCGATACCAGGTGTCCCTGTCCTCCACGTCCAGCAGCCCGACGCAAGCGCGGTAATAGTCCGGCTCCTGCAGCACGTTGTAGCGGTTTACCTCGTCAGAGCGTATGCCGGGGAGGTATACGAGGTCGAAGGCACGTAATGCGGCAAAGGCGCGGACGCCCTCCAATTCATCCTCCGTAAACGCACCACGCCGGGCCAGGATAAGCATCTGCTGGTAACTGCGCAGCGCGACGATGCTGGCCTTCGGGTCACCCCCAGCCTGCTCGACCGCCTCCACCGCCAGCGCGAAGGCCCGGATCGCCTCGGAGGGAGGTACCTGCAGCCAACGCGTCACCACCAGCAGGCCACCCTCGTCCAGCCGCGCCAGGTAATCGTTGAACGCCTGCACGGTATAGCGGTAGTCCTCGGCCAGACTGTACGCGCCAGAGGTGACGGTGCGCTGCGGCGTGGTCAACGAGATTACTACCACGTCATACCGCTCCTGCGCCCGCCGTGCGTAGGCCCGCCCCTCTTCCAATATGACCGCCACGCGGGGGTCATCGTACAAACCACCAGCCCATTCCCCCTGCGCCCGCGTCGCCTCGACGATGAGCGGGTTCGCCTCCACCGCCGTGACCGCCTGCGCTCCCTCCGCCAGCGCGACCAGCACGTCAAAACCTCCACGGGGCTCCAGCACCAGCGCGCGGGCGCCAGGCCGCAGCCGGTACGGAAGCGCGGTCAGCAGGCAGTCAGTAAAGCCCAGCGCCGTGAAGCCAGGGGCAACGTGACTGATGGGACTCAAGTCATCGCCGTCCACTGTGAGACCCAGTTGGGGTGGCGGCTGAACCGGGCAGCGGAACCCGCCTCCAGGCAGGCTGCGGATGCTCCTGGAACTCACGACGTCCACCCTCGAAAAACCGTTCCAGCGCCGAAAGATCAACTCCGCATCGGGGTAGAGAAGAGCATAACTGAGGCTCTTGTATGGCGAAAGTCGGATTTCGAGGAAAGACAGTGGACACAGCGCAGCAAGGACGAGAGTGAGGACGAGAGCTGCTTGCATGACGCGTGAAACGTGAAACGTGAAACGTGAAACGCGATGCGTAGTGCTGGATACTGGACACTGGAAGACGATGGAGGCCAGGATTACCAGGGCGGCGGAGAGAAGGACGGTGCCCTCGCCTCCCACCAGCGACGGGGCGACGACGGCGAGAAGACAGCCTGCGGCAGAGCCGGCCAGGTTGGCCGCGTAGGTGCGGTTGGCCCTTTCGGGATGTGCGACCAGCAACAGGCCAACAGCGGTGCCGCTGCAAAAGAAAGGGGTCGCCAGCGCGACGTAGTGCAGCGCCAACACAACCCCTTGTCGCCAATCGTGCGCGATGCGGAAAGAGTCGAAAGGGACGTAGAGGGTAAGCGCATAGGAGCCAACAGCCGTGAAGGCAAATCCCCAACTCAGCCAGGTCAATGTGCGGACGTGATCGCGCTCCTTCAGGCGAGGAAAGAGGGTGAGAAATGTGCCACTGGCGCCAAAGCCAAGCAGCGCCAGGCTGACGATCACAAAGGCGAAGTGGTAGAACTGCGCGACAGAGAAGATGCGTATGAGATTGACCTCAAAGGTAAGCGTGGCCGCCGAAAGTAGGAAAAGTCCCGCATACGTTATCATCCCCTTGCCCCCAGCCCTATTGTATCCGAGAGTGATAATCTGTGCCAGCAGAGGCAGTACAGCCTGCCGATGTGCGGTCAGGAGCGCGGCAACCCGATCACGGCCAACAGCAATGCAACCGGAATCAGCACCAGCGAGGCCACGAAGGGATACGCCGGGTCGCCAGCATATAGCCAGCCCGCCACGTAGGGGGCGACGACTTGAGCAATGGCGATAGTCGTCTCGATGGCCCCCAGCAATAGCCCGCGCTCGGCCTCACCTCCCAGCGTAGTCGCCCGAGCCTGTGCCAGCGACCGGCAGCCCTGATAAGCACCGCGTAGCAGGTAGGCGAACGCCAACACGGGAAAAACACCAGTCAGCAGCAGAAGTAGCACCGAACCCCATACCAACGCCGGCCCAACCACCAGCCCCCGCGCCCCCCTGCTGGGGCCAGTCTCCCGACCGTGCCCACCGTCGCCCAGACGCCCCAGCAGCAGAGTCAACATCATCGCCCCCAACGCCTGGAACGAGCCCAGCGTTCCGACCCAGCCCACGTCCCAACCCCGCACGTCGGCCAGGAAGTTGGGAGCCAGCGGGAACCCCAGGTACATCGCCACGAACATCAACCACACCAGCGCCGCGAAGCGCAGGAAGCGCCGGCTCAGTAGCGAACGGTAGCGCCGGCCCTGCCCCTCCCGCGCGGGCACGGGCTGCGGAGACACGAACAGCAAGACGAGTGCCGAGAGGGCAAAGAGAGCAGCGGCCACGAAGTAGACCGTGCGCATCGTCATCGCCCTGGCCAGCCAGCCACCCACCGCAGGTGAGATTATCCCGCCAGCGGCGTAGCCTGCGAAGACGGTCGTGAAAGTCCGTTCCAGGTTGCGCCCGCCCACTGCGTGGGCCAGGTAGGCGTTGACCACCGGGATGCAATAGGCGGAGAAGGAGTAGAGTAGCAGGCCAGGGATGAGCCACTGCCAGGTGCGGGCCAACCCGGTCAGGAGCACCCCCGCCAGCCCCAGCACCCATCCCCCCCACATCACCCACTTGCGCGGCAGCCGGTCAGCCAGCGCACCGGCCGGCAAGAAACTGACCGCGCTCACGACCGACATGGCCGAGAGCAGCCCACCGATCTGAACAGGGTTAGCGCCCAGTTGTTCGATGTAGAGCGGCTGGATATGGAGGAACAGTCCCTCACCGAGGCCCCAAAGCAGGAGCGCCAGTGCCACCAGGCGGGTGTCGCGGTTCATACTCGTTGCTCGTTGCTAGATACTGGATGCTGGATGCACGACGATCAGGAGGCCATTCTACACCCGCTTGCGAGTTTGGGCAACGGTATGGGTTGTGTTACAATGAGGCGGGAGGAGAATATGGGACGCACCCTCTTAGTAACTGGCAGACCGGGCATTGGTAAAACGACGGTGATCAAGGCGGTGGCGGAACTGCTGGGCGAGTGGGCCGGCGGCTTCTATACCGAAGAGATTCGCGGCCCCGGCGGGCGCAAGGGCTTCCGCCTGGTGACGCTGGATGGGCAGGAGGCAGTGATGGCCCACGTGAACCTGCGCGGACGGGGGCGGCCCCGGGTAAGCCGCTACGGGGTGGACGTGAAGACCATCGAGCGGGTAGGTGTGACAGCCATCCGGCGGGCGATGCAAGAGGGGCAGATCGTGGTGGTGGATGAAATCGGCAAGATGGAACTCTTTTGCGGACCGTTCAAGGAGACCATGCTGCAGGCAGTGAGCGGGCCGTACACAGTGGTGGCGACGGTAATGGCAAAGCCCAATCTCTGGGTGGACGCTCTTAAGGCGACAATCAGCGTGACCCCCTGGGAAGTGACGGCGGAGAACCGGGATAGGCTGGCGGATCAGGTGGTGGGGTGGTTGTAGTGGTAAATGCCCACTGACCCTCTTTGACGGTTCGGGCAAACGGCGGTAGAATAGGACTCAGCCTAATGACAAATGACAAACTACCGGTGATAAATGGCGGTGCGGGGATAGTGAGCGAAGAGATCACGATCCGTCAGGCCACTGTCGCCGATGTCCCTGACCTGGTGCGACTGCGCCGAGTGATGTTCGAGGCAATGGGCTTCGACGACCCTACGCAACTGGCCGCCGCCGATGCAGCGGCCACAGCCTACTTTGCTGCGGCCGTCCCTGCCGGGAGATTCCACGGCTGGCTGGCGTTCACGTCCACGGACGTGGCGGTGGGCAGCGGCGGCGTGGTGATTGACCAGCACCCGCCCGGACCGAGCAATCTGTCAGGCCAGATCGGGTATACTATGAACCTGGTGACCGTCCCACTCTACCGCCGCCGGGGCATCGCTCGCCGCATTATGCAGGTCATGCTGAAGTGGCTGGCGGAACAGGGGATCCAATGGGTGACGTTGCACACGACGGAGGTGGGGCAACCGCTGTATGAAGAACTGGGGTTTGTAGACAGCAACGAGATGCGATTAAGGATGGCGTAGAGATCAGTGAGGAGTTTACAGTAGGAGTGAGTTATCACAACCACATCACCGATGACCTGGACACCATGCTATCCGTCCTGCCGGAGGACATCCGATCTGCCCTACAACGGATCGGCCGGCGGGATGAACTGCTGGAGATGATCCTGGACCTGGGACGGGTCCCCACGGCCCGCTACACCGATGGGGAAGTGGTGCTGCGGGATACAGAGGTCCCCCAGGAGGAGATACAGCACATCGTGGATCGGGTGGGGGAGTTCGACGCCGACAACCGGGCCGGCATCGTCCGTACCCTCCACCGTATCGCCGCCATCCGCAACCGGAAGGGTGACGTCGTCGGCCTCACCTGCCGGGTGGGCCGCGCCGTCTACGGCACCATCGCCATTATCCAGGACATCATTGAGAGTGGCAAGAGCACACTCTTGCTGGGACGGCCCGGCGTCGGCAAGACGACGATGCTGCGAGAGGCGGCCCGGGTTCTGGCGGAGAAGAAACGAGTCGTCGTCGTGGACACCTCCAACGAGATCGGAGGAGACGGAGATATCCCTCATCCGGCCGTCGGCCGCGCGCGCCGTATGCAGGTGGAGATGCCCTCCCTCCAGCACGAGGTGATGATCGAGGCGGTGGAGAACCACAACCCCGAGGTCATCATCATCGACGAGATCGGGCGGGAACTGGAGGCATTGGCGGCCCGGACGATCGCCGAGCGAGGGGTGCAGTTGATCGCCACCGCCCACGGCAACACGCTGGACAACCTCCTGCTCAACCCCACCCTGTCCGACCTGCTAGGCGGCATCGAGAGCGTGACCCTCTCCGACGAAGAAGCCCGCCGCCGGAGGACCCAGAAGACGATCCTGGAGCGGCGCGCACCGCCCACCTTCGACGTGCTGATCGAGATTCAGGACCGGCAGCGGCTCCTCATCCACCATAGAGTGGCGGAGTCGGTAGATGCCTTGCTTCGAAGCCGGCCGCTGCAGGCAGAACTGCGTTACCGGGACACCAGTGGGGAGATCCACACCGAGAGGGCCGTCCCGCTCTCTCTGGAAGAGCGGGAGAGCGGACGATCCGGTGCTTCGCCCCCCAGCCCCGAGCATGCAGTACCGGAAGCAACGGAACCGGTACGCATCTTCCCCTATGGCATCGCCCGCAATCGGCTGGAGCAAGCCGCCCGCCGCATGCACGTGCCGACCTACTTGACGGACGACCTGGGACAGGCCGCGGCACTGATCACCACCAAGGGCTTCTACCGCAAACGTCCCCGCCTAGTCGTGGACGCGGAAGGCCGGGGGCTGCCTATCTATGTTCTGCGAGCCAACACCGTCGCCCAGATGGAGGCCTGCCTGAGCGACATCTTCGACCTGGAGCACCGGGCTTCCGATCCGCTGCGCCGGGCGCTCCGCGAGGCAGAGGAGGCCATACAGCAGGTACAGGGAGGGGGGGCGGAGGTAGAACTCTCCCCCCAGAACGCCTACATCCGCCGCCGCCAGCACGAACTGGCCCGCACCGCCAATCTGGGCTCCCATTCGGCGGGAAAGGGCTCCAACCGGCGGGTGCGGATTCGCCGGGAGGAGTAAACGGTAGTGTTCATCACCTTCGAAGGCCCCGACGGCAGCGGCAAGACCACCCAGGCACACCTGCTGGCAGAGCGGCTACGCGAGCAGAGGTACGAGGTAGTATTGACCCGTGAGCCGGGCGGTTCTGACATTGGCGACCAGATCCGCGCTGTGCTGCACGATCTGCGCAACACCGCTATGGACGCCCGGACCGAAATCCTGCTCTATTCCGCCTCTCGCGCCCAACACGTGGCCCAACTGATCCGGCCAGCATTGGCCGCTGGCAAGATTGTGATCAGCGACCGCTACGCAGACAGCACGCTGGCTTACCAGGGATACGGACGGGGGCTCGACCTGGAGACACTGCGGACAGTCACCGCCTTCGCCACCGGCGGCCTCGTGCCCGACCTCACGCTCTACCTCGACATTCCACCTCAGGAAGGTCTACAGCGCCGGCGGCTGGGCGGGGACGAGTGGAACCGGTTGGATGCAGAGGCGCTGGAGTTCCACCAGCGAGTGCGGGCCGGGTTTCTGGAACTGGTCAGGCTTGAGCCGGAACGATGGGTGGTGATAGATAGCACCCACTCAATAGAGGAGGTACAAGCGGAAATCAGAGCGCTGGTGCAGGCGAGACTAAATCAAGTAAAACGTGATGCGTGAAACGTGATTGGACCTCAGGGAAACGATCTTCACATCTTACGTCTCACACTCCACGTTTCAGAAATCGTCCAGCCCGCCGCCAAAATCTTCGCCCCCCTCACCCATCAGTTCTGGCATCGTCTTCTCAATCTCTTCCGGCCTCTCGCCAGATTCCAGCCGCCCCACGACCTCGTCGAACTCCGGCCCCAGGCCCTCTCCGACCTCAGCGCTCATCTTGCGCATCCAGCGCCCCAGACTCCGAGGGTCGTTTTCGTCGAAGTCAGGAAGATCGCTGGAGTCGGCCATGTTCTCTAAATGGCTTTCCTCGGAGCGGACAATACGAACACGGGACACCAGGCGTGTGAGGTTGATTCCGCCGCAGCGGGGGCAGACCGGCGTCCCCTCTCCGGCCTCGGAGAAGGTACGCCAGAAGACTGAGACACGACGCCTGCAATCGTGACAACGATACTCGTAGATCGGCACGCCACCCTCCGGTTGTGGTATATTGGCAGATCGTGCAACTGTAGATTGACAAATCGGGCAACCTGCCCTAATCCTATGACCCATCCACTAGTATACCAATTTACCGGCATACCGCAAGTGGGAGCAACCTGTGGAGAAAAACGACCTGTACAGTTTTGAGATTTCGCCCCTGCTGATCGTCATCTCCGGCACACCGGGGGCAGGAAAAGACACTCTGATCCAACACTTGAAGGAGCATGGTCATCCATTTCACCCCGTTGTCACCGCCACCAATCGCCTACCGCGCCCGGGCGAGGTGCACGGCGTAGATTACTTCTTCGTCTCCACCGAGGAATTCACCAGGATGATCGAACAGGACGAGTTGCTGGAGCACGCTACTGTCTACGGCCAGTACAAGGGTGTCCCCAAACAGCATGTACAGGACGCGCTGGCGTCTGGAAGGGACGTCATCATGCGGGTGGACGTGCAAGGTGCAGCCACTGTCCGTCGCCTGGCGCCGGACGCCGTGCTGATCTTTCTGACTGCTTCCTCGGAGGAAGAACTGGAGCAGCGGCTGCGCTCGCGAGGAGGCGATTCGCCCGAGCAGTTCCAGAAGCGCATCATCACTGCCCGCGAGGAGATGAGGCGACTATCCGAATTCGACTACGTCGTCGTCAACCGGGACGGGGAGCTGGACCAGGCGGTGGACGATGTACTCGCGATTATCAGGGCCGAGCACTGCCGCGCCAAGCCACGCGTGGTGAAGTTATGAGCAAGCAAGTCCCCCTTGAAATACACACCGGCGACAGAGTGCGCATGCGCAAACCTCACGCCTGCGGAGGGTACGAGTGGGAGGTGACCCGCATTGGAGCCGACATCGGCATGCGCTGCCTGACCTGCGGCCGGCGCGTGATGCTCCCACGCAGCAAGTTTGAGAAGCGGGTGAAAACAATACTGAGCGCAAGCGACGGTGAACCAACGCGCTAGACGGCTGCTCTTT